>JBQTGV010000008.1:0-45152 GCA_052390515.1 Candidatus Eiseniibacteriota bacterium | reverse complement strand
GGCCCGTAGCACCGCGGCCGGTCGCGCCCCGCGCCCGCACGCGCACCAACAAAACCGGGGGGGCCGGCCTCGGCGGCCGCCCCCCGGTTCGACCTTCCGGTCGAGAATCCGCAACTACTTGAGCAGTACCGCCTTCTTGGTGGCGCTGAAGTCGCCGGCCACCATCTTGTAGAAGTAGATACCGCTCGAGACTTCCGCGCCCTGATCGGAGCGGCCGTCCCAGTCACGCACGTACGAGTTCGCTTCCATGTTCTCGTCGACCAGCGTCCGCACCTTCTGACCGAGGATGTTGTACACCTCGATCTTCACGTGAGTGTTCGCCGGCACGCTGAACTGGATGGAGGTCTCGCTGGAGAACGGATTCGGACGCGCCTCGGCCAGATTGAAGCCGAAGCCGTTCGCGATCAGCGGTGCATCCACGCCGTCGTTGTTGCCGACGACCGCGTTGACCGACAGACCGCAGTCCGTTCCGAGGAACCGGCCGAGCAGGCGAGCACGCGACACGTCATCCAGCAGGTTTTCCAGGCCGAATGCCAAGTGTGCCGCGGTACCGCCGACGCCCGGCTGATCGCACTTCGTGAAGCAGACCCGGGTGTTGTCGCTACCGTTCGGGAACGAGCCGTCGGTGTAGCGCCCGAGAACTCTGGGAACGCCGTCGCCGACCGGCACGGACAGGAACATCCGGTCCGGCGTCGTCCGGATCGGGCACTCGGCGTAGATGCCGAGCTCCAGTCCGGCCATCGAAGTTCCCGCCTCACCCGTGATGTTCAGCACGCGGTCCACGGTCGTCTCGTCCACCACGTTGGTGAACGCGAAACCGAAGTACTCGACGCCGAAACCAATGAGCGAGTCCGCATCGTTGCCGCCCGTCCCAAGGTGGAAGGCGACCTGGTCACCGGTGGAGAACAGGCATCCGCCGCGCTCCAGGTAGTTGGCCAGCTCGAGGCGCGTCGTGTCCGCATAGGAGTACGCGTCGAACGTGCCCTGCAGCCAGATGAGCGCATCGTAGTAGATGAACAGCGGATTGTCGGTCATGTACGCGCCCAGCCCGTTCCCGACGTCGGACACGCCGCGCGGCTCGCACTGCACGCTCGAGCCGGCACCGAGCACGTCGTACTTGTCCCAGCGCGGACTGGTCTCCGAGCCTCCGTAGAGGAGGGCCAGAGCACGCTCCGTCATGTCCTCCGGCTGGTCCAGAACCGGCGTCGTGAACGCACCCTGTCCGATACCGCCCGTCGGGTTGAAGCCCGTCGAGTTCTGGAAATCGAGCGCGTTCCGCGTGTAGTCGTCGACGAGCAGCGTGAAGTGCTTGCCCGCCGCAGGAATCGGCTTGCCGTTCACGTCGAACGTGGAGGCGACGTTGCCGCCGGTGTCGATGTTGAACGGCAGGATCGAGAACTCGAAGTACGTCGGTCCGCCAGTCGTAGCCGGATCGGCCGTACCCGGGAAGTACGAGAGATTCACGCCCGCCACATCGTCGTCGACGGTGATGTAGTACTCGACCGTCTGTCCCCGGATCCAGATCAAGCCGTCGCCGGAAGCGGTCTCGTCTTCCACGCCGCCATCGTCCGCGCCGATGATGGTGCGGTAAGTGCCTTCACCCGCCGGACGGGTCGCGTCCTGCACGGAGAAGTGCACCGCCTTGGTCTGCCAAGCACCGAAGGCCGTGCCGTGACCGGTGTTCACTCGCCAGAAAATGTCCACGTTCTGGCTGGTGAGGCCGTTGAAGTCGGTGATCGCGACGTTGAGCGAATCCGAGTCCGCGAAGATCCGCGTCCCGCCGGCACCGTTCCAGTTGGCCTGCTCGGCGTTCTGCAGGAACGGAGTGTGCGCGGGATCCGCGCGCGAGAACGTGTCCGCGAACAGGTCGATGTTACGCGCCGTGAACACCGTGCCGGTTCCGTCGTAGCTGCCGAACGCGACCTTGTCGATCACGTACTGCACGTTGGCATGCTTGCCCCACGAGAAGTCGCCGGGCTGGTCCGGGTCGAGGAGCTCGAAGCCGAGCTGGAGCGAGTCGATCGTGGTGCCCAGGAACGGCGTCAGATCCTCGAAGTCGTTGACGCTCCAGAACTCGCAACCGGCGAAGGAAATGAAGCCGTCGAAGTCCTGCCACGGCGACCACGCGGTCTTGGAAGCGTCGTAGAACCGCATGTGCTGGTTGGAGTAGTCATCACGCGGATCTTCCAAGCACTGGTAGTTCGAGTACAGCACCGTGCCGCCCGTCCATCCGTCGCACGGGATGACCGGCGACGTCAGGAAGAACTCGAACTGGTTCTCGGGGATCGCCGAAGCATCCGGCTTCGCCGCCCACATCCAGTCGTTCGAGAACGTGCAGGTGTTGCCCTTGTTCTTGTACATCGGGTCGAACGTGAGGTGCCAGCCGTCATAGGTGTTGCCACCCTGCTCGAACGCCCATGAGGCCGAGTTTCCGCCGCCGGCCGTCGTGGTGATGTGCACGTAGTCGCCGAACTCGAAGTTGTCGTTCACGACCGTGCCGTTGTTGAACGTCACCGTAACGTTGTCGATGGCAGCGATGCCGTCGGTGTCACCGCGGCCGTCCTCGTCGGACCAAGCCGGGTCGGAGAAGCCTCTCCAACGGAACTTCAAATTCCCCACCGCGGGCACGGGGAAGGTCACGTTCGTGTACCACGTCGAGTTCCCGTGGTAGTTCCCGCCGGCCGTGATGGTGCCGTCGTTGTAGATGTTGCCGTCCGTCGCGCCGCCGCCGCCACCGTCGCAGGTGTTCGTGACAATGGCGCTCGAGCCGGAGACGCCGTTGAACACGGCGGCCGTTCCGGCGGAGTCGAGCACGATCGACCAGCTCGTTCCGTTGTGGTACTCGAGGTACAGGTAGTCGTAGACGCACTCGCTGTCGTAGCGGACGTCGAACTCGAGCGTACCTCCGGAGGCCGCGCCGAGGTTCGACACGTCCAGGATCTGGGAGAACTCCCACTCGTTGCCGTAACCCTTCTTGTTCACCCAGAAGGTCACGTCGTCGCACGAGGGATTCGTCCCCAGACTGTCGCAGCCGCACCACGAGCTGAACGTGCCGCTGCCGGCATGTCCGTCGAGCGTCGTGATGTGCCACTTGCTGGCGAGGGGAATTGGCGGCAGGTTGCGCGACCAGTGGCCCCAATCGTCCTGCTGCGTCCCGCCCGGGCCGGCCGGCCACAGGCTGTCCGGACCCTCGAAGCAGAACACTTGGCCACTCGTGTGCGTGGAGCCGTCATGAACGTCTCCGCCCGCGGTGACGAGGGCAGGATCGCACCCGCCGGTGCTGTTCACCTGAACGAAGGTGGTTCCGGCAGCGGAACGGAAGAAGAGCGGCAGGCCGCGATACGGATCGCTCTTGTCCGTCCACTCGCGCGGAGTGAGGCGCTCTGCATTCGCAGTCACCGCAAAGACGAACATCGCGGCGACGAACAGCAGAACGCCTGCGGAAAGGCGTTTCGTCATTTGTGCAGACCCCCTAAGGCTTTGCAGCACAGGATCACGATGAGACTTCCGGGGTTACTGAGGGGCCGCCTCTCACCTCGGCCCCTCGGGACATCCGACGAGGTGCACACCTCCTTGGCTAGCGCTGGAACTGGACACTTTTTGGGACAGCGTTGAACTGGGCCACTTTAGCAAAGCGCCAAACCTGCGTCAATCATCGCACGGAAAGCCTTACATCGGCCTCGAGGACGCTCGCGCGCGCCGCCGCGGCGGCGCGGCCGATCTAGCTCATAGGCTGTGCTGGTTGCCCACGAGCTTGAAGAACTCTGTTCGAGTCTTGGAGTTCGTCTCGAACTCTCCGAGAAGGCAGCTCGTCACTGCGAGGCTGTTCTGCTTCTCGACCCCGCGCATCATCATGCAAAGGTGTCGAGCTTCCATCACGACGCCAACGCCCAGCGGATCCAGGGCTTCGTGGATCGCCTGGGCGATCTGGGTCGTCAGGCGCTCCTGTACTTGGAGCCGACGGGCGAACACGTCCACGACCCGCGCCAGCTTGGAGAGCCCGACGATCCTCCCCTGCGGCAGGTAGGCTATGTGGCATCGCCCGAAGAACGGGAGAAGGTGGTGCTCGCAGACGCTGTAAACCTCGATCTCGCGGACCAAGACCATCTCGTTGCACTCTTCGTGGAAGATCGCCCCGCGGAGAATCTCCTGGGGGTCGCGGGCGTACCCCTGGGTGAAGTGCTCCCAGGCACGCCGTACCCTCCCGGGGGTCTGAGAGAGGCCCTCCCGGGCCGGATCCTCGCCGAGCTCCCGGAGGATGGTGCGGACGGCATCCTCGAAGGGGCCCTCCCCGCCGGCTGGTGGCGGGCCGGAGGCCGGCGAGGTCACGCGGAGGGGGCCTCGGACTCGGCAGTCCGCTCGGACAGCGCGGAAAGCGGGACGCGAGGTGCGTAAATGGAAAGCACCCGGGTCCCGCGGCTTCCCGAGAGCCTCTCGTCGCCGGCGCCGCTCAGGCTGCGGGATTCGCCGGCTTCGAGGTCCTGCGCCCCGGGCCGACCCACCACGCGGACGCGGCCCTCGATCACGAAGTGGCATTCCCCGGCCGTGTCCTCGGCCTCGCGGCCGAACGTCGCCGTGGAGGTGAACTCCCGCAGGACGATGCAGTAGGCCGGCTCGGAGTGCAGCTCGGTGGCGACGAACCCTCGCCCCTCGGCCGTGAGGGCCTCGGCAGACCCGCCGGGAACCGCCCGGGACTCGCCCTCGATCGCCATGATCAGGGTGCGGAGGAGGTCCAGCTTCTCCGAAACGGAGAGCCGGCCCTCTTGCGCGCGGGGGTCCGCCTCCCGCACCAGGATGCTCATGTCGATTCCGAGCACCGCCGCGATGCGGCGGGTGACCTTGAGGCTCGGAACCCGCTGGTTGGCCTCGATCTGACTGATATACGCGGGCGCTACCTGGACTTTCCGGGCGAGGGCGGTCTGTGTGAGCCCGCGGAGATTGCGGTAGAAGCGTATGTTCTCGCCGATCTTGCGCATCGACCCCCTCGAAGGGAGTTCCGGGTCGGGGCGGCCTCATGAGCAACGAACGGCAACGGCGACTAGCCGTCAAGTACATTGTCCAGCCGGACGGAAATCGAAGCGCCGTTCGGCTCGGCGAGATCAGAAGTTGACCGCCGAAGCGGGGACGACCGGCACCGGACCTCAGCGGCCGAAGCTCACTCCGATGGCCTCGACCGCGTGCACTTCCTGGCCGTCGGGGTCGACCCGCTTGGACCGGCCCACGACCTCGTCCAGCGGTACGTCGACGATTCGTTCCGCGCGCATCGCCACCATGCGGCCGGTGAGCCCGCGCTCGACGAGGTCCACCGCGCCCACGCCGAACCGCGTCCCCAGCATGCGGTCGCGGGACGTGGGGCTGCCGCCCCGCTGCACGTGGCCCAGCACGGTCGCGCGGCACTCGACCCCTTCCCGCCGCTCGATCGTCCTCGCGACGCCCTCGCCGATTCCCCCGAGGCGCTCGAAGCCCGTCGCGCTCTCCTCCGCGGTTACCACGACCGTTTTCCCGCCGCCGGCCGGATAGGCCCCCTCCGCCACGACCACCAGCGAGAACCCGGAAGCATCCTTCGCCCGTTCCCGGACCTTCCCGCACACCGCGTCCAGGTCGAAGGGGATCTCGGGAATGAGGATCACGTCGCCGCCGCCGGAGGCCCCACCTTCCAGCGCGATCCACCCCGCGTCCCGGCCCATGACCTCGATCACCATGACGCGCTGGTGGCTCGCCGCGGTGGTGTGGAGTCGATCCACCGCCTGCATGACCGTCTCGCAGGCGGTGTTGAACCCGAAGGTGACGTCCGTGCCCCAGACGTCGTTGTCGATCGTCTTGGGGATGCCCACGACGGGGACTCCGCGCTCCCCGAGCCGTCCGGCGATGGAGAGCGATCCATCGCCCCCGATCACGACGAGGGCGTCCAGGCCGAGGCGATCGGCTGTGGAGACGATCTCTCCGGAGCGATCCTCGGGCTCGGGACCGGCGCCGGGAAAACGAAAGGGGTCGCCGCGATTGCTGCAGCGGAGAATCGAGCCGCCGGTCTGCAGGATCCCGCGGACGTGGCCGCGAGAAAGGGGGCGGATGCCCCCTTCCTGGTAGAAGCCCTCGAACCCGTCCTCGATGCCGAGGACCTCCCACCCCTTGCCGAAGGCCGACTTCGCGACGGCGCGAACGACGGCGTTCAGTCCCGGGGCGTCGCCTCCTCCGGTCAGGACGGCGATCCGCCTCAGACGCGCTCGCGTCAAACCGGCCCGCCTGCCGCGCTCTCCACCCGCTCGATCCCGAGCGAATCCAGGAACGCCCCCAACCGCCGCCGCGACGCCGCGCTTCTCTCCGCCCTCCAGCGCCGGTGCTCCTCCGGGAGCTCCAGCAGCGCCTCGCGGAAGTTGCGGAACGCCCCCTTGCGCTCGATCGCCCGGAAGAGAGCCTCCCGGGCCGAGGCGTCCTCGACCCGCTCGACGAAGTCCTCGATCTCCTCGAAGGCCTCCTGCGGGCTGCGCGCCGGGATCAGCACATGGGTCTTCCCCAGGCCCTGGAGAACCGCCTCCCGCCGCTCACGGGTCTCATCCGTCGCCTCCGAAAAGACGAAAGTCCACACGGAGCCGTCGACGGCGTCGAGGAAGTGGTCCCGGTCGGGATCGTGGTCGTCGAGCGCGCGAGAGACGGCGGCGACATCGAGGCGAGAGAGGTTCATGGACACCGCGCAGGGCCCGTGGAAAGATCGACGGGGCGAAATGCTAATGCGACCGGCGGAGGCGGTCAAGGCGACCGGGGAGAAAGCGTGAGCGAAGAATCCACGCCTCGCGTCGGGCTCGCGCTTTCCGGCGGGATCGCCAAGGTGGTGGCGCACGTTGGCATCCTGCAGGCCTTCGAGGAAGCCGGCATTCCCATCCACGCCATCGCGGCGACGAGCGGCGGCTCGATCATCGGCGCGTTCTACGCCGCGGGATGGAAGCCCGCGGAGATGGCCGACGCCGCATCCGTCCTCTCGTGGAAGCGCCTCACGCGGGTCACGATCCCGCGCATGGGGCTGCTCTCCAACGAGAAGCTCGAGCACTACGTGCGAGACAAGCTCGGCGATGCGCGCTTCGAGGACCTGGCGATTCCCTTCGCCGTGGTGGCCGCGAACCTCTCCACCGGCAGGAAGGCCGTGTTCCGGACGGGCCGGATCGCGCCGCCCATCCGCGCCAGCTGCTCCATCCCGCAGCTCTTCGCCCCGGTGCTCATCGATGGGGATCTGATCGCCGACGGAGGACTCGTCGAATACCTGCCGATCGAGACGCTCGACGAGCTCGGCTGCGACGTGAAGATCGGGATCAACCTGGGCACGATCCGGAACTGGCACGCGAAGGAACCCAAGAACCTCTTCGAAGTCGCGCTGCGTGTCGTCGGCTTCGTCTCCCAGCGCAACGCGATCCTCTCCGAGATCCTCGCCGATCACGTGATCCGTCCGGACCTCTCCGAGTTCGGTCCCTACGACCTGGACCGCGCCGACGAGATGATCCGGGTGGGCTACGAGTGCGGCCGGCGGGCCGCACCCGAGATCCTGGGGATCCTGCGGCGCCGCGAAGCGCCCATCGAAGAGGGCGAATGGAAGCGAATGGTGCGCTGGCTGCGGGAGAACTCGCCGCTCACGGCCTTCGGGAAGAAGGGCCCGTGAGCGGCGCTCCGCTCATCCTCGGCGCCGTGCGTACTCCGTTCGTTCGCGCCGGCGGCGAGCTCTCCTCGGTTCCGGCGAAGGAGCTCGCGCGCCGCGCGATCTCCGAGCTGCTGGATCGTTGCGAGATGAACCCCGCCGAGATCGACGAGGTCGTGCTGGGCAACGCCGGCACCCCCTCCGACGCCCCGAACGTCGCGCGGGTCGCGCTGCTGCTGGCCGGGATTCCGGAGAGAGTACCGGGGCTGACCGTGCACCGGAACTGCGCCTCGGGGCTGGAGGCGGTCATCGTCGCCGCGGAGAAGATCCGTTCGGGAAGCGCGGACATCGTGGTGGCGGGCGGGGCGGAGAGCATGAGCCGCATCCCCATGGAGCTGCCGCCCGAGGCCAACGCGTGGTTCCTCGGCTACGCGAAAGCCCGGACGCTCGGCCAGCGACTCGCAGCACTGGCACAGATCCAGCCGCGGCGGATGATGCCGCGCTCGGCGCTGCTCGAGGGACTGACCGACCCGGTCTGCGGGCTGAACATGGGGCGCACGGCGGAGAACCTGGCGCGGGAGTTCGGCGTCTCCCGCGAGGAGCAGGACGCGTTCGCCCTGGAGAGCCACGTGAGCGCCGTCGGCGCGCGCGAGTCCGGACGCCTCGCCGCGGAGATCGCCCCGCTCTTCGTGGGCCCGAGCTACGACCGCGTCGTGGAGTCCGACGTCGGCCCGCGCGAGGGGAAGTCGATGGAGGCGCTTGCTCGGCTGCGCCCGGCCTTCGACCGGCGGGACGGTACGGTCACGGCGGGCAATTCCTGCCAGGTCACGGACGGGGCCGCGGCCGTTCTGCTGGTCTCGGAGCGTGCCGCCGCGCGGCTCGGGGCGCGCCCGCGCGCGCGCGTCCTGGCCCACGCCACCGTCGGCCTCGCCCCGAGACGCATGGGGCTGGGGCCGGCCTTCGCGATTCCGCTCGCGCTGGAACGGGCCGGTCGCACGCTCGCCGACGTCGGACGGCTGGAGATCAACGAGGCGTTCGCCGCGCAGGTGATCGCCTGCGAGCGAGCGCTCGCGTCGGGCGCCTTCGCCCGGGAGGAGCTCGGCCGGACCGCCGCCGTCGGCGAGATCGATCCGGCGAAGCGCAATCCGAACGGCGGAGCGATCGCTCTCGGCCACCCCATCGGCGCGACCGGCGCGCGGCTCGTGACGACGCTGCTCGAGGAGCTGCACCGCTCCGGCGAGTCGCTCGGCGTGGCCTCGCTGTGCGTCGGCGGCGGACAGGGCTCGGCGATCGTCCTGGAGCGGGTACCGTGATCCACGCGTGCATCGAGGACGACGTCCTCGTCGTGCGGCTCGACCGCCCGGGATCGCGCGTCAACCTCATCGACGAGGCGTGGCTCGCGGCCATGACCGAGGTGGTCGACCGCGCCGAGAAGGAGCGGCCGCGAGGCCTCGTGCTCGCTTCGGCGAAGCCCGGACAGTTCATCGCCGGAGCGGACGTCGCGGCTATCGCGGCGCTCGAGAGCGAGGACGAGGCGCGGGCCAAGTCGCGGCTCGGACAGGAGCTGCTCGACCGGATCGAGGATCTGCCGTTCCCGACGATCGCGGCGATCAACGGGGCATGCCTCGGCGGAGGGCTCGAGACCGTGCTCGCGTTTCGCCGGCGCGTCGCTGCGGACGACGACGCCGTGCAGCTCGGGCTGCCCGAGGTGCGGCTCGGAATCCTCCCGGGGTTCGGCGGCACGTGGCGGCTGCCGCGCACGGTCGGGATCTCCGCGGCCCTCCCGCTGGTGCTCTCCGGAAAGAGCGTCCGCGCGCGCAAGGCGCTGGCTCTCGGTCTCGTCGACAGGCTCACCGCACCCGAACTGCTGGAGCGCGTCGCCCGGGAGATGGCGCTGTCCGCGGGCGCCCCTCGGCCGCGGAGTCTCGCGCGGCGCGCCAGCGACGCGTTGCTCGGGCGCACGCCGCCCGGACGCATGCTTCTCGCCGCAGTGACGCGGCGCGCCGTGCGCCGCGAGTCCGGCGGACACTACCCCGCTCCCTTCGAGATCGTACGGCGGGTGACGGCCGGGTTCGGCGCGCCCCGCGAGGCGGCGATGCGCGCGGAGTCGGAAGCGTTCGGACGGCTGGCGGTGACGCCGGTGGCGAGGAATCTGTTGTTCCTGTTCCGCGGCGCCGAAGCGCTCGCCCGGCATCCCTGGACCGGCGCCGAGTCTCCGCCGGACCGTGAGTTCTCGCGCGCCGCGGTCATCGGCGCCGGCACCATGGGCGGCGGGATCGCCGGTGCGCTGGCCGAGACGGGCATCGCGGTTCGCCTGAAGGACGTCGGCGCGGAGGCGCTGCGAGTCGGGCTCGTCTTCGCCGCGGCGCCGCTGGAGCGCCGCGTCCGCCGCCGCTCGCTGTCGCCGAGGGAACGGGACGCCGTCCTCGCGCGCATCTCTCCCACGACCGGAGACACGGGCCTGGCACGGGCCGACGTCGTGATCGAGGCGGTGCCGGAGGTGCTCGAGCTCAAGATTCGCGTCTTCCGCGACCTCGAGGGACGCGTGCCGCGCAGCGCAATGCTGGCGACCAACACGTCGTCGCTTCCGGTGGCGAGCATCGCCGCCGGGCTCGACGACCCCGGGCGCCTCGTCGGCATGCACTTCTTCAATCCGGTGCACCGCATGCCGCTCGTCGAGATCATCCCGGGCGCGGAGACGCGCTCCGAGATGCTGGGCCGGGCTGTCGGTCTCGTGCGCCGGCTCAAGAAGACGCCCGTCGTCGTGGGAGACCGCCCGGGCTTCCTGGTGAACCGGCTCCTTCTTCCCTACCTCAACGAAGCGGCCCTCGCCGTGGAGGAGGGCTGGCCTCCGGAGGCCGTCGACCGAGCGCTGGTCCGCTTCGGGATGCCCATGGGGCCGTTGCAGGTGCTCGATGAGGTGGGACTCGACGTCGCCGCGAAGGTGGCCGGCGTTCTGGAGGCCGCGTTCGGAGAACGCGCCCGGCCGGCCGGCCTGCTGCACACGCTGCTCGGCGCCGGGGCCCTCGGCACGAAGGCCGGCCGCGGATTCTGGACCCTGCGAGACGGAAAGCGGCGACCGAACCGCGCCGACCTGCCGCCTCCCCGAAGCGCCCCAGGCGACGAGGAGATCGTCGAGCGGCTGCTCTCCGGGATGATCAACGAGGCCGCACGGTGTCTCGCGGAACGCGTCGCCGCCGAGCGCGATCACCTCGACCTGGCCACGGTCCTCGGCTCCGGATTTCCGCCCTTCCGCGGTGGAATCGCACGCTGGGCGGGCTTCCTCGGACAGGAGGAGGTGCGCCGCCGCCTCGAACGCCTCGCGGCACGGTACGGCGCGCGCTTCGCCCCGGCAGCCGAGCTCCCCGAACTCTTCGCCTGAGCGACGGCGGATCAGTCCCGCGCGAGCGGCATGCGACGGCCGCGCGGCTCACCAGATCTCGCGACGCTCCTCGATGTCCCAGAACTTGAGAGCGCCGCTGACTTCGCCCACCACGTCCAGCACGCCGTCGTTGTCCAGATCGAAGAGGGAGATGGGGTGGCCGAACGCCTCCGTGGCCCACTCGATCGTCAGCGTGTTGGTGTCCAGCACGTATCCGTCGTTGGTGACGATCTCCAGGGTCAAGTCCCCGTCGACGTCCGCGACCAGCATCTCCGCCGGGTCCACGAAGTCCCGCCCTTCCTTCTCGCGGAAGAACTCGACGCCGTCGTAGTACACGATCTTGTTGTCCGCGCAGACGATGATCTCCTGCGCGGGATCCCGGTCCACGTCGTCCACGACCATCGCCTGGATGGCCTCGAACTTCTGCTCCACCGATTCCCACAGGAGCTCGTACTTCTCGATGTCCCAGACGTAGATGCGCGCCCCGCTGGTGTAGGCGATGATCTCCGGCTGGCCGTCGCCGTCGAGATCTTCGCCCAGGAGTTTGCGCACCGTCCCCTCCAGCGGGAAGCTCTTCCACTTCTCGCGCAGCCTCCCGTCGTCGGAAACGTAGTGGTGGACGACGCCCTTCGTGTCGCCGTAGAGGAACGCGGCACCCTCGCCCTCCTCCTCGGTCCACGGGAAGTACGCGAACGCCGGGAACATCCCGTCGAGGACGTCGATCTCGGAGCGGAGCGCCGCGAGGTCGTCGCCGGCGTCGCCCTGGGCGGGCGCCTCGCCGGCACCGGCGACGAGCAGGGACGCGGCGAGCAACCAGGTTCTTCGCTTCGACACGAACATGACTCCTCCGTTCAGGCTGTACGTGCGCGGAGGGCGGCCGGTCAGGTACCGACCCCCGAGCGCTGCCGGGAGGCCGGAATCCACCAGTCGGAGAGGTTGCGATAGTAACCCCGGGTGTCCGGCACCGTTCCGCGCACTCGCTCGTTCACTCCGTAGATCCGGTCCAGGATGAAGAGAAACGTGTACGGCTGGTCCTGGACGATCAGCTCCTGCACCCGCTTCCACATCGGGCCGGCCTCCTCGAGCGTCTCGGCGGAGAGCGCCCGATCGATCAGCTCGTCGACCTGCGGATTCGCGTAGCCGGTGTGGTTGTACTTCTCCGAGCGCGACTCGGAATGGAACATCGACTTGAGGTCCACCTTGAGTCCGACGTTCCAGCCCACCAGCACCGCGGTCCCGTAGGAGTGACGGATGACGGAGTCCCACAGCACGGTCCACTCGTAGCTGCGCGGCGAGACGCGGACGCCGATCCTCTCGAGCTGGCTCTGGATCATGACGCTCGCGTCCATGCGCACCTGGTTGCCGAGGTTGGTCTTCAGCTCGAACTCGAAGGGAACGCCGTTCCGGTCCAGGACTCCGTCGCCGTCGCTGTCGCTCCAGCCTTCCTCGGCGAGGAGGGTGCGCGCTCCATCGGGATCGAAGGGCACGGGCTCGAGTCCGTCGTGATACGCCCACAGGATGGGATGGATCGGACCGAGACAGGGCCGCGCGTGACCGTAGCACAGCGCGTCGATGATGCCCTGCCGGTCGATGGCCATGCCCAGCGCGCGGCGCACGCGTGCGGACGCGAAGAGCGGATTCGTCGAGTCCCAGCCGATGTACGTGTAGGTACGCCCGAGGAAGCGCTCGACGCGCAGCTTGGCCCCCAGCTGTTCCAGCCGGGCGACCTCGTGCGGGGGCACGTCCTCCATCACGTCGATCTCGCCGGTCTCGAGCTGGGTGAGCAGGCTCGTCTTGTCCGGCACCACGCGGAACACGACCCGGTCGAGATGCGGCCGTCCCAGGAAGAACCCCTCGTGGGCCACGAGCTCGATGCTCTGCTGCATCTCCCACCGGGAGAAGCGGAACGGGCCGTTCCCGACCGGGTTCCGCGCGAACGCGCTGCTGGCCAGGTCCGTCCGGGGCACGTCGCGGAGCAGGTGCTCCGGTAGGACGGCGCCGACCGAAGCATCCATGATCTGGTAGGGATAAACGCGGTCGAACCGGAACGTCACGGTGTGGTCGTCCACCACGACGACTTCGGTGACGAAGTCCTTCCACGAGCGCGCCGCGTAGCCGACCGCGGGATCCACATGCAGCTCGTGGGTGAACGCGACGTCTCTCGCCGTGACCGGATGCCCGTCGTGCCAGCGGGCCTCCGGCGCGAGGTGGAACGTCACCGACCTCCCGTCCTCCCCGGTCTCCCAGCTCCGGGCGAGCGCCGGGTCGAAGGACAGGAGGTCCTCGCGAACGTCCACGAGCGAGAGGAACATCTGATCGATGATCTCCTGGGCCGCCGCCGTCGTGGAGGTCACGTCCAGGAGGTTGTCGACGTCGGAGATGACCCCGATCACGACCGTGCCCCCGTCCACGGGTTCACCGGAGGCGTCGTCCCCGAGGTCGCCGGCCGCGCCTTGACAGGACGCGAGGGCGGGCGCAAGCAGCAGAACGCGGAGTGACGGGCGCACGCGCGGATCCTAGCAGCGGGGGTCAGACCGAGTCGATTGCTTCCCGCAGCTCCCGCACGGCCGCCACCGGGTCCCTGCCGGCGGAGACCGCGGAGAGGACCGCCACCCCCGCGGCGCCGGCGCGGATCACGCTCGGCGCATTGCCGGCGTCGATCCCACCGATGCCGATGACCGGAATGCGCACGGCCCGGGCGACGGCAGCCAGCGCCTCGAGCCCGATGGCGGGCGGCAGGCCCGGCTTGGAGGTCGAGGCGAACACCGGCCCCACGCCGAGATAGTCGGCGCCGGCCTCCTCGGCGGCGCGCGCTATCGCCACGGTCCTGCAGGAGGCACCGAGCACTCCGCGCCACAGGCGCCGTGCCTCGATCACCGGAAGATCCTCGGGACCGACGTGCAATCCGTCGGCCCGGGCGCGCACAGCGACGTCCAGGCGGTCGTCGATGACCAGGCGGGTCCCCTCGGCGCGCACTGCGGCGAGCATCGCGGCGGCGGCGATCACCAGCTCGGAGTCGGCCGCGCTTTTGTCCCGGAGCTGCACGAAGTCCGCTCCCCCCGCGGCCGCGGCGCGCGCGAAATCCTCCGGCGGGATCCCGCGAGCCAGCAGGCGATCGGTGAGGACGTGCAGGAGCGGCCGCGCCATGCGACCATGATACCCGCGGCACACGCGGGCACGAGCAGAAAGGCGGCGATGCGCATCCTCTTCGCGACGAGCATCCGCACCTGGGGCGGCGGCGAGGAGTGGATGCTCGGCTCGGCACGCGGTCTCGCGCGGCGCGGGCACGAGGTGACGCTCGCCGCGCCGGATCGGTCGGCGATCGCGCACCGTGCGCGCGCCAGCCGCATCCCGGTGGTGGGCTGTCCGTTCCTCGCCGACGCCGACGTCGTATCCTTCGCCCGCGTGCACCGGCACTGCCGCGCCCGCCGGGTCCAGGTGATGTGCCTCAACATGGACCGGGTGCTGCGCGTCGGCGGGCTCGCCGCGAAGCTCGCCGGAGTTCCGGTGATCCTGCCGCGCCGCGGCAGCGAGTTCGCCCTCAAGGGCGGCGCGCTCTACCGATTCACCTGGCGCCGCGTCGCCACCGGCGTCCTGGTGAACTCCCGCGCTACGGCGGGGACGCTCTGCCGCGGCATCGACTGGCGGCCGGCCGGCACCGTGCACGTGCTTCCCAACGGGGTGGACCTGACGCGCTTCGAGAACCTGCGCCCGCGGGCCGAAGCGCGGCGCAAGCTCGGCATTCCCGCGGCCGCGCCGGTCCTCCTCGTCGTCGGTGAGCTCACCGGGCGCAAGGATGCGATGCTGCTCGTCGAGCGCGTGCCGGCGTTGTCCGCCAGCTTTCCCGGTCTCGTGATCCTGCTCGCCGGCGCCGGCCGGGAGGAAGTGCGCCTGCGCGGGCGAGCCGCGGCGCTCGGCGTATCCGCCGCGGTGCGAATCCTCGGCTTCCGCGACGACGTGCCCGACCTCCTCGCCGCGGCGGACGTGCTCGTGCATCCCGCGCGCGTCGAGGGCTTCGGTTACGCGGTCGCGGAGGCGATGGCCGCGGGCGTGCCGGTCGTGGCGACGGACGCGAGCAGCCTGCCCGAGCTCGTCGACGACGGGCGGACCGGACTGCTGTTCCCTCCCGGCGACGGCTCCGCGATGGAACGGGCCGTGGCGCGCTACCTGGCCGACCCGGACCTGCGCGCGCGTCACGGTGCGGCGGGCCGGGAGAAGGCGCAAGTCGAGTTCGACTTCGAGCGGAGGCTGGCCGAGCTGGAGGACGTCTTCGCGCGGGAGCTCGCGCGCACAGCTCCGGCGGACGGCTAGCGTTCCGTATCGCCGGGAACGCTCACGATGGCCGAGCTTCGCCGGGGTGGAAGATCCGGTACAGGGCCGGCAACACGACGAGCGTCAGCAGCGTCGACGAGACGATGCCGCCGATCACCACCGTGGCGAGGGGCCGCTGCACGTCCGCGCCCGTGCCGTGCGCCACGGCCATCGGCACGAACCCAAGGCTGGCCACGAGCGCGGTCATGAGCACGGGGCGTAGCCGGGTGAGCGAGCCCTCGCGGATCGCCGCTTCCAGCGGAAGCCCGCGGGCGCGGAGAGAATTGATGAACGTCACCATCACCAGCCCGTTCAATACGGCGACTCCCGACAGCGCGATGAAGCCGATCCCGGCGGAGATGGACAGCGGCAGCGCGCGCAGCCACAGCGCGACGACTCCACCGGTGAGAGCGAGAGGCACGCCGGTGAAGACCAGCAGCGCCTGCCCGGCAGAGCCGAACGTGGCGAACAGCAGCGCGAAGATGAGCAGCAGCGCGGCCGGGACGACGAACAGGAGCCGGTTCTTCGCGGCGATGAGGTTGTCGTACTGGCCGCCCCAGCGCAGCCAGTAGCCCGCCGGAAGATCGACCTCGGCGCCGACCCGCTCCTGGGCCTCGGCCACGAAGGAGCCGAGGTCGCGGCCACGCACGTTGGCCTGCACCACGACACGCCGCTTGCCGTCCTCGCGGCTCACCTGGTTGGGCCCCTCCTCCAGGCGGATGTCCGCCAGCGTCCCCAGCGGGACGTACGCGGGATGGTCGTCCTCCTGCGCGAGGGCCGCACCACCCGCCGCTCCCGCGGTCCTCTCCTGCGGCGGCAGAGGAATGGCGAGATCATCCAGGGCGTGGATGTCGCGGCGGATCTCGTCGGGGAGCCGGACGAGCAGGTCGAATCGCTGGTCGCCGTCGAACACTTCGCCGACCGTGCTCCCGCCGACCGCGGTCTCGATCACCTGCTGGACGTCGGCGACGTTGAGCCCGTAGCGGGCGATGGTCTCGCGGTCGACGTCGATCGTGAGCACCGGCAGCCCGCTGGCCTGTTCCACCTTCACGTCCGCGGACCCGCGGATGGAGGAGAGCACCACGGCGATACGGTTCGCCGCACCCTCCATGAGCTCCAGATCGTCTCCGAACACCTTCACGGCGAGGTCGCTGCGCACCCCGGCGATCAGCTCGTTGAAGCGCAGCTCGATCGGCTGACTGATCTCGAAGTTCTGACCGGCCAGCTTCTGCAGCGCCTCCTCCATCGCTTCGGCGAGCTCTTGCTGGCTGTCCGCCTTCGTCCATCGCTCGCGCGGGTGCAGCATGACGTACGTGTCAGAGACGTTCGGACCCATGGGGTCGGTGGCGATCTCGGCCGTTCCCGTTCGCGCGAAGACGTCGGAAACCTCGTCGGGGAACTCGTTCCTCAAGAGGTCCTCCACCTGGCCCTGCATGGCGACGCTGCGCGTCAGGCTCACCGAGGGAATCCGCGCCGGCTGGATGGCGAGGGCTCCTTCGCCGAGCTTGGGCACGAACTCGCTTCCCAGGCGGGACGCGAGCAGGGCGCACAGGGCCATGAAGCCGACCGCGCCGGCCACGACCGGCCAGCGGAAGCGGATGGCGTGCTCCAGCGTGGGCCGGTAGATCCGCTTCGCGGCGCGCAACACGATGTTCTCCTCCTCCGCGACACGGCCGCGCAGCAGCACGGCGACCGCCGCGGGCACGAACGTGAAGGTCAGCACCAGCGCGCCGCCCAGCGCCAGGAGCACGACCGCGGCCATCGGGCGGAACATCTTCCCCTCGATGCCGGAGAGCGTGAGGATCGGGAGGTAGACGATCATGATGATGGCCACGCCGAAGAGCGTCGGCCGCGCGACTTCCCTGGCGCTCTCGTACGCCTCCTCCAGCCTCTCCTCCCGGGTCAACAGGCGGCCTGCCTCCCGCTGGCGGTGGGCGAATCGACGGACGATGTTCTCGACCATCACCACAGCGCCGTCGACGATGATCCCGAAGTCGATCGCCCCGAGGCTCATGAGGTTTCCGCTGATGCCGCGCTGGACCATCCCGCTGATGGCGAAGAGCATGGCCAGAGGTATAGCCAGAGTGACGATGAGCGCGGCGCGCAGGTTCCCCAGGAGCAGGAACAGCACGATCACGACGAACAGCGCCCCCTCGGACAGGTTCCTCTGGACGGTTTGCAGCGTGGCATCCACGAGGTACGTGCGGTCGTACAGCGAGCGCACGCGCACCCCGTCCGGCAGCGAGCGGTTCACCTCCTCCATCTTCTCCGCGACGCGGCGGGAGACAGTGCGGGAGTTCTCTCCCAGGAGCATGATGGCGGTGCCGATGACCGCCTCCCGGCCGCGGTCCGTTCCGGCGCCGGTGCGCAGCTCCTTTCCGACGCCCACGGCGGCGACGTCACGCACCCGAAGCGGCGCTCCGTCCCGCGATCCCAGGACGATGTTCTCGATGTCGCCCAGCGTCCGCACCAGACCGATCGCACGGACGAGGTACTGCTCGTCGAAGTGCTCGATGTAGCCGCCGCCGGCGTTCGCGTTGTTCGCCGCCAGGGCCTCGAAGACGTCGCGGAAGGTCAGACCGTGGGCGAGGAGCTTCGCCGGATCGGGCGTCACGTGGTACTGCTTCTCGTGTCCGCCGATGGAGTTCACCTCGGTGACGCCGGGCACGGTCCGCACCTGGGGCCGGACGATCCAGTCCTGGATCGCGCGCAGGTCGCTCAGCGTGTACGGCTCTCCGTCCGGCTTGCGGGCATCCGGCTCGCTCTCCACCGTCCACATGTAGATCTCGCCGAGCCCGGTGGAAATGGGTCCCATGATCGGTTCCGCGAGCCCCATGGGCAGGCTCTCGCGCGCCTCCTGCAGCCTCTGGTTCACCAGCTGGCGCGCGAAGTAGATGTCGGTCCCGTCCTCGAAGATGACCGTCACCTGCGAGAGCCCGTATCGAGAGAGGGAGCGGACCTGCTCCACGCCGGGGATCCCTCCCATGGCCCACTCGATCGGGAAGGTGATGCGCTTCTCGATCTCGACCGGCGAGAGAGCCTGCACCGCGGTGTTGATCTGCACCTGGACGTTGGTGATGTCCGGGACCGCGTCGATCGGGAGACGGGCGAAGTTGAAAGCTCCGAGAGCGGCCATGGCGAACGTCGCGAGCAGCACCAGCCAGCGCTGCCGCACGGAGAAGGCGAGAATCCGATCCATCTTGCCTCCTAGTGAGCGTGGCTCGCTTCGGACTTCAGGAACTCGGACTTCACGATGAAGCTCCCCTCCGCGACGTAGCGCTCGCCCGCCTCCAGGCCGTCCAGGATCTCGGTCCAACCGCCGTCGCTCAGCCCGAGGCGGACCGGCCTCGGTTCGAACGCACCGCCCTCCTGGATGAACACGCAGTCCCGCCCCTCGAAGCGTTGCAGCGCGCCGTCGTGCACCACCACCCGGGCGCGAGCCCGGTCGGTGACGAGACGCGCGGTGACGAACATGCCCGGCCGCCACTCCCGTTCGGGGTTGGACAGCACGAGGCGTGCCGTGGCCGCGCGGGTCGCCTCGCCGAGGACCGGCCCGGCGTAGTCGATGGTTCCGGTCGCGCTGGGAGCGCCGCCGACCGCGGTCACGTGCGCGACGAGGCCGGGACGCACGATGGCGATGTCCCGCGCGTAGACCGTGACGTTGATCCACACCGTGGAGAGGTCCGCCACGACGAAGATGTCGGCGTCATCGCGGACGAACTCGCCGAGCGTAATGTGCTTCTCGATGATCGTGCCGGAGATGAGCGACTTCACCTCGTAGGCCGACAGGCTCTCGTTGCTCTCGATGACGGCGAGCGGCTCGCCTTCCCGGACCTGGTCCCCCAGCCCCTTGAGCACCTGCTTGGTGATGCCGGGAAAGCGCGGCACGATGTGCGCGAGGCGGTCGGAATTGGCGACGACCTCTCCCGGAAGGCTCCGCGTGATCTCGATGTCGCGGGGGCCCGCCGCCTGCATCACGATGCCCGACGCCTGGATGGCCTCCGGCGTCAGGCGGACCGCCTCGTGGCCGTCCTCGTCGTCTGCGTGAGCGTGCGCTTCCTCGCCGTGCTCCTCGTGATCGTGGCCTCCGTGTCCGTGCTCCGGCTCGTCCGCGCTCCGGTCCGTGCAGCCGCCGAGGAGCAGCAGCGCCGCCAGGAACGGGTAGGGGGACACTCTCGTCATCGATCGCATCAGGGGCTTCCTCGCTCCGGTCGGCCGGCGGGGATCAAGGGTCCGCCGACGAGCCGCTCGATCTCTGTGGCGGTCAGGTGGAGGTCCAGCAAGGTCTCGATCTCGTCGCGGCGGACCGCGGTCAATGTCCTGCGGGCGTCGAGCAGATCGAGCGAGCCGAATCGCCCCTCTCGGTAGCCGCCCTCGATCTCGTCGAGGGCGCGCTCGGCGCCGGGGAGCACGGCCTCGCGAAGGGCGGCGAGCTCCAGCCGGCTCCGCGTGATGCGTCCGTGCGCCCCGATGATCTCGAGGCGACGCGCGGCACGGGCCTGTTCGCGGCTCGCTCCGGCCCGCTCCACGGAAGCCTCCGCCTCCCGGATGCCTCCCCGGTTGCGGTCGAAGAGCGGAAGCGGCGCGGTGAGTCCGGCCACGAGCGTGTAGTCGTCGGACTCGGCGAGCCGCCGCACGCCACCACCGATCTCCAGGTCGGGGACGCGCGCCGCGCGCGCCACGCCGAGACGCTGCCGGCCGGCCAGGACCTCGAGATCCCAGCGCGTAACCTCGGGGCTGGCCTCTGCGCGTTCGAGGAGGGACTCGAGCTCCGGGACCGCCATCGAACGATCGAGAGCGCCGCTCAGCGCGGGGAAGCGCGCCGACGACTCGCCCCAGCAGCTGGCGAGGAGAGCGCGCGACATCGCTTGGTCCTGCTCGGCGAGGCTCTTCTCGAGCCGGGCGCGGGCGACCTCCACCTCCGCGCGGGTCAGCTCGGCCCGGGACGACGCGCCGGCCCGCACACGGTTCCCGACCGATTCCGCGATCTCCTCGGCGGTCTCTCGCGCCTCGGCCGCGAGCGCGGCGAGCTCGTCCGCCGCGAGCGCCGTCAGGTAGCGCACGACGACCTCGGCGAGGACGGCCGCTCGTCGCGCCTCGAGATCCCGTTCCGCGACCGATCTCTCTGCCGCCGCCGCCCCGACGCGGGCTCCGCGATCCCCTCCGAGCTCGAGCAGCTGTCCGAGGGACAGCGTGACCTCCGCGGCCGCGCTCCCCGGTAGCGTCCCGGAGATGTTTTCGACCGAGAGCGACAGCTCGGGGTTCGGACGCGCTCCGGCCTGCAGCGCGCGCGCGTCCGCGGCTCGGATCTCCGAGGCGTACGCCCGCAGCTCCGGGCTGTAGGCGACGGCCAACGCGACCGCGTCGGCGAGGCTCAACGCGGCGGTGGGCTCTGCCGGTGCGTTCGCGTCCTGCGCGCGGGCACCGGCTGCCGGCGCGAGGATCACCACGGCGACGGCGACGGCCGCGCGGCTCATCGCCGCACTCCGTGGCCAGGAGTTGCAGGAAGTGTACGTTCGCCCACGACAGGCCTCCCGGGAAAGCTCGAGCAGAGTCGGCGCCTCCGGCCGGAGTCGGCGTTCGACCGTCCGGCGAAGCGCGGTTTCGGTGGAGTCAGGTCGCGTGCCGGATCAGCACGCGCTCAGGCGATCAGAGGAGGAGCGGGCGCGTGCCGGAGCGGAACGATTCGGGAGGGGGAGCGCCGCCCGCGTATCCGGCGGGACTCACCGACGGTGCGGGGGGAAGCGGCGAGACCGGGAAGGACCCGCCGGCGAGGGCGAGCACGATCGGCGCGCGCGCGCCGGAAGCGCCGCCGGGGGCGCTGGCGTCCAGGCACGGATCGGCCTCGCAGTCTTCCTCGTGGCCGCACGTGGACGGCGTCTCTTCCGGACAAGCGTGCTGGAGGACGCCGCCCGAGCACAGCAGCGGGGCGGCCACGGCCCAGGCGAAGACGACGCAGGAGAGAGTACGAGACATGATCACCGCATCCTAAGGTGAGCCCTTCAACCGTGGAAGGGCCGAGTGGTTCCTCGGCAACGGAGGCGCCGTCCTTGATGATCGGCGGTCGGCACCCGCGATGGTCAGCGCCGGAGGCGCCGCCGCACCCGGTCGAACACTTCGCGGAGCGCGTCGCCGTCACGGATCGGACCGGAAGGCCCGTCCCACACGAGGTACGCGGCGGGCTCCTCCGAAGGATCCAGACCGAACGCGCGGGCGTCGCCGGGCGTCGCCGGGTCGATCCAGCGAACCAGGAGCAGCGGGTCGAAGAGGCGAAGCGCGAGGTCGCGGAGGGTTTCGCCCTCCGGCGACGCCGGATCGGCCACGAGAACCAGCACGGGAAGCGGGCGTTCGGCGCGAAGCGCGGCGCGACCGAGCTCGCCGGTGCCGCGCGGTTCGACGGGCATGCGGCCCGCCCAGGCGTCCAGGGAAGCGCGGGCCACATCGCGCGCGGGCTCCTCTCCGCCGACCGCCGCCCACTCGACGAGGAAGCGGAGCGCGATGCCGTTCCAGGCAGGATCCGGCGGAGCGTCGCGGATGCGCTCCGGCAGGTCCGACGCGCGCGACACGCTGCGGAACGCGCGGCGTTCCCCGTCCCAGAAATGGCGCTTCAGCTCCCGCGCGATTCCCCCCGCCGCCGCCAGCGCCCGAGGATCTCCGGTCACGGCGTGATAGGCGAGGAGTCCTGAGCCGGCGTCGGCTTGATCGCGGAGGTTGCCTGCGCCGGCGAGATCGAGCGCGCGTCGCGCGGCCCCGTCCGCTTCGAAGCCCCTCGCCAGGAGCGCCTCCCCTCCCCGCCTCATCGCCGCGGCGATCTCCGCGCTGCGGAACACGCGCAGGTACATGAGCAGGGACTCCTGCGCGACGAAGTTCGCGCCGACCGGGACGTCGGCCGACGCCGGCGGGCGCGGGTGCTGCCGGCGCGTGGGCTCGTTCATCGAGTAGTACCTCGCGCCGTGCACGCTCACCTCGCCCGCAGCGCCGTACACGTCCGCGCCCAGGGATCCGGAGCACAGCCCCGGCTCGCCCGGCGTCAGGGCGGCGTTCAGCATCGCCAGTGTTCCCGCCGCGGCCGCGCCCAGCTCCTCGGTCCCGGACATGCGGTACCGCGACGCGAGCGCCGCGCCGAGTTCCGCGTTGGGACGGAGCAGCTTCTCGTGGTGCACCACGCCGGCGAGCGGGTCGGCGAGCGCCCGGTGAAAGCCGCCGTCCACGCGGTCGTGGTAGGGGCCGGCCAGCAGCGCGCGGATCTCGTGGTCCAGCTCCGGCAGCATCTCGCGCCGCTGCGCGTACGCGCCGGTGTACTCCACGAGGAAGGCGATCGCGGACGGATCGAGGTCCCGGTGTCGCTCGCCGGGATCCCGCGCGCCCGCGTCGAATCCGTCGAGGAGGTTCCGCGCGATGCGGTTGGCGAGCTTGCGCGGGTTCATCTCCCAGGTCTCCCCCGCCTCCGGCTTCCCTGGTGCGAGCCGCGGCGGCGAGTCCGCCATCTGCCCCAGGAAGTGGAGCAGCTCGTCCCGCTCCAGCGGCGGAAGGGAAGCGAGCACCTCGCCCTTCGCGTCCAGGAAGTGGAACGACGGAAGGAGCCCGCTGCTGATCGAATAGAGCGAACGCAGCTCGGGGTGCAGGGACGCGTCCGCGCGCACCGGAACCGCCTGCTGCGCGAGGGCGGCCGCCACGCGTTCATCGGCGAAGAGCCGCTCGACGAGCACGAAGTGATCCCTGTTCCAGGGCGCGGTGAGCAGCAGGAACACGGGCAGGCCGCGTTCCCCGGCTTCCTTGAAGGCGGCTCCTCCCCAGGGCCGCCACTCGACCGTCGGCTCGTCGGCCGCACACGGGTGCGGGAGCGCGAAGACGAGCCACGCGAGGGCGGGCAACGTCCGCCGGACCTTGGACATGAACGGAACCGTAGGGGTCAGGAGAAGAGCCCGGTCACCCAGCCGCGCAGGAACTCGATCCGCCCGATCAGCAGCGAGATGCGCGCCATCACCGTGTAGCCGAAGCTCGCGCCGAAGGCCACCATCAGGACCCAGATCCCGACGCGTGACGCACGTCCGAACGCGCCGGTGTGTTCCTTCGAGAAGTAGAAGTACACCAGCCCGCAGATGGTTCCGGCGACCAGCACCACGTTGGAGAGGGAGTACATGATCGCCTGCAGCCAGCCGCCGGCCTGCAGATTCACGAGAGGCAGCTCCAGCGTCTTCTGGACTTGGATCAGGAAGTCCGAGACGAGGAATCGCGTGAGGTTCGACCCCGCGGTGTACCCGATGATGAAGGCCATGGCCCAGCGGGAGATCCACGCGATCGGGGCCACCAGCCGCAGCAGCAGGATGATCCCGAGCAGCAGGGGGATCACGTAGATGTACTCGGGCTGCTGCCCCGCCTCGACCACGCCCTCGAACTGGCGCGGGAAGAGCTTGGCGAAGAGGTTCGGCACGATCTGCTGCCAGAAGCCCTGCACCATCCAGTATGCGGCGGAAACCCCGACGAAGAGGTGCTCGGCGAACTTGTAGGCGGGGTTGTCCTTGTACAGGAAGCTGAAGATCATGAGCGTGAGGAACGCCCCCATCGTCACCTGCACGTCCGGAGAGAGGAAGCTCATCGTTTCCGCTCCGCGCGCCGGAGAACGAAGTAGGAGATGTTCCCGAGGACGACGAAGGACACGATCACCAGGTGCGCGACCGTCTGCGGGAACATGCGGATGAGCGCCGTCTGCGCCGCTTCCTCGAAGTGCGGGTAGTTGTCGACGAGCAGCGCCTCGTATTCCGCCGCGCCGAGCAGCCCGCCCATCAACCCCTGCAGCTGCCTCGGGTAGTAGGGATAGAGCAGCGGAGCCTCGACGGCGGTGACTCCCCCGCCCACCTTCACTCCGGTCGGATCTCCGGCGAACTGCACCCACTCCTTGACGCCGGGCCTGCCCGACCCGATCGCCACGACGAGATCCATGTCCGCGACGGTGCGGATCGGCTTCATCATCGGGATCTCGCTCACCGGCCGCGAAGGATGCCCTTCGCCCCAGCCGGCGTCGGTGGTGAACTGCCCCTGGAAGTCGCTGGTCAGCGCCTGGATGACGCCCTGGTTGCCGACCTTGTACCCCAGGTTCACGTAGTCCTCGCCGTAGACCTTGTCGGAGAAGTCCCGGGCGATGACCGTGTCCAGGAGATGGACCACCAGCGGCGGTCCCGTCGCCCAGATCGTCATGAGGTACAGGTCGACGTCGCGGGAGAGGCAGTGCCGCGCGACGGCGTGCGCCATCGGATCGTTCTCCGGAACGGTGCTCGGCCCGTAGTCGAGCGAGAGCAGCACCCGCGATCCCGCGGGGAGGGCGTCCACCGCGTCGAACAGGTCCCGCACGATGGGGCTCGGGGGCACCGGGGCGGGCCGCTCGAAGAGCAGCGGGACGGTCACCGCCACGGCCACGAAGAGGAAGATCCAGCGGCGGTCGAGCGCTCCGAGCGCCCGGAAGAAGTTCTCCACGTCAGTCGCTCCCGCCGAGATGCGACCGCTCGACGCCGAGGATCAGCCGCAAGGAGTTGGAGACGATCCCGAGCGCGATGCCGATCTGGATCGTGCGCTGGCCGGCCAGGTTCGGCACGGACATGATCCACGCCGAGAGGTTGGGAATGTGGAAGTAGTCGCTGAAGGGTGCCGGTATCCACGCGGTCAGGTTCGCGACCGGGGTGGCCCTCACCAGGACCACGAATGCGGCGATGAGCAGCAACGTGGCTTCGGGAGTCTTCGCCCGGAACGCGCGGTAGCTCGCCGACGCCACGAAGAAGGCGAGCAGCGAGAACATGGTCGCCTGGCAGGGCACGAAGATCGCCTTGTACAGCCAGTCGTAAACCAGGCGCGAGTCGGCGAGGTCGACCGAACCTTCCATTCCGACCGACGCTCCGTTCACGCCGGTGATCTTGAGGAGCCCGGCGAGCAGCATCACCACGAAGCCGGTCACCGTCACCAGCGAGTAGGTCCACTCGTGTCCGCGCGAGGTGATCCTGGTCAGGTGGATGCGCAGGAGGTTTCCCCCGCCGAGAATGAAGGCGAACGCGGCGATGATGTTGAAGAAGTCGGGGATCTTCCGCTCCACCTCGTCGAACGGAGGGTGCGGCACGAAGTACGAGATGATGAGGAGCGTCCCGACGATGCCGGTGATGAAGAGGGGAACGGTGCGCTTCAACGCTGCTCCTCCGTCATTCGCTCGTTCCCGACCAGAGCTCGTAGAGATGCTCGTTCACCCACGCGATCGGAGCCGCATCAGTGACCGAACCCAGGGTGGCGAAGACGGCGCCCACCGCGATGAACACCATCGCAATGAGCTTGCCGAAGTCCTGCCCCTTGAGCGAGCCCAGCATCTTCTCGTCCTGCGAGAGGTACGCGCTGGCCGCGAACAGCTCCTCGCCGATCAGGGTGTAGTCGCACGCCGCCACGAAGAAGGGAAGCTGGGTCGGCTGGGCGGTCCCGGCGACCTGGATGGCGCCGATGGAGTTGCCCGTCTCGGCCAGGATGAGCGACTCGGCGAAGAACGCGCCCAGGTAGAAGCACGCCGCCGGCCTCTTGCGCAGCATCAGTCCGTCCACGTGCGCCACGAAGCCGAACTGCTCGTCGGTGACGTAGTAGATGCTGTCGTCGCGGTAGGCGTCGGGCCGGCCGGCGGACAGGTAGGCTTCCTTGACGGTCTCGCGCGCGGTGCTCATCACCAGCGACCGGCTGGTGGGCATCAGCAGAGTCGTCTCGTACTCGGCGATCATGCGGGAGATGGAACCGAGGATGGTGATCCCCGCGACGGTCTGCACGTCGTCCATGTCCTGGATGCCCGAGATGTAGAGGACCGGAGCGCCCATCTCCGTCGCACGACCCACCGCCTCGGTGACCGCATCCATGCCGGCGATCTTGCGGATGTACATCTTCTGCCCTGCGCGGGCGCGTTCGATGTATACGATGATGGCGGTGCACACGAGGAGCATGACGACGAGGATGTTGCCGCGCGATCGGTTGAACCAGTTCGCGCGAGGGCTCGCCGCGGCCGACTCGGCCGATTCCCCGTCCCCGCCGGGTCCGAACGCCACGACGCGGTACACGAAGGTTCCGGCATCGAGGCTGGTGTCGCGGAACGTGGTGGCAGCGGGAGCCGTCGAGCCGACCTCGGCGAGGTCACCCCCCGCGCCGGCGCGGAGGATCCGGTACCCCTCCATGACTCCGGGGCGCCCGGCGTCCGGGGAGGGCTCCCAGGAGATCTGGAGCGCGGTTCCCCCGTCGTTGGGAACGTCGGTGACCACGACCCGGTCGGGCGGGGCCGGAGGGGGAACGACGGGGGTCTCGGTCTGCGCGGCGACCGCCCCGACGCAGGCGAGCATCACCGGGGGGAACCACGCGCACCGGACGAGGCCACCGCTCGCGAGGTTCAGCATCGACGCCTTGCCCTCCGGAGACGCGGGCGGCCGCGTCGGGCGTTTCCAGCCGGGGTAGCCTGCCCACCGCGGGAAGTAGTGTCAAGCGATTCCCCGCCGCGCGGCGTTGACCGGGCCGGCGCCGCGCTGGCATCGTCCCGCGAGTGCGCATCATCCTCTTCGACATCGACGGCACGCTGCTGCTCTCGGGCGGCGCCGGACTCGAAGCTCTGAGCCGCGCCTTCCGCTCGCGCTACGGCCTGCGGGACGCGGCCTCGGGGATCGAGGTGCACGGCTTGACCGATCCCGCGATCCTCCGGGGAATCGCCAGGTCTCGCCTGGCCCGGGACCTGGCCGACGACGAGATGACCGACCTCACCGGCCTTTACATGGAAGCGCTGCCCGAGGTGCTGGCCGGCACCGGATCGCGGTTCCGCGTCCTGCCCGGCGCCCGCGAGGCGGTCGAGGGCCTCGCGCGGAGGGAGGACGTGGCGCTCGGGCTGGCCACCGGCAACTTCGAGCCGGCAGCCAGGGCGAAGCTCCAGCGCGGCGGCCTGCATGGCTACTTCGCCTTCGGGGGCTTCGGCTCCGACTCGGAGAGCCGGGTCGAGCTCACCCGGCTCGCCGTCGAGCGGGGCAGGCGGGCCGCCGGCGCGGACGCGCCGGTCCTCCTGGTCGGGGACACCGTGCACGACGTGCGCTGCGCCCTGGCGGCCGGCGCAGAGTGTCTCGCGGTGGCGACCGGGAACGCCTCGGAGGCGACGCTGGCGGCGGAGGGCGCTCACTGGGTCGTGCCCAGCCTGGAGAGTTCCCGCGCCCGGGAGGTGCTGGGGCTGGACCCACCCGGGGACCTTTGATAAAGTCGGAGCGTCGTCTGGAGGGCCCGAATGGCTTCGCCCCGCTTCGCGCACGCTCTCCTCTTCGCTCTCACCGTGGCGGCCGGCCCGGTTGCCGCCGGCGACCTGCACGTCGTGCAGATGACCACGGTGAACTTCGAGCCGCGCTTCGTCCCCGCCGAGATCTCGGTCCGTCCGGGAGACACGGTGCGCTGGGTGAACGTCGATCCTTTCGGCCTGGACCATGCGGTCACCAGCGGCACGGGGAGCGCCGACCCGATGGCGGGCGCGCTCTGGATCTCCGGAACGCTGCACGCGAACGAGTTCTTCGAACGCACGTTCGGCGAGACCGGGGACTACGAGTTCTTCAGTCCACCGCACGAGTTCGACGGGATGTCCGGAGTGGTGCGCGTCTCCACGAGTCTCGACGTCCCGGGAACGGTCTCCTCGACGTGGGGGCTGGTCAAGGCGCGCTTCGACGAGTTCCTTCCGAAGCCGAAGTAGTCACGTCCCCGACGTGACCCGCCGCACGAAACGCGCCGACCCCGACACCGCGCTCGCCGTCCTGAAGCGTCTTCGCCGCGAGTTCCCCGACGCGAAGTGCGCGCTCGAGCACGAGACCCCGCACCAGCTCCTCGTGGCCACGATCCTCTCGGCGCAGTGCACCGACGCGCGCGTCAACCTGGTGACGAAGGATCTCTTCCGCAAGTACCCGGACGTGCGCGCCTTCGCCCACGCGAAGCTCGCCGAGCTCGAGCAGGACGTGAAGAGCACCGGATTCTTCCGCATGAAGGCGCGCGCCCTGGCGGAGATGAGCCAGGACATCGTGGCCAGGTACGGGGGCGAGGTTCCCCGGACGATGGACGAGCTCATCGAGCTGCGCGGCGTCGGGCGGAAGACCGCGAACGTGGTGCTCGGGAACGCGTTCGGGATTCCGGGTGTCGTCGTCGACACGCACGTGAAGCGGCTCTCGGCGCGCCTCGGGTTCACGCGGGAGACCGACCCGGTCAAGATCGAGACCGACCTGGCCGGGCTCTTTCCCAAGCGCTGGTGGACGCTGGCCTCGCACCTGCTGATCCTGCACGGCCGCCGCACCTGCAAGGCGCGGAAACCCTACTGTCCGGGCTGTGCGGTCCGCGACCTGTGCCCGAGCGCCGACCGGGTGTAGGACTGGCCCCAGCCGCCGGGAGGCGCTAGGATCGATCGTCGGCGCGTGATCCTGCCGCCGAGCCTCCGGAGTTCCGCCGATGTCCATCCGCCCCGGGATGACCTGCAACCAGTTCATCTTCGGCGAGCAGCGGCAGTACCCGCGCGCCACGGGCGAATTCTCCGAGATCCTGACGCGCATCGTCCTCGCGGCGAAGATCGTGAGCCGCGAGGTGAACAAGGCCGGCCTGCTCAAGGAGATCCTCGGTTCCGCCGGCGCGACCAACGTGCAGGGCGAAGAAGTCCAGAAGCTCGACGAGTACGCGAATCACCAGTTCATCGATTCGCTCTCCCGGGACTCGTACATCTCTGTGATCGCCTCGGAGGAGAACGAGGATCTCATCCACACGAACGGCGAGTCGGAACACCGTCCCGGCAAGTACGCCGTCGCGCTCGACCCGCTGGACGGCTCGTCGAACATCGACGTGAACGTCTCGATCGGCACCATCTGGTCCATCCACAAGAGAGTGTCGGCGGGCTCGCAGGGAACGCAGGAGGACGTGCTCCAGCCGGGAACGAATCAGCTGGCCGCCGGCTACGTCATCTACGGGTCGAGCACCATGCTGGTCTACACCGTCGGCCGCGGCGTGCACGGTTTCACTCTGGACCCGTCGGTCGGCGAGTTTCTCCTCTCCCACCACGACATCCGCATGCCGTCGCGCGGCGCGATCTACAGTGTGAACGAGGGCAATTACCCCTACTGGGCGAGCGGCACGCAGAACTGGGTGCGCGAACTCAAGACCGATCGGAATCCTTCGGGCAAGCCGCACTCGCTCCGCTACATCGGGTCCCTCGTGGCGGACTTCCACCGAACGCTCTTCAAGGGCGGGATCTTCGCCTACCCCCTCGACCACAAGGACCCGAAGAACCCGAAGGGCAAGCTCCGGCTCCTGTACGAGGCGGCGCCCATGGCGATGATCGCGGAGAGCGCTGGCGGCAAGGCCAGCGACGGAACCCGGCGGATCCTGCAGATCGCGCCGCAGACGCTGCACCAGCGCGTGCCGCTGTTCATCGGGAGCCCCGAGGACGTGGACTTCGCGGACTCGTTCCATCGGGAGGCGGCGGAGCCGCGTTGACGTTGCGCACGATCCTCGGGGTGTTCGCGCACCCCGACGACGAGTCCATGGGTCCGGGAGCGACGCTCGCCAAGTACGCGCGGCTCGGTCATCGCGTGGCGGTGGTGACCGCGACCGAGGGCGGCGCGGGCCGCCTGTTCCGGGAGCGCCCGCCCGACGAGGCCGGGCGCGCCGAGCTGCGACGCATCCGCCGGGAGGAGACGCGCCGCGCCACGGCGATCCTCGGGGCAGAGCACCTCGGTTTCCTGGGCTGGGAGGACGGCAGGCTCCGCGAGCGCGACGTGCTCGAGATGGAGGAAGCCGTCGTCGGGTGGCTTCGGCGGGTGCGGCCCGACGTGGTGATCACCTTCCACCCCTCGGGGATCTCCTATCACCCCGATCATCGCGCGCTCACCCTCGCCACGATCGGGGCGGTCCTCGGGAGCGGGGACTCGGACTGGTATCGCGACGGTGCGGCGACCCCGGAGCCGCACCGGCCGGCGCGGCTCTACGCGTGGGTCCCCAACCGCGCGGCACCGTATTGGAAGGAATGGCCGAGGCGCTTGTACGCCGCGCCGCCGGCGGAAATCACCACGATCATCGACACCGCCGCCACCGCCGGCGTGAAGTGGGAGGCGGTCGAGGCGCACGCGTCCCAGGGAGACGGCCCGCCGTTCCGGCAGCTGCACGAGGCCGGCGCCTTCCGCGAAGAGTACTTCGTGCGCCTGTTCCCCTCGCACCCTCACGGGGCCGCGAAGGAGACGGACCTCCTCGAGGGGCTGGCCTGACCCGACTTCGGTAGTGCAGTCGAACCACGCCACCGCCCGACTTCCGTGGCGGGTCACAGGCCGGACTGCTACGATGCCGCCATGCGCCGGAACGACGTCATGTGTCTGGTCCTGGGCGGCGGTCGTGGAGCCCGGCTCGACCCGCTGACGCGCTACCGTTCCAAGCCGGCCGTCCCGGTGGGCGGCAAGTTCCGGCTCGTCGACATCCCCATCTCCAACAGCCTGAACTCGCGGATCCGCAAGATCTTCGTGATCACGCAGTTCAACTCGGCGTCGCTGAACACGCACATCCAGCGAACGTACCGCTTCGATCTCTTCTCCGGCGGGTTCGTGCGCATCCTCGCCGCGGAGCAGACCACCGGCAGCGCCGACTGGTTCCAGGGAACGGCGGACGCCGTGCGACGGTCCCTCGTGCACATCAAGCCGTTCGTCCCCCGCGACGTGCTGATCCTCTCCGGCGACCAGCTCTACCGCATGGACTTCGGGCCGATGATCCGCCAGCACCGCGACGCCGGGGCCACGGTCACGATCGCGGCGAAGCCGGTGCCTGCGGAACGCACCGCCGGGCTCGGCATCCTGCAGATGGACAGCGAGCGCCGGGTCCGCGCCTTCCTGGAGAAGCCGCAGCACCCCGGGGAGCTCCTCGGGTTCGAGCTGCCCCAGAACCTGCAGGAGGCGGAGGAGCGAGGACCTCGGTATGCCGCCTCGATGGGCATCTACGTCTTCCGCTTCGACGCGCTCTGCCGGTACCTGGAGAACACCGAGCACACCGACTTCGGCAAGGACCTGATGCCCGCCGCGGTGCGCACCTCCGACGTGCGCTCGTTCCTGTTCCGCGGCTACTGGGAGGACATCGGGACCCTTCGCGCGTACTACGAGGCCAGCCTCGCGCTGACCCGTCCGGATCCTCCGTTCGTGTTCCACATGCACGGCGCGCCGACCTACACCGAGCCCCGGTTCCTCGGGGCGAGCCGTATCGAGACCTGCGAGGTGAGTCACGCCCTCGTCGCCGACGGCTGCTACATCCTCGGCCGCGAGATCACCGAGTCCATCATCGGAGTGCGCTCCGTGATCAGCCCCGAGGCGCGCGTGCGCCGCACGGTGATGATGGGCGCGGACGGATACGAGGGAGACCTCGCCAGGCAGCCGGGAGAGCCGCCGCTGGGCATCGGCCGCGGCTGCGACATCGACGGCGCCATCATCGACAAGAACGCCCGCATCGGCGACGGCGTGCGCATCACTCCGAAGCCGGCCGGCACGAACGAGGACGAGCCCTTCTACGTGGTGCGGGACGGGGTCGTCATCATCCCGAAGAACTACGCGGTGCCGCCCGGCGCCGTGATCTGACGTCGACCCGACGTTCCTGGAGGAATCCGTGAGCTCCGTGAGCCGCCGTCTGGCCGAATGGTCGGTGAAGCTGTCCTACGACGACCTCCCCCCCGAGGTGGTCGAATGCGCCAAGAGCTTCCTCTTCGATTCCGTCGGCTGCGCGTTCGGCGGCTTCGGCAGCGACGACGTGCGCATCGCCACGGAGCTGGTCCGCGAGTCCGGCGGGAACCCGCAGGCGACGCTCATCGGTTTCGGGGACAAGGTCTCCGCGATCGACGCGTCGTTCCTGAACTCCCTCATGATCCGGGCGCTGGACTTCAACGACATCTACTGGAAGCAGGATCCCAGCCACCCCTCGGACATCATGCCCGCGGCCATGGCGCTGGGCGAGCTGGCCGGCAGGGCCGGGCGGGATCTCATCCTCGGGATCGTGCTCGGGCACGAGATCGAGATGCGCCTGTGCGAGGCGGCCTTTCCGGGGATCCGCGAGGTCGGCTGGCACCACGCCACGCTGACCGCCTTCGCCTCCCCCTTCGTGGCGGCGAAGATGCTCGGGCTGGACGTGGAGCGCACGATCCGTGCGGTGGGCATCTCCGCGTCGCACTCGGCGACGTTCGGCTCGGTCACCGCCGGCAAGCTCACCAACATGAAGAACACGGTGGATCCGATGGCCACGCGCTCCGGCGTGGAAGGCGCCCTGCTGGCCGGCAAAGGATACGAGGGCCCCGAGCCCATCTTCGAGGGTCGCGAGGGGCTCGGCCACTGCATCTCCGAGGAGTGGAAGTGGGAGATCGTGACCGAGGGGCTCGGCGACTCCTGGCGGATTCTGTCGTGCTCGATGAAGGGGGCGCCGGTGGAGGCACTGATCCACACGCCGCTCACCGTCGTGCTCGCGCTGCGGGAGCGCCACCAGCTGAACGCCGGAAACGTCGAGGAGATCCGGATCCAGACGATCCGTCGGGCCGCAGAGATCCTGTCCGATCCGAGCAAGTACGATCCGCGGACCAAGGAGACGGCGGATCACTCGCTTCCCTACTGCATCGCGGTGGCCGTCGCCGACGGAATGGTGACGACGAAGCAGTTCAAGCAGGAGCGGATCCTCGATCCCGCGCTTCGCCCCCTGATGAACAAGATCCGCGTCGTGCAGGAGCCCGAGTTCGAGTCGCTCTTCCCCCGGCTGCAGCCGTGCCGGGTGACCATCCGGACGAAGGACGGCCAGGAGCATTCGGACCGCATGGACTACCCCATGGGCGATCCGCGGAATCCGATGTCACCGGAGCAGATGGAGAACAAGTTCGACGCGCTGACGGACGGCGTGCTCTCGGCGGCCGCCAGGCGCCGCGTGAAGGACGCCATCCGCACCGCGGAGAAGGCGAGGAGCCTGCGCGCCCTCATGGAGACGTTCGTCTCCGACGCCGGTGGGCGGAGGTGAAGCCCGTGCTTCGCATCGCCGCCGCACTCGTCCTGGCCGGTGCCGTGGCGGCTCGCGGAGAGACGCCGCCGGATGCCGCGCCCGCGTCCGACCCGAAGGCGGTCGAGCTCGCCCGGTCCGTGCTGGAGAGGATGGGCGGCGAGGAGGCCTGGGAGCGGACCCGCTTCCTGACGTGGCGCTTCTTCGGGAAGCGCCAGCATCACTGGGACCGCTGGAGCGGCGACGTCCGCATCGAGTCGGGGAGCCGGCTCGTGCTGATGAACGTCCGCACGCGGGAGGGGCGCGCCTTCGAGTCCGGGGCGGAGATCGTCGACCTCGCCGCGCGGCAGGAGGCGCTCGAGCTGGGCCACGCCTGGTGGGTGAACGACTCCTACTGGTTGACCATGCCGTACAAGCTGCTCGACCCCGGCGCACGCCTTCGCCACCTGGGGAACGCGAGTCTCACCGACGGCCGCCCGGGACAGCTGCTCGAGCTGACTTTCGATGACGGTGTGGGTCTCACGCCGGAGAACCGTTACGAGATCTGGGTGGCGGACGACACCGGGCTCGTCGAGCAGTGGGCCTTCTATCCGACGGCCGGCGAAGCCGAGCCTCGCTTCATCCTGCCGTGGGCCGGCTGGAAGCGCTTCGGTGGGATCCTCCTCGCCACGAATCACGGCGAAGCCGACGACTGGGAGATCGGAGCGCCGGACAGCCTACCGCGCGCGCTCTTCGAGGCTCCCTGAGGAGTCCGCTTTCGGCGGGTTGGACGGAGCGCGGCTCATCGCCTCCACGAGCGCGCAATCCGCGCAAGACTTGCGCTCGCGGAGGCGGCTGCGGACGAGCCAGCCCGCGGCGAGCACCGCCGCCGCGGCGACCAGCACGTGCTGCCAGGTCGATCCCATCGCCCCTCCTAGTGTTCCATCTCGAAAGAGATGTGAACGATGGCCGAGCGTCGTGGCCCTAACCGAGACCCAGCGCCCGCCCACCCTGATAGACGAGCAGCGACGCCCCGTAGGCCAGCGAGTTCATGATCACCACCATCACGATGGGCCAGGTCCAGCCGTTCGTCTCCCGCCGGACAACCGCCACCGTGGACATGCACTGGCAAGCCAGCACGAAGAACACCATGAGGCTCACCGCCATGAGCGGCGTGTACAGCTTCTCCCCCGTCACCGGGTCGTGCGCGCTGCGCATCTTCTCGCGCAGGGGGAGGAACCCGTCCTCGTCGTCACCCAGGTTGAACACCGTCGCCATCGTCGCCACCATGACCTCGCGGGCGGCGAACGAGGTGATGAGGGCAATCCCGATCTTCCAGTCGAACCCGAGCGGCTCGATGACCGGCTCCAGGAACCGTCCGGCGCGGCCGGCGAAGGACCCGCGGAGCGTCGCCCCGGCGATGTCGTTGCGCAGCTCCGCCGCGGCGGCCTGGTCGCCGGCGACCTCCGCCGCGGCCAGACGGTTCTCCAGCGCGCGGACCTCCTCGCCGCCCTTCGGATAGGACGCCAGGAACCACAGCACGACGGACACGGAGAGGATCACCGTCCCCGCCTTCTGCAGGAAGAGGACGCAGCGGTCCCGCACCGTCACGAGGATCGAGCGGAAGGAGGGCATGCGGTACGGCGGCAGCTCCATCACGTAGAGCGGCTTCCCGCCCTTGAGCGCGGTGCGCTTCAGCGCCCAGGCCACCAGCACCGCCGCGAGGATCCCCAGCAGGTACATGGAGAACAGCGTGATCCCCGGCAAGGTCAGGAACCCAACCCACACGTCGGGGACGAACGCCCCGATGAGCAATGCGTACACCGGGAGCCTCGCGCTGCAGGACATGAACGGGGCGATCATGATCGTGGTGATGCGGTCCCGCCGGCTGTCGATGGTGCGCGCCGCCATGATTCCCGGAATGGCACAGGCGAAGGAGGACAGCAGGGGAATGAAGGCGCGGCCGGGCAGCCCCACCCTCCCCATGATGCGGTCCATGATGAAGGCGGCCCGGGCCATGTATCCCGTGCCCTCCATCACCGAGATGAAGAAGAAGAGCACGGCGATCTGCGGCACGAAGATGACCGTGGCCCCGACGCCGGCGATGATCCCGTCCACGATGAGCGACTGCACCGGACCAGCGGGGAGAACACCGCCGACGAGGCCGCCGAGCCACGAGATCCCGGCGTCGATCAGGTCCATGGCCGGCTGCGCCCACTCGAAGACGGACTGGAAGATGGAGCCCATCAGCAGCACGAAGAGGACGGGCCCGAAGATCCGGTGCGTGAGCACCCGGTCGATCCGGTCCCGGCGCCGGCCACGCTCCCCGGCGTGCCGCACCGCGCGCCGCATCACGTCCTCGATGGCCTCGTAGAGCCCGGCGGTGTCGTCGGTGCGCCACCCCGGGTGCGCCACGTCCAGCCGACGGCGCAGGATGGCGATGTCGTCGAGCACGGCGGGAGGCGCGTAGCGGGCGATGGCATCGTCCTCGCCGTCGTCCAGGAGCAGCGCCATGGCGAGGTCGCGCCGACCCGCGTCGGAGAGCAGGCCCCGCCGCGGCAGCCTCGACGAGAGGTTCTGCAGCATGCGCTCCACCGGCAGCGGCCGGCGCGTGAACGAGAGCGTGGACGGCTCGACGTCGCGGTCCATCAGCCGGCGCAGGTTCCCGATGCCGATGCCCTTCGAGGCGGAGATGGAGACGACCGGAACACCGAGCGCCCGGGACAGCTCCTCCTCGTCGATCTCGATCCCCTCTTCCTTCGCGGCGTCGATCATGTTCAACGCGAGCACGACCGGACGGCCGACCTCGATGAGCTGCAGCGCGAGGTAGAGATGGCGGTCGAGCTGCGTCGCGTCGACGACGAAGACGACCAGGTCGGGCGACCGCGTGTCCTCGTTGAGCCCGAAGAGCACGTCGCGCACGATCATCTCGTCCGGGGAGCCCGGGTGCAGGCTGTAGCTCCCGGGCAGGTCGAGCACGTCCACCGTGCGGCCGGAGGGCAGCACGATCGAGCCCATCTTCTTCTCGACGGTGACACCCGGGTAGTTGCCGACTTTCTGGCGAAGACCGGTGAGACGGTTGAACAGCGTCGACTTCCCGGCGTTCGGGTTCCCCAGGATGGCGACGAGCTGTCGCTCCGCGGGGTCCGTCTGCGGCGCGCGAACGGGAGCGAGCGGGTGGACTTCCGGCGTGCGGGGCTCAGACCCGATCGACATGAACCTGCTCCGCGTCCGAGCGCCGGAGCGACAGGTGGGTTCCCCGGACGACCAGCTCGAAGGGATCGCCCAGTGGGGCGGAGCGAACGAACTCGACACGGGTACCGGGCACGAGCCCGAGCTCCATCAGGCGGCGGACCGCGTGGGGCGCCCCGTCGATGCCGCGGACGACGCACCGCTCTCCGGGGCGAAGCTCGTTCAGGCGCACGGGACGACCTTCGCCTCCTTCCACCAGGTGGAGCTTCAAGGCGCGCCCCCGGCGGAGGCTTCGCGCTCCCAGGTCTCGATCAGGCACGCGTTCCCGCGGCAGATCTCGCACTCGCCGCCGGTCTCCGCGCAGCTCTGATGGTGGTTGCGGAACGCCTCGCGAAAGCGGACGGCCACGTCGCTGCCGGAGCCGAGCGCGTTGATCAGACGGAGGAGGCGGGCCATCGCCTCCGGGCTCACCAGGTGCTCGATCATGCACGCATCTTCCCGCGCGGTGTCCTCGGACACGCCCAGGATGTCCCGGAAGAAGATGGAGAGGACCTCGCGGTTGGACTCCGTGCGCGAGGCGAGCTGCTGTCCCGACGCGGTCAGCTCCACGCACCCATAACGCTCGTGATCGACGAGGCCGCGAGCACGGAGCGAGCGCAGCATGGAAGTCACCCCGCTCTTGGACACGCCCAGCGAATCGGCGATGTCCCCGACTCGCGCGTACCCCTTCTGCCGCTTGAGCGCGGCGACGGCCTGCAGGTAGTGCGCCATCGAGTGGGAGACTTCCTTCTCGTGGAACCTCTTCCAGACTTCCATGAAGCGCCTCGGGATTCGGACGGCTAAAGAAAGTTCACCTAACTTAAACCTGGGCGGTCGCCGGGGCAAGGGCAGCTTCCCGGCCGAGGTCCACCCCTCGCAGGCTCGGGGGCCGCCAGAGGACGGAATCCTCGGGATCGGCCTCGGCCAGCCGCTTCCGCGCCGCTCCTCGGCTCGAGGTGGCGTAGCAGTACGCACAGCCGAACGCGCAGCTATCGTAACACCCGATGTCGACCGACCGCACGCATCCGCAGTCGGGGCGGGTGGGTCGGGGCGGCACGGTGAGGCGTACCCCTCCCCGCAGGGCGGCGACGAGATCGGGATCGACGCACCGCGACTTCCCCACCGGGCCGCCGACCAGCGCGTCGTCGCAGCACGAGAGCATGGCCATGCCGTGCTCGCCCGCGATGGCGCCGAGCCTCCTCGCGAGGTCCTGCTTCTCGCCCGTGTCCGGCCGGCCGAAGCTCGTGCCCGACGCCTCCTCCACCTTGCGGAGATTGCGCTGCGTCTTCCCGTAGAAGTCCACGAACGAGAACGTGCATCGCCGGGTGAGACCCGAGAGCCGCCGCGCGACGCGGGCGAAGCTCTCCACGTGCCAGTCCGGCGTCATCTCCGGCGAGAGCACGACGGGATCGTACCGCCACAGCACCGCCTCCGCGCCGACCGCGCGCGAGAGCTTCTCGAACGCGGCCACGGCGCGCTCCTCGGGCGGATTGTGCGACTCGATCGGCGGACCGTATCCGGTGATCGTGAACTGGAAGGCGAGCGTGTACCCGTCGGCCGAGATCGCCGCGATGTGCCGGAGGAGCGGCACCGGCCAGCGCGTCCAGAACACGATCGCCTCCACGTCCTCCGGAACGAGCGAAACGCGGCGCACGACTCCCGTGTAGGGGTGGATCCAGTGGCACCACCCGGCGCGGAGGCGGTTCAGGAACCAGCGCGTGTGGAACGCTGGCACGTCCGTGCGCCGGCTCGCGCTGATGATCTCGGCGGTCCGCGGCATGACCGACCCTACCACGCCGGCGGCCGCCGTCACTCCGCCAGGTCCCAGAGGTCGCCGCGGCGGCGCACCCGCGCGAGGCGAACGAGCCGGTCGAGGTGCGCGGCCGTCTGGCTCACCGCGAGCGAGGTCGGCGCCTGTGGCGTGTCTTCGTACGCGCGCGCCGCGATGTCCCCGACGCTCTTCGGGCCGGCCTCCAGCGCGGCCAGGATCCTCGCCTCCCGGTCGTGACGATGATCGATCACCCGCTGCACATCCTCCCTCGGCGAGATCATCGGCGGGCCGTGCGCGGGGAACAGGGTGCGCGCGCCTGCATCGCGGATCCGCTCGAGCGACGCCAGGTAGAGGTCCAGGCTCCCCGGCGCGGAATCCACGAGAATGGTCGAGAGCCCGCTGACCAGATCCCCGGCGAAGAGGCTTCCCCGCCTCTCCTCCATCAGGGCGAGATGACCGGCGGCGTGGCCCGGCGTGTGCAGCGCGCGCAGACGCTCGCCGTCGTCGAGCTCGATGCACTCTCCGTCGCGCAGCTCCCTGACCAACCCCCGCGCGGCGAGGGCTTCCCCGTCGGACCACAGGCTCCAGGTGAGCGGATGGGCGAACACGGGAACGCCGAGAGCCAGCGCCGTCTCGACGGCTCCGCCCACGTGGTCGGAATGATGATGCGTGAGGACCACCGCCGCCGGACGCGCCTGCTCGCCGGAGCGCGCCTCGAGGTGTCGGAGCAGGCGCGCCGCCTCGCGGCCTCGCCCGCCGGGATCGATCACGGCGAAGCGCCCGGAGCCCACCACGTAGCAATTCGTCGTCGTCGCCGGAGGTAGGGTGATCGTGGAGAGGGGAACCATCAGCACGCCGGGGACGAACTCGATGCGCGGCCCGATCCCGCTCTCCATCTCCGCGTTCACCGCGGAGAGCCGCCGCGCGATCTCGTCCCACGTCTCCGCACCGACCGCGGCCAGCTCCTGCAGGATGGGGATCAACGGCGGTGCGACGCGGATCTCGAGCTCGCGCCAGGAGCGGTCGACCGCGGAGGCCTTCGCCCAGCGCAGCTCATCGAACTCGCCGGGGAGCTCGGGACGCGGCGCGACCTCGTCCGGAAGTGCCAGGAGGTAGAAGCGCGTGTCGAAGCGACGTGGGAAGAACGGCGGAGTGATCCGCCGGCCCGCGTCCCGAAGCGCTTCCGGCTCGACGCGGATGCCGGTTTCCTCGGCCAGCTCGCGCACCGCGGTCCGCCGGAAACAGCGGTCGCCATCGGAGACGGGATCCCCATCGGAAGGCTCCACCGTCCCTCCCGGGAACGAGAAGAACCCGCCCAGGAAACGCGAGCGCCGGCGGCCGACCAGCACGCGGACCCCGCCCGCGGGGTCGCGCACCAGCGGAACCACGACCGCGCTCGGACGTGGTGCGGGATCGGTACCGATCAAGGGGCCGCGTAGGTGGGCAGCGGCGCGAGCCCGAGCTCCTCGCGGAGGCGCGCGTAGCCGGGCTTGAGGACGTCGTAGATCACCGCGAGACGCTGGTTGTAGGGCAGGAACGAGCTCTTCATGGAGTTGATCGCGATCTTCTCCAGGTCGTTGAAGTCCAGCCCGTACTCGCGCGCCGCCACCTCGAACTCGCCGGTCATGGAAACGTCGGACATGAGGCGATTGTCGGTGTTCAGCGTGACGCGGAACTTCTTGTCGAAGAAGGATCGGAACGGATGGTCCGCGTAGGACTCCGCCGCGCCGGTGTGCAGGTTGGACGTCAGGCAGATCTCCAGCGGAATCCGCTTGTCGAGGACGTACCCGGCGAGGGAGCCGATGCCCACGACGCGCCCGCCCTCGAGGAACAGATCCTCCTGCAGGCGGGTGGCGTGCCCGATGCGGTGCGCTCCGCAGAACTGCAGCGCCTGCCAGATCGACTCCTTGCCGAAGGCCTCGCCGGCGTGGATGGTGATGCTGAAGTTCGCGCGCTGCACGTACTGGAAGGCGTCCAGGTGGTGCTTCGGCGGATTGCCCATCTCGTCGCCGGCCAGGTCGAAGCCGACGACGCCGCGGCCGCGGTAGGCCACGGCCAGCTCCGCCATGGCCAGGCTCGTCATCGGGTCCATGCTGCGCATCGCGCAGAGGATGATTCCCCAGCGCACGCCGTGCGCCTCGCGCCCGCGCTCCAGACCGCGGATCACGGAGTCGAGCACTTCGTCGTGCTTGAGGCCGCCCTGGGTGTGGAACAGCGGCGAGAAGCGCGTCTCCACGTAGACCACGCCGTCCGCGGCCATGTCCTCGAGCATCTCCTCGGCCACCCGCTCCAGCGCTTCCCGCTGCTGCATGACGGCGCACGTCACCGAGAAGCCCTTCAGGTACTGCGGCAGGTTCCCCACCATCGCCCCCTCGTGGAACCACCGGGCCAGCTCCTGCGGGTCCCGCGAGGGCAGCGAGACGTCCTGGTCGCGGGCCAGCTCGATCACCGTGGCCGGCCGCAGGCCCCCGTCCAGGTGGTCGTGCAGCAGCACCTTGGGCATGCGCCGGATCACGTCGCGGGTCAGTCGCACGGCAGGTTCCTCCGGGTACGATCACGAATGGTACGTCGGCCGCGCGGGCGGAGCAACCGGCGACAGGTGCGGCGCTCCCGTGCGGGGACGTGGACGCTCAGCGCCCGAGCCGGATCATCGCGCGGAACACGTGGCCGGCGATCTGAGGATTCTCCCGTAGCCTCCGAATGGAGTACGCGTACCACTCGCGGCCGAAGGGCACGTAGACCCGCAGCGGATGGCCGGCGCGGCGGATGGAACTGCGCAGCCCCTCGGAGACGCCCCACAGCATCTGGAACTCGTAGAGGCCGGCGCAGCCGCCGAGCTTCTCGAGGATGCGGTAAGAGCCTTCCACCAGACCGGGGTCGTGCGTCGCGATCCCCACGTGGCAGCCTCGCCCCAGGAGATGCTCGACGATACGGAGGAACGCCTGATTGATGGCGCGGCCATCCTGATGCGCGATCTCGGCGGGCTCCTGGTAGATGCCCTTGCACACCCGGACCCGCGCGCCCATGTCGGCCAGCGCACGCGCGTCCCTCTCGCTGCGGTGCAGCCGCGACTGCAGGACCACCCCGACGTTGCTCCGGGCCCTGCGGACCTCGCGGTAGATGTCCAGCGTCGCGTCGGTCGTCGAGGAGTCCTCCATGTCGATGCGCACGAAGATCCCGCGGCGCGCGGCGTCGTCGACCAGGGTGCGGACGTGCTCCTGGCAGCGCGCCCGATCCAAGGCGAGTCCCAGGTGGGTCAGCTTCACCGAGATGTTGCCGTCGAGCCGCCTCTCCTCCAGGCCGCGAAGCACGCCGAGGTACACGCCGACGGTGCTTCGGGCCTCATCGAGGCGGGTCACGTGCTCGCCGAGCACGTCGAGCGTGGTGGCGATGCCGCGCGCGTTCAGCTCGGCAGTGACGCGAAGCGCGGAACCGAGATCTTCCCCGGAGATGTATCGCCGAGCGACCTGCCCGACCAGCGCGCGCGGCAGATACGGCACGGCAGCCGCGACGAAGCGGTCCAGGAGAGGCACGGTGGACCGGACCGGGGCCCGATCAGCCCCCGGCAGCACTCGGATCAAGCTGCTCGCTCTTCGATTCGACGCCCTTCCACTCGTCCGCATCCGGGAGCGGATCCTTCTGCTCGGAGATCGTCGGCCACTCCTGAGAGAAGCGCGCGTTGAGGTCCTTGTAGTGCGCCCACTTCGCCGGGACGTTGTCCTCGGCGTAGATCGCCTCGACCGGACACTCCGGAACGCACAGGTCGCAGTCCACGCAGATGTCCGGGTCGATGACGAGGAAGTTCTTCCCTTCCTTGAAGGCCTCCACCGGACATACCGCGACGCAATCCGTGTACTTGCATCGAATGCACGGCTCGGTGACGACGTAGGCCATCGAATCGACCTCCCTGGGTGGCCGGCTGTGCTGCGGCTGCCCGCCGGACGGACGGGCATCCGGAATACTATGCGGGTGAGATCGATTCGGGAATGGGAAAAACGCCGCTCAGTCGAGAACGACGATCTTGCGCGAGACGTGGTCCTGCCCCGCCACGACCCGCAGGAGATAGATCCCCGGCGCGACCGAGCGGCCGGAGGCATCGCTCCTGTCCCACACGATCCGATGCCACCCCGCGGGGCGCTCGCCCTGCAGCAGCGTGCGAAGCCGGCGTCCGCCGACGTCGTGGACGGAGACCTCCACGGCGCGCCGCTCGGGCAGGGCGAGGTCGACCGCGCTGAAGCGCTGGGCCGGGTTCGGCCGCGGCGGGGACAGCGCGAACGCGGATGGCAGCGCGGGCGCGGCATCCGCCCCGACGGGCAAGTCGGAGACGTCGATGTCGACGAGCAGCGTGTCCGGTCCCAGGAAGCTGTTCGACTCGAAGACGACCCGCCCACAGTACGCGCCCTCCGCCAGCCCCGTCGCGTCGGCAGTCAGCGTGAAGGGAGGCGCACCGCCGGGCCAGACCGTCGTGCTCGGCGGATCGAGGGCGAGCCAGCTGATCGGGAGTCCGGTCGCGCAGTCCTCGAACCTGGCGACCACGTTCGCGGCGAGGCCGCCGAAGTTGTCCACCGCCACCGGGTACTGCCGCACTTCGTCGAGGTCGAGCGAGTCCTGGATACCGCCCGACAGCACGATGAAGTGCGGGTTGGTCATCTCGCGCAGCGGCTTCCCCTCGATGGCGAAGTACTTCCGATCGGCCTGCACCTGCTCGAACGTGTCGATCTGCCCGGAGGGCCAGACGACTTGAAGTGTGTCGACGACCGCGTCCGCGCCCAGGCCGCAGTGGATCGCCGGATCGTCCGCGAAGCCTTCTTCGCTCTCGCCCAGGCGGTACCTCCAGCGCACGCCCGATGCGCTCACGAAACGCAGGCGCGCCCCGATCCCGCTGCCGTTCGAGACGAGCCCGCGGAGCTGTAGGCGGATCCAGTGGTTGCCGTTCGGCGTATTCATGAACAGCTCGCGCGGACCGACCCCGATCGGCGGATGCTCGGCCCCGTTCGCCACGAAGAGATCCAGGAAGCCGTCCTCGTTCACGTCGCCCCAGCATGCGCCGTCGGACATGCCCCGCGTCGAACCTTGCACGCCCTCGGCCACGGCGACCTCCGTGAAGGTCCCGTCGCCGTTGTTGCGGAACAACCAGTTGGGCCGGTTCCCGGTGTCCACGGTGCCGCCGTTGCACATGTACACGTCGAGACGGCCGTCGTTGTCGTAGTCGCCCCACGCCGCGGTCTTGGTGTTCGAGACCCCGTCGTTCACGGCGAAGGCAGTGGCAGTCACCTCCGTGAACGTGCCGTCGCCTTCATTGTGATAGAGGCGGTTCGACCAGTCGTCGCCGGCGTACGGCGGAGGCGGAAGGAGCGGCAAGGTGGACCACGAGAGGATTCCACCACCGTTCGCCCGGAGCGACCCACCCACCTCGAACAGGGACGTGCCGCCCGCTCCCCCGGCGACGAGCGTTACGCTGTCCGCGCCCGCACCGACCGTACGCCACAAGTAGAGCGCGCGGGTCACGGTGAGCGGAGTGGGCGCGCCGTCGAGCTGATCGAGCCCGAACGTCACCGGGAAAGTGGTCGTGAACGCGCCGGAGCTCCCGTAGTACAAGGTCAGGGTCGAGTAGTCACCGCGAACGCCGTTGACGGTCACGCTGTCACCGTCGGTCACGATCACGATGGTGCGGGTCTGGTTCGTGTCCGGCTCGACGTAGAACCGCAGCGAGTCCCCCTCGAGGGCGATGGTCTCCCAGACCGCGCGGTTGCCGCCTGTGGTCAGGAGATCCAGCCAGCCGTCATCGTCGTAGTCCGCCCAGGTGAGACCCTGACCCTGATCGAGCGGAAGCGTGATACCGGGGAACACCGATGCGGTGACGTTCGTGAACGTGGAGTCTCCGTTGTTCCGCCAGAACTCGCCGGGCTGGAAGGAGGGGCTCGTGGAGACGATGTCGACCCGGCCGTCCTGGTCGTAATCGGCGGCCGCGGTGTGCAACCGGGCTTCGAACATCACGCCGACGTTGGGTTGCATCGTGAACGTCCCATCGCCGTTGTTCCAGAAGAGCCGGTTCGGCCGAACGAAGCCGGCGCGGAACGCGTTCACCACCCAGAGGTCGAGCAAGTGGTCGCCGTTGAAGTCCGCGACGGTCAGCTCCCGGCCGCGCCCATCGAAGTCGTTCACGCCGGCGGCGATCGCCGCCTCGGTGAACACGCCGTTGCCCTCGTTCCAGAAAAGCTCGTTGTGCTGGTTCCGGGGGTGGAGGATGTACTGGTCGGGGTCCCCGTCATTGTCCAGGTCGGCCCACAGCCCAAGTTCGTGCCGGTCGCTGTTCCCCGTGCCGTAATGGGAGGAGTGATCGACCAGGGGCGGACCGCCATCATTGCGAAGGAGCTCTGCGGGACCCTTCCAGTGGTTGTTGACGCAGAAGTCGAGGTCCCCGTCCCCGTCGAAATCCAGGAATCCTGCGGCGTAGCTCATGCTGTCGCCGTCGGCAATTCCCCAGACTGCAGCCGACTCGACGAAAGCCGCCCGGGCGCCCCCGCAGGTCAGAAGGGCCGCCGCCCCAACGACGAAGCCGAGTGCGGGGATCCGCACACGGGGCGTACGGGGCGTGTGGATCGCCTGTGGAGATGCGACCAAATGCGGAGCTCCGGGCTGCTTCGCTCGCTGGTCGAGCGGTCCAAGGGGGGGTTCGGACCGGCTCAGGGTGCCCCGATTCTATCACAAACGGTGCCTGACTACCCCTCCGCCGCCCGCGCCCCGAGGACTCGATCCAGCCGGAAGCAGCGGGACAGCCCCCGGTCGACGTCGTATCCGACGAGACGGGGCCTGCCGCCCACCCGGTCGATGGCCGAGGGAAC
>JBQTGV010000007.1:0-8648 GCA_052390515.1 Candidatus Eiseniibacteriota bacterium | reverse complement strand
GAGCGGTTCGCCGCACTTCTCTTCGTCGCCGGTCAGCACCAGCGAGAAGGAGAGCTCGTCGAGCAGGCCGCCATCCCGGAGCGCAGCGAGCGCGGTCAGCAGGACGACGATGCCGCCCTTCATGTCGATCGCGCCGGGGCCGCGGGCCATCGAATCCGGCAGCGCCTCCCAGCGCTGGAACGGGCTGTCCGCCTCGAAGACCGTGTCGAGGTGCCCGATGAGCAGCACGTGCGGACCTTCGCCGGTTCCGGGGCGCTCGCCGAGGAGATGACCGGCGCGCTGCCACGCCGCGCCGTCCACCCAGCGGGTCTCGAACCCCAGCTCCCGGAAGGGCGGCTCGAAGAGCCGGCCGACTGATTGCACGCCGGCGAAGTTCATCGTGCCGCTGTTGATGTCCACGGAGCTGCGCAACAGGTCGAGCGCCTGCGGCACGGAGGCGTCGATGGAGGCCGCCAGCGCGCGCTCCGTCTCGGAGAGGGCGGCGCCCACGGGCAAGGGCGGAAGCACGCCGAGCGCGAACGACCACGCGCCCGCCCGCGCCAGGGATGAAGGAGACGGCATCCGATCCTCCGGGTCGCCGGCATGGTAGGAGATCCGGAGGGTCCCGCCAACCCGCAGCCCCCAAGGGCCGCGGTCCGGTGGGTCCGTCATCGCTCCGCGCGGCTCACCGGTACGATGCTTTCGTGCGACCCCAGGTGGCGGCCTGCACGGAGACCGGCGGGACCAGCACAGCCGCCCCGGCGACCATCCAGCCCATGTGGTCGTTGATCGTCGCGATGGAGAGCGTGTTGCTCCCCGACACGGACGTGGCGCTCAGATTGACGACACTGGCGTTGAGTCCGAGGAACCCGTCGATCGGGCCTCCGATCGAGCTGCCGTTGTACGAGATCGTCTCGCCGGAGGCCCCTGAGTCGTCGTAGACGGTGAACAGGAACAGGCTCGTGCTCCCTGATGGGAGATTGGAGAAGGTGACCGACTCGGTCTCCGGCCCGGCCTCGCCCACCTGCTGCATGCCGTCGATGATCGTGACCGTCCGCAACGGCTCGGAGGGGTCCTGCCACACCACCACGAGCGCCACGCCGGCGATCCCGCTTCCCGCACTCGGTACCCCGAGCGAGTAGGAGTAGGACTGCACGCCGGGAGTCACCCAGCTCGTGACGTCGAACGCGTAGTTGTACAGCGTATTGAACTGCGGATCGGTGGCGGGCGGCCCGATCATCGGGGCGGCGACGTTCTGGAACATCACGCTGAGTCCGTTGGGGTTGTTGATCTGGCTCACGTAGAAGAACGCTTTTTGGGTGGTGGCGAAGAGAGGCTTGTTCACGGTCAAGGTGCCGCTGACGATCTGGAAGTTGCCGGCGGCGGCGCCGGTCACGTCGAGACCGAGGTTGCCCGTGGCTTGATACGACTGGCTCATTCCGGCGACAGCCGGACCGAACGATGAAAGGATCAGGGTCAGGGCCGCGAGGAAGACGAGTGGGGAGAGGGACATGGCCACCTCCTGGGTGGGGAGTCCCAGGGAATCAGAAACGGGGGGGTCGGTTCAAGGGATGCCGCAGGCGGCGCCGCCCTCCAGGGGAGCGGTTCGCCCTCCCCCATCGGCGCCCGCGTCGAGTTGTCGCCCCCGGGGCACGGAGTCCAGTGACCGCGGAGTCGAGCCGCGGCGCGACCTGCTCTTGCATGATTATGCCCGTTCGTGTATGTTCATGCCTTCGCATGTCAGCCGGGGGGAGGAGCTTGATCCGTTGCGCGGTGGTCGGAGCGTCCGGGTACGCCGGAGCCGAGCTCGTTTCGTCGCTGGCCGTCCATCCGGAGGTCGATCTGGCTCGTGTCCAGGCCGATCGCAGCGCCGGCGAACGCTGGGAACGGCTGAACCCCTCCCGGGGACACCGATTCCACGGAGAGCTGGGACCTCTCGACGCGGAGAGCCTGCGGGGCTTCGACGTGGTCTTCCTGGCGCTGCCGCACGGCTCCTCTCCCGCGGTGGCTGCCGTCCTGCACCGCCGGGTCGGTCTCCTCGTGGACCTCTCCGGGGACCTGCGGGCCCCGGACGCCGCCGCTCACGAACGCTGGCACGGGAAGCCGCATGCGGAGCCGCAGCTCCTGGGCCGGGCCGCGTACGGCCTCCCGGAGCTCTTCGCCGCGGACCTGCCCGGCGCCGATCTCGTCGCCTGCGCCGGTTGCTACGCGACCGTGGCGCAGATCGCCGCGGCCCCCGCGCTGGCGCTGGAGGGCCGGGCCGGCACGCGCGTCGTCGTCACGGCGACGTCCGGGACCACCGGGGCCGGGCGCAGCACGGATCCGTTGCTCGCCTTCTCGGAAGCGGACGGCGACCTTCGCGCCTACCGGGTCGGCCGCCACGCTCACGCCCCGGAGATCGCGCGGGGTCTCTGCCGCCGCACCGGGCGAGAGGTCGGCGTGACCTTCGTGCCCCATCTGGCGCCGCTGCGCCGCGGCATCCTCGCCACGGTCGTGCTCGAGAATCCCGGAGCCATGTCCGAGGCCGAGCTGCACGCGGCATTCTCGTCGGCGTACTCCGCCGCTCCTTTCGTCCGCGTGCTGGCCGCGGGCGAGCTGCCGCGCGTCTCCGACGTGGTGCACACGCCGTTCTGCGACCTCGGCGTCGCCGTCGACCGCCTCTCCGGGGACCTGGTCGTCGTGGGCGCGCTGGACAACCTGACCAAGGGCGCCGCGACGCAGGCGGTGCAGGTGATGAACCTCGCGCTCGGCCTTCCCGAGACGCTCGGCCTCCTGCCGGAAGCGCGAGCGGCGGAGGCGCTCCGTGGCTGACACGCCGTCGCTCGACGCGCTCGCCGTCCCGGCGTTGCTCGGCGTGACCGCTGCTCGCGGGTTCCGCGCCGCGGGCGTGCACTGCGGCATCCGCAAGAAGCGGCTGGACCTCGCGCTGATCGTGTCCGACGGGCCGGCCTCGGCGGCCGCGGTGTTCACCACCAACGCAGTCCAAGCGGCGCCCGTCACGGTTTCCCGGGATCACCTGCAGTCCTCCGGCGGCGCCGCGCGCGCCGTGGTGGTCAACGCCGGCAACGCGAACGCCTGCACGGGGGACGAGGGGCTGTCCACGGCGCGCAGGACCGCGTGCGAGACCGCGCGCGTCCTGGGGATCGACGCCGGGGAGGTCCTGGTGGCGTCGACCGGCGTGATCGGCGTCCCGCTGCCCGTCGAGGTGCTGCTCGCCGGACTGCCGCGCGCCGCGCAGGAGCTGTCCGCCGAGGGCGGCGCCGCCGCGGCCGAGGCCATTCTCACGACCGACACCAGGGCGAAGCTCGCCCGCCGCGACGTGAGCTCGAGCGCGGGGCGATACACCATCGGCGGAATGGCCAAAGGCTCCGGCATGATCCATCCGTGCATGGCGACGACGCTCGCCTTCGTGACGACGGACGCGGCGGTCCCACCGGAGGTGCTGGACGGCTGCCTTCGCCGCGCGGTGGAGAAGTCCTTCCACCGCGTGAGCGTCGACGGCGACACCTCCACGAACGACATGGTGGCCGTGCTCGCGGGCGGCGCATCCGGCGTGTCCATCGACGGCCCCCGCATGGCCGCGTTCGAGACCGCGCTCGGCGAGGTGCTGATCGACCTGGCCAAGGAAGTGGTCAGGGACGGAGAAGGCGCGACGCGGCTCGTCGAGGTCGAGGTGCGCGGCGCCGAGAGCGATGCCGACGCCCTGCAGATCGCGCGCACGATCGCGGGCTCGCCGCTGGTGAAGACGGCGGTGCACGGCGCCGACGCGAACTGGGGCCGAATCGTGGCCGCCGCGGGACGGGCCGGCGTTCCGATCGCGCCGGAGCGGCTGCGCGTGCTGCTCGCCGGCGTCGAGGTGCTCGCTCCGGGATACGCGTCGTCGTTCTCCGAGGAGGACGTGCGCGCGCGCATGCTCGAAGCGGAAGTGCCGATCGTCGTCGATCTCGGGCTGGGGTCGGGGCGCGCCGTCGTCTGGACCTGCGACCTCTCCGCCGACTACGTCCGAATCAACGCGAGCTATCGCTCGTGAGCGCGTCCGTCGAAGCCGCGGCCGTCCTCGCCGACCGTGCGCGCGTCCTGGCCGAGGCGCTTCCGTACCTGCGCACCTTCCGTGGCGCCATCGTCGTGGTCAAGTACGGAGGCGCGGCGATGAGCGACGGCCCTCTCGCCGACGCGTGGGCCGGTGACGTCGTCCTGTTGGAGCACGTGGGCCTTCGCCCCGTGGTGGTGCACGGCGGTGGCCCGGCGCTGACCCGTACGCTCGCGCGCCTGGGAGTGGAGAGCCGCTTCGTGGACGGCCACCGCGTGACGACGGCGGAGAGCGCGGAAGTCGCCGAGATGGTCCTGTCCGGCCGTCTCAACAAGGAAGTCGTGGCGCGCCTGAACCGTGCCGGGGGAAGGGCCGTCGGGCTGTCCGGCACCGACGCGGGGATGATCGGCGTGCGCCGTCGCGAGTCGGGCGGCGTGGACCTGGGCTTCGTCGGGGAGGTCGAGCGCCTCGACCCTGCGCTCGTCCTCGCGCTGCTCCAGCACGGATACATTCCGGTGCTGTCCTCCACCGCCGCCGGTCCCGACGGCCGCCCGTACAACATCAACGCCGACCTCGTCGCCGGCGCGCTGGCCGGCGCTCTCGGGGCGCGCAAGCTCGTCTTCCTCTCCGACGTGGCCGGCGTGCTCGACCGAGGCGAACGCCTTCCGGTGCTCCGCGCGTCACGCGCGCGCAGCCTGCTCGAGGACGGCACGGCTACCTCGGGGATGCGCCCGAAGCTCGAGGCAGGGCTCGCCGCGCTCGGAGCGGGCGTGCCGCGCGTGCACTTCGTGGACGGGAGGCAGCCGCATGCGCTGCTGCTGGAGATCTTCACCGACGAGGGCGCCGGTTCGCTGCTCCTCGCCGACGACGCGCCGGAGTCGGAGCGATGAGCGACGTCATCTCCCGTGGGTCGGCACGGCTCATGTCCACGTATACGAGGACCCCGATCGAGCTGGTCGCCGGCCGCGGCTGCCGGCTCTTCGACCGCGAGGGTCGCGCGTGGCTGGATCTCGTCTCCGGCATCGCCGTGAACGTCCTCGGCCACTCGCATCCCGCGCTGGTCGCCGCCGCTCGCGAGGCGGCCGGTTCCCTCTGGCACGTGAGCAACCTGTACTGGACCGAGCCGATGGTCGCTCTGGCAGAGCGCCTGACGCGCGCCGCCGGCATGGACCGCGCGTTCTTCTGCAACTCCGGAACCGAGGCGGTGGAGGCGGCGCTGAAGCTCGCGCGGCGCGCGCGTCCGGGGCGCCCGGGCTTCGTCGTCTTCGAGCGCTCGTTCCATGGGCGAACGCTCGGGGCGTTGTCGGCGACGGCACAGCCGCACTACCAGGACCCCTTCCGTCCGCTGCTGGACGGAATCGCCGTCCTGCCCCACGGCGACTTCGAGCAGGCTGCGGCCGTTGTCGACGAACGCACCGCCGCGGTGCTCGTCGAGCCGATCCAGGGAGAGGGCGGCGTGCGAAGCGCCCCGGCCGGTTGGCTCGCGCACTTGCGGTCCTGCTGCGACCGATCCGGCGCCCTGCTGCTCTTCGACGAAGTGCAGAGCGGGGTCGGCCGGACGGGGACGTTTCTCGCGTCCCAGGGCGAAGGTGTGGTGCCCGACGCGGTCGCGCTGGCCAAGGCGCTGGCCGGAGGGCTGCCCATGGGAGCGCTCCTCGCGCGCGGCGACGCCGCCGACGCGTTCCGCCCGGGAGACCACGCGTCGACGTTCGGTGGCGGACCCTTCGTCGCTGCGGTGGCGAACGCGGTGCTCGACGTCGTGCTCGCCGACGGGTTCCTGGAAGGCGTGCGAAGCCGCGCCGACCGACTCGAGGAGGGGCTCCTGCGAATCGCCGCGTCGAGGCCGTCGATCCGCGAAGTGCGCGGACGTGGGCTGATGCGAGGCGTCTTGCTGGACGGGGATGCCGCTCCCGCGATCGTCGACGCGCTCCGCGACCGCGGCGTGCTCGCGCTGTCCGCCGGCCGCGACGTGCTGCGCCTGCTACCGCCGCTGGTGATCGAGGACGCGGAGATCGACGAGGCGCTCGCGGCGATCGAGGGAGCGCTCGACGAGGTCGCCCTTTCCGCGACGGAAGCCCGCTCGTGAACCGCGCCGCAGAGAAGGCGCGCCGCCGCCGCGCGATCCTCGAGCTGATCGGTGAGGGCGCGATTCCCAGCCAGGACGCGCTCGCCCGCGCGCTCCGCCGCCGCGGCTTCCGCGTCACCCAGGCCACGCTGTCCCGGGATCTCAAGGAGCTGCGTGTCTCCCGCGTACCCACCGAGGACGGCTACCGATACGCGCCGGCCGAGGCGGACACGGTGGAGCGCGAGGGCGGACGGCTGGCCGAGCAGGAAGTTCTCGACGTCGACGCGAACGAGCAGGTGATCGTCGTTCGCACGCTCTCGGGTCGCGCCCAGGGAGTCGGCGTCTATCTCGACAGCCTCCGTCATCCGGAGGTGCTCGGCACGCTGGCCGGGGACGACACCGTGATCATCCTGCCGCGCCGCGTGAGGAACACGACGAAGCTGCGCACGACCATCGAGAAGCTGTTCGGGATCGAATCGGACTGACCTTTCGAGGATCGGAGAGAATGCCTCGTTACGTGCTCGCGTACTCCGGCGGCCTGGACACCTCGGTGATCCTCAAGTGGCTGCAGATCCACCACCGCGCTGAGGTGGTGACGTTCACCGCGAACCTCGGCCAGGCCAGGGAACTCGACGGCGTGGAGGAGAAGGCGCTCGCCGGCGGGGCCTCCCGGGTCGTGGTGGAAGATCTCCGCGAGGTGTTCGTGGAGCGCTACGTCTGGCCCGCGCTCCGGGCCGGCGCGCTGTATCAGGGGGCGTATCCGCTCGCGACGGCCCTGGGGAGGCCGCTCATCGCGCGGCGGCTCGCCGAGATCGCGCGGGACGTCGGCGCGGACGCGGTCGTGCACGGCTGCACGGGAAAGGGCAACGATCAGGTGCGGATCGAGCTGGGTGTGGCGGCCCTCGCCCCCGAGCTCCGCTGCATCGCCCCGCTCCGCGAGTGGGAGCTCGAGACCCGCGAGGAGGAGATCGAGTTCGCGCGCGTGCACGGCATCCCGGTGGCCGCCACGCGCCGTTCGCCTTACTCCATCGACGAGAACCTCTGGGGCCTCGCCGTCGAGTGCGGCGACCTCGAGGATCCGTGGGCGGCGCCGCCGGCGGGCTGCTGGCAGATCACCGCGGACCCCGCGCAGGCACCGGACCGGCCGCGGGAGATCGTCGTCTCGTTCGAGAGCGGCACGCCGGTGGCCCTGGACGACGAGGCGATGGGCGGCGTCGAGCTGATCACCGAGCTCGGCCGCGTGGCCGGGGAGCACGGCATCGGCCGTCTCGATCTCGTCGAGGACCGCCTGGTGGGCATCAAGTCCCGCGAGGTGTACGAGGCGCCGGCCGCAGTGACGCTGCACGCTGCCCGCGAAGCGCTCGAGCAGCTCACCCTCGACCGCGAGACGCGCCGGGTGAAGACCGAGCTGGGGCAGCAGCTCGCCCGGCTCACCTACGACGGACTGTGGGAGACGCCGCTGCGCCACGCCATCTCCGCGTTCGTCGACGAGGCCGCGGATGCCGTGACCGGGGACGTCCGGCTTTCGCTCTGCAAGGGGCGCGTCGCGGCGGTCGGGCGCCGCTCGCCGCGCTCGCTGTACGACCCGCATCTCGCGACCTACGGTTCCGGCGACACGTTCCACCGCGAGGCGGCCGCGGGATTCATCGAGATCTTCGGCCTGGCGCCGCGCACCGCGAATCGGGCGGCGAACCGTGAGTCGCCACCGGTCGCCCCGGTCCCGGCGGAGGCGTCCTGGTGAGCGACCTGTGGGGAGGGCGCTTTCGGGAGCCGATGGACGAGAGGCTCCGGCGCTTCTCCTCCTCGCTCCCCTTCGATCGCCGGCTGCTCCGCCATGACCTGACCGGCACGCGCGCCCACGTCGAGTCGCTGCGCGACGCCGGCATTCTCGAACCGGATGCCGTCGGGCACATCCTCACCGCGCTGGACGCCATCGAGAGCGAAGCCGGCAGGGGGGCGTTCCCTCCGGCGACGCCCGAGGCGGACGGCGCCGAGGACGTTCACTCGCTGGTGGAAGCCCGGCTCGTGGAGCTGGCCGGCGCGGACGGCGCACGCGTGCACGCGGGGCGAAGCCGCAACGACCAGATCGTCACCGACGTGCTCCTCTGGCTGAAGGAGGCCTCCCGAGACATGGAGGCCGCGGTGCGCGGGCTGCAGGGCGCGCTCGTGGAGCGCGCCGAAGCGCATCACGATGTCGTGATCTTCGCCTTCACGCACCTGCAGCGTGCGCAGCCCGTGCTGCTGGCCCATCACCTGCTAGCTCACGTGGAGGCACTGGAGCGCGACGTCGAGCGGCTGATCGAGGCGCGGGCGCGCGCGGACCGCTGCCCGCTCGGAGCGGGCGCTTGCGCCGGATCGTCCCTGCCGCTGGACCGCGCGGCGACCGCGCGGCGGCTGGGATTCGCGCGCGTGGCGGAGAATTCGATCGATGCCGTGTCCGATCGGGACTGGGCCCTGGAGTTCGCGGGATGCTGCGCCCTGGTCATGACGCACCTCTCCCGCATCGCCGAGGAGCTCGTGCTGTGGTCGACGCCTGAGTTCGGAATGGTGCGGCTCGGCGACGCCTGGTGCACC
>JBQTGV010000006.1:0-4735 GCA_052390515.1 Candidatus Eiseniibacteriota bacterium | reverse complement strand
AGAGCGCCAGGTGGTCCTCCAGCGTCGATCGCATTCGCCTCCGATACCCCACTTCCACGATGTCCGCTCCGGCGAGGCCACGTTGGATCAGGGACGCCTCGGCCGCCGGCAGGGGATGGCACCACGAGACGAGTCCGGAGGCCCGGTGGACGACTCGCACCACTTCCTCGGCGTCGTCCGTCGTCGCCTCGGTCTGCCAAACGCGCCCCATGTCCACCGTGGCGAGACTCGGCTCACCGCCGTAGCGGTTCAGGTGCGGATGGACGAGCGAGATCTCGCCGCCGATCTCGTGCCGGATGTTGGGATAGTCGCGTGTCCACTGCTTCTGGATCCCGACGAGCCTCTCCCCGCAGGTCTCGTGCGCGAAGGTCAGCTCGCCCACGAGCACCTCGGTGGCCGACTGTGCCACGAGCTCGAACCAGATCTGCGTCAGGTTTCCGTCGAGACCGTTCGGCCAGGAGGATGCCGCGTCGCGGGAGACGGGCAAGCGCACCGTGACCCATCCGCCGGTGGGCAAGGTCCGCGGGATGGTGACGGCCCAGGGCGTCGATCCTTCCACGACGGCGCTGTCGTCCTCGGACCCCTCCCATCGGAACCGGTGGACCAGGGTCCTCCTCTCGCCCGGGTGCCGAGAGAGATCGAAGCCCACGGAGAACACGTCGCCCTGCCGCAGCGAGCTCGCCAGCACCCGCAGGCCCACCTCCACTCCGGACGCCAGCGGATAGCGAAAACGGCTGCGGGACTCGTCCAGGTTGGCGAGGCATCTTCCCCCCGCTGTTCCCGTGGCCAGCGTCAGCACGTGTGTCCCCGAGAGCGCGCCGTCCGAGGCGACCTTCCCGTACGCACCTTCCCCGGCGGTTCTGAAGTCGAAGGAGACGCCCCGCCCCAACTCGAAGTCCACCCGCCCCAACTCGAAGTCCACGCTCTCCAGATAGTCGTGGCAGCTCACGCGCCAGTCGTGCTCGGACCACCACACCAGGTCGTAGCCGCTGAGCGCCGCATGCCACACCTGCCAATCGAACGAGCCCACGCCCTCGCTGAAACAGCTGTGCACGTGGAGCGCTGCGAGGGTCCAGCGATCGCCCGCCCCGCTCCACGTGGAGACGTTGTTCCCCTCGCGGATCTCGGCCACTTCGTCGTCAGGATCCACCCACGCGGACACTTCGCCGGAGCTTCCGTCGGGGCGGACCGCACGCAGGGTGAACCGCTCGCCGGGCGCGAGCGGTGGAACCGGCCAGCGCTCCCGCGTGGCCGCCGCGCGATCCAGACAGTCCAGGACCAACGTCGCCGCGCCGGGCTCGTCCCCGACGTGCGTGTACACGAGAGGCAGAGGCTCTTCGCCTTCGGGATGGAGCGCGAGACGCGCCACCGGGGGTTGCCCGGGTCGTGCCGGGACCCGGAGCCGGAACGAGACACCCTCCGGAGGGACAGCGATCGTCCAAGCCGCCTGCCGCCCGGCGCCGTCCGTTTGCACGGGGGTCGGCCCCTCCGCCGTCACGCCCTCGGTGCCGGAGAAGGCCACTTCGCCGCGCGACGTCAGCGGGTCACGCGCTCGGGAGAGGTGCACCGTCAGACGGACGGCGTCCCTCCCGTCCGGCTCTTGATCCACCCACACGGCGTCCACGCCACGCAGCGGCCGATAGTGGCTCGACGTACCGGTGGGTCCCCCGAGGAAGGGGCGATCACTCAGCTCGACGACCGTGGCGGGGGAAGGATCCGTTCCCAGGTTCTCGACGAGGAGGAGCACGCGGCGGTCGGATTCGAGGGCGAAACCGTCGCGGTGGATGGCGAGATCGGGCGCGGCGTACGACGACGCGGGGAGCATCCCGGCGAGGAGCAGCAGGCTCGAGCGGAACGAGGGTCCGCTCCGGCGTTGCGTGCGCCGGGCGTTCCGGCCGCCGTCGCTCACACCCACTGCGGCGTGCCCAGCGTCCACCACAACGATCCCGACATCCAGGCGACGAGCGCCACGATCAGCACGGTGACGACCCGGCGTGTCACGCCGGCTTCCCTCCAGGACGCTCCGCCATGCGCGCCGAGATAACCGAGACCCATCGCGAGAATGGGCACGACCGGCACGCGGTAGCGCGCCTGGGCGAAGGCCACGATGGGCGGGATCAAGTGGACCGCGACGAACAGCAGGAGGAGCCCCGCGCCGGGCCGGCGCCACGCCAGCGCGAGCCCCACCGTTCCACCGAGCAGCAGCACGACCCAGATCGCGACGTTGGCGTACGCGATGCAGGGCCGCACCCACTCCCCGGGAGTTCCGTCGACCCGCGTGACGTACGCGTGGACCGCAGCCCAGCCGCCCCCGGTCGGCCTGGCGAGCATCCGCGTGGTCGGCAGCGAGTTCGGTTGCAGCATCCTCGGGAGCATCTCGAGCGTCTTCTCCAGCGGCCACCAGGGCATGCGCTCCGCGATTCGCCGCAGCGTCATCGAGCGGGCAGCCTCGGGACGCTGGGCAGGGTCGCTGCTGAGCGCGCGATAGCTACCGTAGTCGGGAATGAGGATCGGCCGGCTCGTGCCTGCGGGAGACTCCGCCGAGGCCGGCGCGACGTTCCCGATGTACAGGTTGAACCAGCTCTTTTCGGCGACGAGCGTGGAAGTGCCGCCGGTGTCCAGGATCGACAGGGGAAGGAACGCCAGGACGAACGCTGCGCCGAGGATCCCGGCGTCGGCCCATCCGCGGCGCTCGCGCACTCCCTTGCGTGTCACCAGCCAGACAGCCACCGCACCCGCCAAGAACACGCCGAGCTCGCGGGTGAGCGCCGCCAGTCCGATCAGCAGGCCCGCGAGCAGCAGCCGCACGGTGCGCCGGCCGGCGTCGACGCCGAGGATCAGCCCCAGCGCGGCGACGGACATCGCTCCGTAGAGCGGTTCGGCCCAGAGCCCGCACGAGAAGAGGATGAATTCGGGGTAGACCGCGGCCGCCACCGCCGCGATCAGCGCCGCGCGGTCTCCTGCGAAGCGCCGGCCCGCGATCCACAACAGCCAGGGAAGGAGCGCGCCCACGAGCACGTTCGCCGTTCGGGCCACCTCGTGCCGCTCCCCGAAGGCGCGGAGGAACGCGGCGTAGTACCAGATGCTCACCGGGGGGCGGCTGGTCTTCTGCTCGATCTCCGCGCCGCGGGCGAGCTTGAGGGCCCTCCCGAGATAGTCCGTCTCGTCGAAGACGGGCTCCGTCGGGAGGATGAACCACAGGGTCACGAGCCGCAGGCCGAGCGCCAGCAACACGATCGCCGCAATCCATCTGCCGCGCACGCGCACCTCCGTCACGGAGTCCGGGCGGATTCTAGTGGAAGGTCCCGCACCGTGCCACGCCGACACGGACGAGGTGGCGAGAATCGCGGAGCAACCCGAGCCGCCGTACCCTGAGTCGCCCGTCGGCGCGGACGCGCACGTTGACCGGAGAGCAGCGCCCTGCTACCACTTCCGTGATCCCAGCCGACGCTCACGATCGCGAGGTCACCCTGCTCTCCGAACACTACCGCAACCGCAGGCCCTCTCCGATCCGCATCGCCGGGATCCGCTTCGCCGAGCGCCGGGACGGCACCGAGGCCGTCAACGTCGCCATCGGCAACGTCTCGTTACCGATGCACCCCGCCATGATCGCGCGGATGGCCCGGCTGGCGAAGGAGGGCAGCCCCTTCGCGCAGGGGGTCGTCCGCTACACGCCGACCGTAGGGCTCGACGAGACGCGCGAGGCCTTCCTGCACGTGATCGGCGCGTCGGACGTGGAGACGCGCGGACTGCACTGCCACGTCGTGGACGGAGGCAGCCACGCGATGGAGCTCGTCGTGGTCGGCTGCTGCGGCGCGGCCGGCTCCGGCGAACGCCCGCTGCTGCTGCTGGACGCCGCCTACACGAACTATCGCGCATTCGCGGCGCGCACCGGACGGCGCACCGTCTCGATCCGGCGGACGCTCGGCGCGGACGGGAAATTCGGGCTGCCCGACCCGGCCGAGATCGAGCGCGTGATGGAGCGCGAGCGTCCCGGAGCGCTGGTGGTGATCCCCTACGACAACCCCACGGGGCAGTTCATGAGCCAGCGCACGATGGTCGAGCTCGCCAGGCTGTGCGTGAAGCACGACCTCTGGCTGATCAGCGACGAGGCCTACCGCGAACTGTTCTACACCGGCGGCGAACGCTCCAGCATCTGGCGCATCGGAGAGGCGGACGCGCCCGGAATCGGCGGCCGGCGCATCAGCATCGAGACCTCGTCCAAAGTTTGGAACGCCTGCGGCCTGCGCGTCGGCGCCATCGTCACCGACAGCGCCGAGTTCCACCGCGCCGCGGTGGCCGAGGCGACCGCGAACCTCTGCGCGAACGCGATCGGGCAGTGGATCTTCGCCGGTCTGCTGGACGAGAACCGCGAATCCCTGCGGGCCTGGTTCGACCGCCAGCGCGGCTACTACCGCACGATGATGACCGAGCTCACCGAGCGCACCCGGCGGCTCGTCCCCGGGGTGATCGTGTCCAGCCCGGACGCTTCGCTCTACTCCGTGGTCGACGTGCGCGACTGCGCGCCCCGGGACTTCGATTCCATGGACTTCGCGATGCACTGCGCCGCCGAGGGGCGCGTCGACGTCGTCGGCCGACCGTACACGCTGCTCACGGCGCCGATGGCGGAGTTCTACGACGTTCCGGACGGGGCGCCCAATCCGGGGCGGACGCAGCTGCGCGTCGCCTCCGTGGACTCGCCGGTGCGCTTGGCGCTCGTGCCGGAGCTGTTCGC
>JBQTGV010000005.1:0-98801 GCA_052390515.1 Candidatus Eiseniibacteriota bacterium | reverse complement strand
ACTCAAGATGCTGGAAGCGGGGGACGTGGCCGAAGCCGTGCGGTGGATTCTGGTCCAGCCCTTGCATGTCGAGGTCCACGACGTGCTGGTGCGTCCGACCCAACAGCGAAACTGAGCCGCCGGCCGTCGCTTGCTCGACGTTCCAGCGACCTTCGGCCTAAAATGGCGACGATGGGTCCGGATGTCCCGGCGCCGGTGGGGGCGCTGCGGGCCGCGAGCTCGCGGCCGGCGCGGGGCTCGAGAATCGAGAAGGCGGCCTGCACGTCGCCGGGCCAGCGCGCGAGGTACGAGTCCTGGATGGTCTCGCCCTGCGCCACGTCCCCCGCGGCGATCATCAAGTCCGCGGCGCGCAGCAGCGCCGAGCCGGCGTCCGGGTCGTCCGGGAACGTCTCCGAGAAGCGCCGGAACGCGGTCGCCGCCAGCGCCGGCCGGTCGTCCTTCTCCCACGTCTCGGCGATGCGCAGCAGGGCGTCACGCGCGTACTCGCTCGCCGGATGGCGCTCGACGAGCGACGTCCACGCGCGTACGGCGTCGGACGGGCGGCCGCTGCTCTCCCACGCGAGGCCGCTGCGATACAGAGCGCGGTCGGCGTGCTCCCAGCCCGGCCACCGCACCGCGACCTCCTCGAACACGACGGCGGCCTTCTCACCGGAGAGGCGCTCGCCGTGCAGGAAGCGGCAGTGCGGAACGAGCGGCTCGAGCTCCGCGGCGAGCGAGTCGGCGCCCGAAGCACGGGCGAAGGTCGCGGCAGCGTCGTACGCCGTGGAAGCCTCGTCGAAGCGCTCCAGCTCGTAGAGCGTCTGCGCGTGGAGCCTCACGGCGGTGAGCGTGCGCGGATCGCCGGGGTGCATCTCCGCGAACCGAGCGAACGCGGTGACCGCTTCGTCCCTCCAGCCGTGGGCGAGGGAGACGGTCGCGCGGCGCCAGCGCAGGTCGGGAAGGCGCGGTTCGCCGGGATAGCGGCCGGCGAACTCGTCGATCGCCTTGGCCAGCGCCCGTCCGAGACCCCCGTCCTTCGGGTCGGAGGACTCGTACCAGGCGTCCCGCGCGGCGACTGCCTGCCATGCGGCGTCCGCGGCGAACGGCGCGCCCTCGGCGGCAGCGGCGATCTCGAAGTGCTTCACGGCGAGCGCCGGATCGGAGAGCGCGGTGGCCGCTTCGCCGGAATAGTAGTGGAACGTCGCCGCTTCCGCGTGCTCGGGCCAGCCGTCGAGCAGCGCGGCGTAGGCCTCCAGCGCGGCACGCCAGCGGGCCGGGGTTCCCGATTCGCGGGCGGTGTGGTGGTGGTGCAGCGCGACGGTGCGCAGCGCCGACCGCGCGAACTCGTCGCCGAGCGCGGCGATCGAGTCGGTCTGCGCGTCCGACCAGCCGGATCCGCGGCGGAAGTCCGGCGCGAGCTCCAGCCGCGCCGAGATGGCCGCGTCGGCCCAGCCGGCGCGCTCCCGCGTTTCCACGAGACGGCGCGCCGCGGCCAGGGCCTCGGCGTCGTGCGGCCAGCGCACGAGCCACAGGGAGTCGCAGGAGGCGGCCTCCTCGAACAGGCTCGCGTCGCGGAGCAGCGCGCCGAGGTTCACCAGCGAGGACTGCTCCCACGGGCGCGGGCCGATCGCGTCGAACGTGCGGGCGAAGGCCGACGCTCCGCCCCCGCGCGCGAGGCAATGCACGAGATGGTCCGCGGCTTCCTCGCGCATGTCGGTGGTGCGCGCCGCGTCGGGGTTCGCCGCGTAGTGATCGAGCAGACGCACGTAGGTGCGCGCGGCCTCGTCGAACCGTCCGAGGCTGTAGTCCGCCCACCCGGACTTGTACAGGGCGATGGCCGCGATCTCCGCGTCGGTCCCGGCGGCTGCCTGCTCGAAGTGCGGGCGACACAAGGCCCACTCGCCCTGGTCGAACAGCTCGTCGCCGAGCCGGAGGTGGGCCTCGGCGGCGTGCGCGGATTGCGGGTGCCTCTCGACGAGCTCGCCGAGGAGAGCCTGGCCGCGCGAGTCGGACTCGTCGGAGAGGATCATTCCGGCGTGGAACATCGCCGCGTCACGGTGCGCCCACGTCGGGTCCTCCTCCAGGATGGCCAGGTACTGCTCGAGCGCCGGCTCGTAATCGACGAAGGGCGCCAGCTCCGGGCGCTTCCAGTCGTCGGCGGACGGAGCGGTTCCCAGGAAGCGGGTGACCGACTCGCGGAAGCCGTCCTTCGCCAACGCGAGCTGCGCGTCGGCCAGACGGAAGCGCACCTCGCTGCGAGCGGCGGCGCTCGGGTACGCCGCCAGGAACTCGGAGTAACGCGCGGCCGCCTCGACGCGCAGGTGCCGCCCCTCGTCGGTGTCGCCGGCGCCCACGCCGCGCTCGTGGGCGGCCACCGCCAGTGGATAGGCGATGGCCTCGGCCTCGGCATCGAGCCGCGCGCGCGCCTCGTCGATCCGCCGCGCGGCGATCTCCCGGCGGATCCCCGATTCCTGCGCGGCGCTCTCTCTCGCGCGGCCGGCCGCCAGCGCCACGGAATGCTCGAACGGAGCGAAGCGTGAAGGCGCCTCGGCGGCATCCCGCGCCGCGGCGATCGCCCCGCCGAGCTGCTTCGCCTCCGCCGTCCGACGCGCGGCCAGCGCGGCGAGCGCCTTCGGGCCGTCGGTGGCGCGCGGGTACCAGACCTCGTCGTGCGACTTCGTCACCAGTGCGGGCGCGGCGGCGGCGAACGCCGCGAACCATCGCTCCAGCCCCGCGACGAGCTGCACCTCGAGGTCGAGCAACTCGCCCGGCGAGGGAATCCCGGGCGGCAGAGTCTCCTTCCGCGACGGTCCGTTGACGCGGAAGTGGAGCAGCGCGCGCGCCACGATCAGGTTTCGTCGTGCATCCTCGGTGAACCGCGCGGTGCGCTCGGCGATGCGCCGAACCTCGGCGTCGCGGGCGCCGGCCAGCTGCGCCACGATCTCGTCGACGCGGGCGAGCAACGCCTCGGCGCGGGCCGCGACTTCCTCGGCGGCTCGCAACTCGGCGGCCGCCTTCGTCAGGCCGCCTTCGAGGTAGATCCCCTCGCGCGCGGCGGAGAGGCGCTCGTCCTCGAGCCGGCGCTGCGCATCCGCGGCCTCGCGGCGGGCGGCGGCGGTGGAGTCGGCCGCGGTGGCCACGCGCGCGCGTTCGCCGGCGTCGGGCGCGCGCAGCGACGCGGGAAGACCGGGCGTTCCCGGGGAGATCCCGAGGTCCGCTGCCGTGATCGCCGGCGCGACCCGCTCGGCACGACCGCGAAGGTCGAGCAGCCGCTCCGCGGCGGCGGACATGGCGCCGTCGATTCGCGAGGGGTCGAGGAGAAGCGTCCCGGGTCCGTCGCCGGCCGCGTTCCAGGCGGCCCACAGCCTCGCGTCCTCCCCGGCGGCGGCACGCGCGGCCAGCGAGTCGAGCGCGGCACGCTCCGCCGCGCGACCCCGCTCGGCCTCGGTGAGCAGCGCGTAGCCTTCGTCCCACCGTCCCTGGCGGAGCGCCGCGGTGGCCAGCTCGCGGCGGACGTCGTCGGCGCGCGGATAGCCGGGACCTTCGGCCAGCAGGGCACCGAGGATGGCGGTCGCGGCGGCGTCATCGCCTGCTTCCAGCGCCGCACGGCCCCTCAGGTGATCGACGTGGGAGAGACCGGTGCCGGCGTCGCCCTCTTCGCTCTTCAGCCACTCCGCGGGATCGGCGCCCGAGGCGATGGCTCGCGCCGCCAGGCGCGCACGGGCCGCGGCGACGAGCGTGCGCTCCGGCGCGCTCTCCGGATCGGCGCGGGCCACGCGCTCCCACGCGGCGTCCGCTTCCTCCGGCGTCAGCGCGGCGCGGGCGACGAGCGCGTTGCGGAACACGTCGGAGTCGGACATGTCTCCGGTGGCCAGCAGCAGCGCGTCGACGCCGTCGCCGGTGTCCGTGTCACCGAGCGCGCCGGCAGCGTCACCGAAGGGCGAGCGCTCGCCGCGGGCGTACAGGGCGAAGGCGCGTACCAGCTCGGCACGCGCGGCGTCCGACTCCGGGAGAGCAGGGTCGCGCTCGGACAGCACCGAGAGAGCGCGCTCCGGCTCCCCGAGCCACCACAAGGCGACGGCGCGCCGAAGGCAGAGATCGTTCCACGAATCCCCGGTCCCGGGCGCAAGCGGCGCAGAGGCCGCAGCCAGTATCACGACGATGGGGGCGATCACGCGTCACCTCACCCACCATCGCGACGCTGGTCGGGCTTCTCCGTCGATCGGCTCGAGCTGCGAGAGATCGATTTCCAGGAACGTCATGCGGTCGCGTTCGGGATCGAGGTCCAGCGGAACGTGCAGGTCGCTCCAGCCCTCGCCCTCGAAGGACACCTCCCAGTGGTGCTCCCGCGGCTCCACCAGCCTGTGGAACAGCTCCGCCGAGCCGCCCCGTTCGAGGGATCCGCGAACCCGCTCGGAGAGCGAGATGCGGTGCGCCGGGCCGTCCACCTCGCTGAGGATCACCGTCTCCGGCGTCCCGCGCGACGCGGCTCCCCGGACCAGCACGACGAGCGCGGTCTGCTGGCGGCCGACGAAGTCCTCCTCCAGCCGCGTGAGGCGGTCTCCCTGATCGGCCAGCAGCTCCTCCATCTCGTCCATCTCCAGCTCGAGCTCGACGAGCTCGCCGACGCTGTCGAGGAGCTCGCGGCGGCGGATCCATTCGTCGGAGACCGCGGCGGAGTCTCCCGCGGCGTTGATCTCGTCCAGCATCTCGCGCCACGCGAGCCAGCGCGGATCCAGGTCTTCGCCCTGTCCGTCCCAGCCCTCGCGGAGCAGGAGGCGCAGCTCGTCCAAGCGCGCGCGGAAGAAGTCCCGGTTCTCGCCGAGGAAGCGGAGCGTCGGATGCTTCGGCTCGTCCGCCTCGACGTGCTCCACTTCGTACGCCTCGCCGGCAGGCGGCAGCGGCGCCGGGGCGTTCGCGCCCACCGGCACGTTCTCATCCGCCGCGGCGGCCAGCGCCGCCAGCGCGGCAAAGCCGGCGAGCCCTGTCGTGACTCCCCACCGGGTCATCCTCTCCATGTGCGCACCACCTCTCCGGAGCGAGCGTCGACGACGACCCACAGTCCGGACGTCGTCGAGGAGTCGTACACGACGGCCCACGTGGGCACGTCGGGGTTCTCGGGATAGAGCAGGCCGCGAACCAGGAACATCGCGCGCAACCGGCCGCCGTGCTTCTCGCGGAACTCGCGGCTCTTCTCCTCCGCGACGGAGAGCGCGGCCGCGCTGTCGATCCACTCCGTCGGGAGCGGCGGTGCCTCGAAGTCGAAGCCGAGATCGGTGGCGGTGCGGATCTTCCCGTCCCGCACCGAGTACGCGCGCGCGGCGTCCCGCGAGGGCGAATAGAAGAGGTACCCCCAGCGCTCGGCGGTGCCGAGCTCGGCCAGGGGTTCATCGTTCTCCACGTACACCAGGCGCGCGTCGTCCGCCCACACGACCGCGGCGTCGCGGGCCAGCCCTTCGCCGTCCCGCGCGGTGCGCGGGATCGGATCGTCCGCCCCCGCCGCGGTCGCGCCGGCCAGCACGGCCACCACCGCCATCGCGAATCGCCCTCGAATCATCTCGCGGCCCTCCTTCATCGCAGCAGCGTCGTGCCCACGGTGAACGCGTAGTTGTTGTTGGTCCGGCGCGCCTCGTCCGCGCCGGAGTCGAACCGGTACGTGCGGAACTCCCAGCGGATGGCAGTCTGCTTCCTGATGAAGAAGTGGATGCCGCCGCCGTAGTTGAACGTGCCCTCGCTGGCGCCCTCCAGGATCGTGGAGCCGACGCCGGCGGTGACGTAGGGAACGAGCTGACGACCGGGCAGAATGTTGAGGTTCGCGTTCATCTCGTAGAAGAGCATGTGGAACTGCTCTTCCTCGAGACTGAGACCGAAGAGCGTCTCCACGATCTCCGCGGGGCGGCTCACGTGCGTCCAGCCTGCGCCGCCCTCCACTTCGATGTAGTCGAAGACGTGATAGCCGCAGCGCCCGCCGAGCGTCAGCGAGTTGGACTTGCGGTCGAACGAGTACCCGCCGGTGTACGCGGTCAGGGTGAAGCTGCCGACGCGGGAGAACAGGCGCGGGTTGGGACGGAACTCGAGGCCGGAGAGGTCCGAGTACTCCTCGCACAGCGACTCGTGCACCCAGGCCGTCTCCGACTCGGAGAGGCGCACGTTGTACCACTCGTCCTTCTTGGCCAGCACCAGGAAGGAGGCGCCTTCGGGAACGAGCCGCGCGACGGCGAAGCTCTCGCCGGGGCCGGTCCGCACCACGTTCACGTCGGCGCGGTTCAGGCGGACCATGCGGTCGGTGATCATCCAGGGCTGGTTCATCCGACTCTCGGCGGAGGGCGCGGGCGCGGCGGGCGCATCGACCACGGGCGGTGCGTCGGGTACGTCGGACGTGCGCGCCGCGCCGTCTTCCTCGGAGAACGCGGCGGCGGCGCTCGCCAGGAGGAGGATCGTGGCCTTCGCGAGACGGTGGGGATCGAGAGCGTGCATGATCGTGCTCCTCAGATTCTCAGGATGCGGTGCGTGAGCTCCACGCGGCCCGTCCAGCTGCCGAACGTCTCGCGGTCTTCCACGATCTCGGAGCCGGCGCGGTGCGCCGTGTCGAGACGGAACCAGCCGTGCTCGACGGCGATCGAGGCCTCCAAGCCGAACGGGACGGTTCGGCGAAGACCGAGACCGAGTCCGCCGGTCCATTCCGTGATCGGATCGAACGCCACCTCGATGGAGCCACCGGCGCCGTCGTCCAGGACGAGGCGGTCCGGCGAGTAGCCGAGGTGCAGGCGCCCCACGGAGCCCGTGCCGAGCAGGCGGAACCCGGCCAGGCGCACGAGACGCGCTTCGCCCAGAACCTCCGTGGCAGTGAGCTTCACTTCCGGGGCGACGTCCTCGCCGGGGATGCCGGTCGACTGCCGTGTGGAGGCGCGCCAGACGCGCAGGCCGCCGCCGAAGGGTCCGCCCTCGGCGCGCGCCGCGGCGCCCCACACCGCACGCGCCCGCGTGTCCCAGCGGTAGTCGGCCAAGTGGCTGTCCAGGGCGATGGTCCCAGCGAACGGGCCGACGTGCACGGAGGTCTGTGCGGAGGCGGCCGTCGCGCCGAGGACGGCGAACGCGGTCAGGATGCTGGGGGTCGTTCGCATCGTTCGCTCCTAGGACGCCGGGACGATCTCGATTCCGGTGGAGAGGATGTCGCGCTGATCGGAAAGCACCGGCGTCACGATCTCGATCTCCTCGCCGGATTGGAGCTCCACTTCCTGCACGTCGTCGGAGAAGTACAGGAGGAGGAAGAGACCGGTGGACGTCACCGGATTCGAGCCGGCGCCGGCCACCGAGCTGTCCATCGCCGTCGGCGTCGGCGTGCCCGCGTCGAACGTGATGGTGAGCTCCTGGACCAGACTGTCCCACCCGGTGACCGGGATCGCTTCCGTGCCGATCGCCGTGGAAGACCCCAGGATCTGGTCGACCTCGCGGGCCACGGCGAGCGGATCGTCCGCGTCCAGCGCGGTCTCGGCGGTGGTGATCCCGCTCCCCGCGCGCAGCTCCGCGACGAGGAACCCGGTGAGGATCTCGCGGTAGGTGACGCGCGCGCGCATCGTGACCGCGGTCGTCGCCGAGCCGACGGCGAACGCCGCCGCATCCGTGGGGCTGGCGTCGAGGATCTCGAGCCGCGTCCACGTCTCCTCGATGGGCGGCTCTCCGAGACATCCGGAGAGCGCCACGAGCGCGAGCGAAGCGGAGGCGAGACCGCGGCGGATCATCGCAGCAGCACCGTCTTGCGGGTGGAGGTGTCGGTGCCGGCGACGAGACGGACCAGGTACACTCCGGCCGCGACCGGCCTGCCAGAGTCGTCGTCACCGTTCCAGGTCCGCGTGTGCACGCCGGGCACGGCCTGGCCCTCGTCGACCACGCGCACCAGGCGGCCGCTCACGTCGTACACGCGGAGCGCGAAATCCCGGCGCTCCCCTGCGGGCACGGCGAAGCGGATGGACGCGCTGCCTCCGAAGGGGTTCGGCTCGATGGAGACGACGGAAGCCGATCCCGGCAGCGCGGCGATGCCGCCGTTCCACGGGAAGCTCGCCTCGGCGCGGGCCGGCTCGACGCCGGAGTACGCGGACGAAGCGGTGATGCGCAGCAGGTGATCGCCGCCGGCGAGGGAAGCCAGATCCACGTCGGCCAGCTCGAGCGACTGCCGCCCGGCGCCGTGCGTGCCCAGGTCGCGGGTCAGCACGGTGCGACCGGTCGCGGCCTCCACGACTTCCGCGGAGAGCACGGCGTGATCGGTCGTGACGAAGTCGGCCTGGACACCGTGCTGGGTGCGCACCGCGAGGCCCGTCACTTCCACGCCGAGGTGCACGAGCTGCATGCCGGAAGCGTCGGTCCACTCCTCGACGACCAGCCCCGAGCCCTGACCGGCGCGGACGACTCGGCCGCTGCGGTGATCGGTGCGGTTGGCGAACGGCACGTGGAACGCGCGCGGACGCTCGACGCCGGTGTTCAGCGCGGCCACTTCCAGCAGGTCGGTCGAGTACTTGGTCACCGATCCGGCCGAGGGCGACGCGGCGTAGACCGCGCCCCAGTGGTCCGTGTCCAGCGAGGTGACGGCACCGGCCTGCGCCGTCTCGCTCGTCCACGTGAAGCGGTCGCCCTGATCCTGCAGCCGCACGATGCGTCCGCTGTGCGAGTCGGCGACGTACACGTCGCGCGTGGAGGCGCCGTCGGACCGGCCGACCGCCACGGCCAGCGGCCCGGCGAGGCGGTCCCGCCCGGAGCCGAGCCCGCCGAAGGAAGCGACCTCGCGGGCACCCGAGTCGGTCACGTCGAACGCGACCACGCGGTTGGCGCCGGTGTCGGCCACGTAGATGCGGTCGTCGCCGGTAACGAAGGGCGTCCCGCCGTCGGAGAAGGCCACGTCGAAGGGACGGGACAGACCGCTCACGGCGAAGAGCGGAGTCAGTTCGATGCGGCCGTACTCGCTCCGGGTGCCGAAGGCGAGCACGCGGTGGTTGTCGGTGTCCGCCACCCAGACCCTGCCCGACGCGTCCGCCGCGACGCCGCGCGGCCCGTCGAGCCGGCCGAACGCCGTACCGGCGCCATCGTGAGCCGTGAGGCTGCCACCGACTTCACCGGCCAGCAGACGGTCCCACGCCGGATCGGACACGATCTGGAACCAGCGCGACTCGAGGTACGGGAAGCGATCGTAGACGTCGATGCTGCCGAGCACCGCCGTGTCGTACGGCTCGCCGAACAGATCGCGGGCGAGCTCCGCCCGGGTCACCGAGCGGTTCAGCGACTGGAGCCCTTCGCTCTCCAAAATTGGAGCACCCACGAACGACTTTCCGTGGGCCGTGCCGGAGAGCATCAAGAGCGTGGCGAGCAGCAGAGATGTCCGCATGGTTCCCTCCTTCCGTGCCCTCAGAACGAGAGCGTGAGTCCGCTCTCGAAGATGTTCGCGGAGAAATTGTTGCTGTTGAAGTAGCGCTCGTACTTCAGATGGACGCGAATTCCATTGAGGGCTGGAACGGCGAGGGGACCGCGGCCGACATCCCAGGTGAGCTTGGTCCCGAAGAGATGGGCGTCGAACTCCCCGACGCGGTAGTCGGCGGTCTGGAACCCGTCCACGCCGCCGGCTTCGGTGTAGTCGTCGCGCCAGAAGTCGGCTGCCGACTGGCGATAGAAGCGGTAGCGGTAGCGCACGACGACGGACTCGTTGACGTATTGGTGGAGCATCGTTCCGAGCGTGTGCGACTCGATCCCCCAGTCGTCGAAGTAGTGCTTGTACGTGGCGTTCACGCTGGAGCGGTTCGGCAGGTACTGGTTCACCTTCACGAACGCGTCCCACCGCGAGCGGTCGTCGGGGTGTCTTTCGGCGGCGTACGCGCCGGCCACCCACACGGTCCGGTAGGGGTTGTGCTGCAGGCCGTCGACCTGCGAGTTCTCGATCCCGCCCTGGAGCATCGTCGTCGGAGTCAGCACGCGCGTGGCGACGGCGCTCCAGTAGAGCGTCGAGCGGTGGTCGCCGGGCGTGGCTGTGTCGTCGTCCGCCGCGGGCTCGATGTCGTCCCAGCCGTAGGACGCGGCCAGCGACAGCTCCACGTTCTCGCCGAAGAGCAGCAGCTCGTACCCGCCCCGCACCTGCTGCGCGAAGTAGTCGCTCTCGTCCGAGAGGTAGTACCCCGCCGTGACGTTCCGCCAGCGCATCGAGGAGTCGAGCTGGTTGCGCTGCTTGCGGAACTCCGAAAAGGGATCCTGGGACGAGGAGATCGGACGGCTCGCGCCGGAGACCGCGTCCACCGCCTCCGGCGTGCCGGCGGGCGCGGTGATGGCCGGCACGACGACGACCTGACGGCTCAGTCCGACGAGCAGGTGCGCGCCGTTCGCCAGATCGAGATCGTAGTCGGTCGCGGTCGTGAACACGTGCACGTCGTCGGAGTCGGTGAACATCTCGAAGCGCAGCCCCGCCTCCTGCTCCTCGATCTCGGCCGCGGAGGCGGTCGGAGCGAAAGCAGCGAGACCGGCCAGCGCGCCGGCGATCCGAAGACGCGGGGTCAGTTGCACGCGCAGCCTCCTCCGGAGGCACCGGTGCCGCCGGTGGACCCCTCGCGGGCCTCGATCCAGTGCAGCTCGCGGGTCGCCTCGCGGGAGTGGTCCTCGAAGGACATGATCGGATCGGCGAGATGCTCCTTCTGCCACGGCTTGACCGACGCGCAACCGGACGCGGCGAGACACAGCAAGGCGAACGTCACGAGGCGCTTCATCCCGACACCTCCGCGGCGGTCGCCCGCGAGCCGAGCACTTCCTTCACCGCCCGGGCGATCTCCGCGATCGACCCCGAGCCGCGGTCGACGTGCACGACGCGGCCGCGCGAGTCCAGCACGACGGTGCACGGCAACGAAGGCAGGTCGAGGTCCTTGGCCAGGCCGTCGGGCCCGTCCAGATAGATCGGCAGCGCCAGCTTCTCCGAGCGGATGAAGCGCTCGGCACGGGCCCGGTCGCGGTCGATGGAGACCGCCATGATGCGGACGCCGGAGCCGGCGGTGCGGCTCCACTCGTCGAGCTCCACGAGCTCGCGCTTGCAGGGCTTGCACCAGCTCGCCCAGAAGTTGAGGACCACGACGTCGCCGGAGAGCTCGGCGAAGGAGACGGTGCCTCCGTCCAGCGCACGGAACTCGTGCTTGGCGATGGCCGGTCCCCAGGCGGCGATCTCGCCGGCCGCGACCGGGGCGGCGGAGGCCGCCCAGGCGGCAGCCAGCAGCGCCGCGAGCGAGCCTCGGGGTCCGCGCGTCATGGTTCCTCCTACTTGTACTGGGCGCCCAGCAGCACCCACAGGTTGAAGAGGCGCTTCTCCGCGTCGGTCAGCGCGTCCGGTCCGGCCGGATCGGGATGCGGGCCGAGCGCCGCGCGCGAGTCGAGACCCAGCACCGCGTCGACGAGCACGGACCGGCGCGGGAACACGGGGTCGACCACGTTGGCCACGCCTTCCATGGGCTCGCCGGAGAGGTTCAGGTACCCGCGCGGGAACATGCCCATCATGTCGTCGGCCTGCTCCAGGATGCTCGACAGGTCGAGATTGGCCGGCGCGGGCGTGCTGTCCGGCACCGTGGTCACCAGCGGCGGAGTCACGGACGAGTCGACGGTCGTCGTCTCGAAATAGTCCGTGAAGTGGCAGCTCGCGCACTTCGCCTGGACGATCGGGCCGATGTCGTTCTCGTAGTTGATGATGGTCCACTGGTTTTCGGGCAGGTTCAGGTTCGTGGCCGGCTGAGCCGCCGCCAGCGGGTTCGGGTTGGTCACCGCCGGTCCGCCGGCCTGGCGGTCCTCGTGACAGCCGACGCACTGGGTGAACTGCTCGCCGGGGCGCACGTAGATGTGCGTGCGCTTGGTCACGATGCCGCGGTCGTACTCGTCCAGCGTCGCGAAACTGATCGGCGTGTTGGCCGGCACCTCGATCTTGAACGAGCCGTCCGGGTAAACCGGCGCGAAGCCGATCAGCGCGCGCTTCTCGAACTCGTTCGCCGAGAAGTCACCGGACTCGCCGGGCCGGGTCGGCCGCGCGGCGATCACCGCGATCTCGTCGATGACCTGCACGCCGCGCAGCGGGCGCTCCTGGCCGTCGCTCGTGCCGCGGTTGAACACGTCCTGCGCGAGGAACACGCCGGAGGTGGCCCCGGGCACGACCTGCGAAGCGATGACCGGCGGCTTGACCTTCGGCGCGAGCAGCTGCGCGTCGTACTCGTTCGTCGCCGGATCGTTGTAGAGGAACGTGAGGTCGCGCACCGAGAGAGTGGCCGGATCGGCCGTCGTCCCCGCGCCTTCCTGCACGAGCGTGAAGCTGTACAAACCGTAGTCGACTTCCGGATCGGTGGCCGCGGGCAGCGAGTACGACGCCACGAAGCGGTTCGCGCCGAGCGGGAAGGGATACTTGAACGCGCCGTACGTCCACGGGGCGCCGTCGTTGTTCACCTGAGCCGTGAGCACGTCCCAGTGCAGGTCGTAGTTCGAGCCGGCCGGATCCGCCGGTCCCTGCTCGGGCTTGAGCAGGGCGAGCGGGCCCGCGTCCTCGTTGATCATCGTGGACTCGATGGCCACGATGCGGCCGTCGGGCAGCGGCTGGGCGTGGAAGAAGTTCCGCTCGTGCGGGCCGAAGTGGTGGAACGTGCCGGTCCCGTCCGGATTGGTGGCGAAGAGCGGGAAGCGGTTGAACGTCCCGAAGTGGTCCCAGCGCGTGTAGATGATCCGGCCGTCGGGCAGGAGGGCCGGGTCGAAGTCGTCGCTCTGGTTGAAGCTGACGCGCTCCAGGTTCGCCCCGTCGGCGTCGCAGGTGTACAGGTGCTCCGCCGGCGAGTGGTTGTACTCGTCCATCTCGTTGTCGCGGGAGCTGGTGAACAGGATGCGGCCGTCCGGCAGGTACAGCGGGTCGAAGTCGTGCCCACCGCCGCTGGTGACCCGCCGCAGAGCGGTGCCGTCCGCCCCGATCTCCCAGATGTTGCGGTCGTTCTCGCCCGGAGCGCGCATGGAGAACAGGATCTTCTCGCCGTCGAACGAGACGCACGGATCGGCCACGCCCGCGTCGGTGAAGGCGGTCAGCGGCGTGACGATGCCGTCCGGCGCGATCGGCGAGAGCTTGTACAGGTTGCCGTCGCCCCAGCTCCGGTTCAGGGACTCCTCGACGGAGGTTTTCACGAAGACGAGCGCCTCCGTGGTGTCCTCCGACGTGATGAGATCGTCGGGGGCGCTGTCCCGGCAGGCCGGGAGCGAAACGACGGCGGTGACGATCGCCACCGGCAGCATGCGCAAGGACTCGGCGCGTCTCATGAACGACTCCTCGGGGGTGGGCGCTGCGGGCTTCATCGGCCGAGCCCGCGGTAGAACGAAAATCCGGCGGTGATCTCGCGGTAGCCGTACATCGCGGTGTCGCCGGAGACCGGATCGGTTCCTGGCACCACCAGGCGACGGGCTTCGACACGCACGGCGAGATCGTTGCGCACGTACAGCTCGAGACCTCCGCCGGCGCTGAGCGCGTTCTCGGTGACCGGGTCGGCGTTGAGCGCCTCGCCGGGGAACACCAGGATCATCCCGTAGCCGAGCGTGCCGTACGGCTGGAACCGTCCCGGCAGCGGCCACCGCACCACGGCGCTCAGCGTGTGCAGCAGCGCGTGCACGGACTGCCCGGGGTTGTGCGCCACTCCCGCCTCCCACCCCAGCCAGCGGTTCGGGTTGTAGGCCACGCGCATGGTGTAGAGCTTCTCGTCCCCCAGACGCCCGAACGCGGGGCTGAACGCGAAGCGGTGCAGGTACGGACGCGGTCCGGGCTCGACGGCGAATCCGTTCTCGGCCAGCTCGGGCACGAGATACTCGCGGCCGTGGAAGATCGCGCTGCGATCGTCCTCGGCGGCGGCGGGCGAGGCCCAGAGCGCCGCACACGTGGCGGCGACGGCCGCGACCCGGGCGCTCACTGGAACTCTCCGGCGAGGATCCAGTCGCGGATGGCGACGTATCCCGGATGCGTGGTCGAGTCGAACGGCTTCCACGCGTGTGCCGTACCGCCGGCCGCCTCCGAGAGCGGCTCGACGAGCAGCGGGCTCGCGGTCAGGTCGTACGGGTCGACCTGCAGCTCGGCCTGGGCGAAGTCGAACGACGCGTCCGGTGCTTCCGCGGGAGAGAGCTCGAAGGTCCCGCGGATCCCGCCGCCGTGACAGCTCGCCGTGTTGCAGCTGTACTGCGCGAGCACCGGCAGCACGTCGCTCTGGAACCGGGCGAAGTCGAGCACGAAGTCCTGCCCGCCTCCGGGAGGAGGCGTCGGACCCGCCGGCCCCTCGCAGCCTGCGGCGATGACCCAGCATGCCAGCACTCCCCCCAGGCGTCGCCCACGGCGATTCGTGGCCACGTCGCGCCCACTCCGGGTTCGAAAGCTGCACAAAGCCGCCAGGGACCAACCGTCCGCGGGCGGCGGGTAACGGAGGGAATGCAACCTCCGGGCCGCGGGCGGAACGCTGGCAGCTCGCGCCACCGTTCGCGGGTCGTTGGCTGGCTTTGCCGTTCCTGACGCTCGCGCCGCGGCGCGATGTGCACGACGGAGGGTGCGGTGGGCAAAATGCGAACACGCTGCGACGCACTTCGGAGCAAGCCCGCTCCGGCCGATAGAGGAGGAAGCCGAATCGCCCCGCGTCTATTGGGAGGGTTCCGAATGCGGAGACTCATCCGCCCCGTGAGGTTTCTACCCATTCTCTGCGCCGCGCTTCTCGCCGGCTGCCTCTCCGGCGACGACGATCCCGCCGCCGGCGACGAGGCCGCGCTGACCGCGGCGGAGAACGACACCGCCGAGGGCATCGCCGACACCGCGTTCCAGATGCTCGGCTCGATGCTGGAGACGGTGAGCGATCCCGACGGATCTTCGCCGCTGCGCGAGACGACCGCGAGCTACGACCCGAACCTCGGCCAGTGGACCGTGCAGGGCACCGAGCCGTACGACGAACCCGAGGCCTCGGGCTTGGCCACCTTCACGGCGCTGGTCAGCTTCCACGCCGCCGGACAGGCGCAGCAGTATCCCGACGACCTGACCGATCAGGCCGACGTGCAGCTCTCCGGCACGAACGTGGGGAACTACCACCCGGCGGACCGCGATTTCGACATCGATTACGACTGGGAGGCGGACGCCGGTCTCCAGGCCGTCCGGACCGGGAGCATCGTGGACATCACCGGCGGTGGCGCCCTCACGGGAACGACGGCCATCCACCTCGGCAATCTCACGGTGCCCAGGACCCACTCCGCGACGTGGAGCTACTCGCTGTCCCTGGACATTTCCGACCCCGCGGGGTGCGCGACGGGGACGGTCACCGGAACGATGAACCAGCACACCTTCGACGGCACGCTGTCCGGCGGCGTCATGAACTGGACGCTGCGCCGGAACGGCAACGTCGTGGTGACGGGCACCGAGGACTACATTTGCGGGGCCGGCAGCCCCACCTCGTGAACGTGAGACGGGCCCGGGTCAGCCCCGGGCCCGCCTTCGTCGCCGCGGACGCTCAGGATTCCGTGTCCGCGGTCGGTCCGTAAGTCGGGGGCACCGGCACTCCCAGGAGCCGGAGGTACACGGTCAGCTGGCCGCGGTGGTGGACGATGTGGTGGATGGATGTGAGGCGGATCGCGGTGTGCCGCGGCACCTGCCAGAGCACGTGGTCCCCGTGCCGCATCGTCCAGGTCCGCTTCAGGAAGTCGTCCGTCTTGCCGCTGAGCAGTCTCGGGAAGGCTTCGATCTCGCGCTCGAAGCGCTCGAGCAGCTCGGAGCCCTTGGACGGAGCGAAGGACTCCCACCCCGCGCCGGCCTTCGCGAAATCCAGCTCGTCCTGCATCATCGAGGGGGTCCAGGCGGGCGTCTCGGCGATGTGCCCCGCGAGCCGACCGAGAGACATCGACTTCGCGTGCGGCTTCCAGTCCATGCGGTCATCGGGGACCGCGGCGAGAACCTTCCTCGTGTTCTCCGCTTCCTCACGGAAATCCGCAACCAGCGCGTCGGCGATCGACATGTTCACTCCTCGTGGTTCGGTGCGACCAGCTTCGCCGTGGTGATGATCTGGCCGGCGTGGCGCTGACTGTGTTCGGCGGCGTGAAAGAGCAGTCCGAGCACGTTGGACGGCAGGCCCGCGGAACCGACTCGACGTTCGTCGCTCAGGGACGCGGGCGAAGTACGGCGAAGCTGCTCGAGCGCCGCATCGATCCTCGCCTCGAGCCGCAGCACCAGCGCCTGGGCCCCGAGCGCCGGATCACCGCCGGCCCGCTCCGCGGCGAGATCCCGCCGCTGCTCATCGCTGAGCGCTTCGCCCCGGGCGTAGGAGAAGAGCCGGTCGAGCACGTTGGCCAGGTGGTGCAGGTGGAAGGCGATGGACGCGGCACCGCCGGGTCGCGCGTGGAGGGACTCGGCGGACAACCGCACGAAGGGGCGGACGTCCTCACGCACCTGCAGCAGCGCGTGCGCGACCGGCTGCAGCATGGCCGGGACCGCCGCGACCGGACCGCGAAGCCACACGTCGGGAGTTTTCATTGAGCGACAGCGTAGAACGGCACGGAGGCGAACGGCAAGGGGCCGCCCGGCGGATCCCGAGCGGCCCCATCGTACGGCCGGCGAGTCGTCTATGGGCGGCTCGTCGTCCGCGCCGACTCGCCTAGGACGCGGGCGAGTCGCACACCGTGTCGTTCTGGTGCTCGTCCCAGCACGCCTCGAGGCCGCCGTTGTAGTCGGGCGCCTGCAGTCTGCCGGTGCCGTCGGACTCGTCCCACTTCACGAACCAGCCCAGGCCCGGGCTCGACGCGTCGCTGAACGTGAGCGACTTGCGGGTCCCCACCTCGCGGTACTCCAGCGTGTCGTTCGGGTTGTCGTCGAGGTCGGTCAGGCGGAGGAAGTCGCCCTGGCTGTCCGCGCCCCAGTCGAGACGGCCGCTGACGGGGTTCGCGTCCTCGAACACGTCGTGGAAGAGGAAGAAGCCCGCTTCGCCCTCGTCGTCGGTCTCACCCTCGAACCACACCACGTTGTTCAGCGCGGGGACCTCGTGCCGGTTGGTCACGCGGAGCTCCCAGGCGACCCGGTCGCCGCCGAGGGACTTGCCGCGGAGGCGGATCTGCGCTTCCTCGCTGCCGTTCACGTACGTGTACACCCAGATCCATGAGCCGTCGTCCTGCAGGCTCGGCGGCGTGTTCAGCGCCAGCGCGAACGCGGCGATCGGCGGAGTGAGCATCAGGTCGACGATCGTGTGCACGACCACGACGCGAACGTACGCGTTGAAGAAGTGGTCCTTGCCGGCGGCGCGCTGCATCGCCGCGCCCTGGTCGAAGAATCCGAGCGGGAACGTGAGGTTCTCCGGGGCGGGGAGGGCCGGAGCGTCGGCCTGCGGGTCGACCGGGCTGGTCGGGGACTCGTCGAGACAGCCGGTGGTGGTGAGCATGATCAGGCCGAGCACGGCGGGGGTCAGGGCTCGCAGGCTCTTCATCCGGTTCATGGTCGGACTCCTCGTTTCGGGTCAGGTGTTCGGAACTCGGCAGGCCTCAATGCACCCGTCGTGCCACGACCCGGCTGGGCCCACGGTTGCTGGAACCGATGCTCTCTCAACGGGTTCGGGGCTTGCGCGCGGAAGGAGGCGCGGGCCGCGCAAGCGTGGCGAGACGTCACGGTGTGGCGATTCCTCGACGTCCCGGCTTACACTGCGCGGTGCCCCTCGCCCGGAGAAGCCGTTGCGGCGCCTTCCGATAGCCATCTCGCTGGCGCTCCTCGGAGGATGCTCGCCGGAGGGGGACGATGCCGTGGCCCGGGGGCGCCGTGCCCTGGAGGCGGGCGACCCCCAGGAGGCCTTCCGGATCCTCGCCCCGGCGGTCGCGGGGGGCACGGAGTCGGCCGAGGCCCGCTTTCATCTGGCGGTCGCGGGCGCCCGGACGCTACGGATCTCGGGTGCCGCGGCCAGCGCCGCACGCGCGGCGGAGCTCGCGCCGGAGGACGCCGGGGCTCACATGCTGAAAGCGGTCCTCGACGCGCGCCGGTCCCTGACGTTGCGGGCCCGGGAGAGCGCCGCCCGCGCCGTCCAGCTCGCGCCGGACCGGCCGGAGCTGCGCTTGGCGCACGCACAGATCCTGCTCGTGCAGGGCCGGCAGGGGACCCCGGAGTACGCGGCGAGCCAGGCGGAGCTGCGCGAGGCGCTTCGCCGGCAGCCCGACGACCCGCGCGCCCGCTTCTGGCTGGCGAAGGCGCTGGTGCTCGGCGACGAGCAGGAGGAGGGGGCGAAGATCCTCGACTCGCTCGTGGACGAGGGACTCGAGTTCGGAGAGTTGCTGCATCTCCGCGGAATCACGAGGCTACGGACCCGGGACTTCGCCGGAGCGGCGGCGGACTGCGAGCGGGCGCTCGCGCTCGGCGCCACCGATCCGGCCGTGCACTTCAATCTGTCGCGGGCCTACGCGCGGCTCGGTCGGCACGACGACGCCGAGGAGCAGCGGCGCCTGCACGAGGTGGCGACGAAGCGCGAGGAGTACGTCGGGGGCCTGTGGCTTTCGTACTCGCTGGAGTCCGGCGACGTGGCCGTGGCCACCGAGCTGGGACGCGTTCTCACCGAACTGGAGCGCCACGACGAGGCCATCCCGTTGCTCGACTCGCTGTGCGAGGATGAGCCGGAGCTCTCCGCTCCGCCGCCGCTGCTCGCGCGCGCTGCGCTGGACGCGTCGCGGTGCGAGACGGCCACCCGGGCCGCCGCCTCGGCGCAGGAGCTCGCTCCGGAGGATCCCGAGGTGCTGAACCTCGCCGCGGTCGTGGCGACGGAGTGCGGAGCAGTGGACGACGCCGTCCCTCCGGCCCGCGAAGCGGTGCGGCTCGTTCCCGAGGAGACCGAATACCGGTTCACGCTGCTCGACGCGCTGCTCGACGCCGGGCTTGTCGAGGAGGGAGCCCGCGTGCTCGAGGAAGCGCGGGCGCTCGTCAACCGTCACCCGCGGCTGGATGCGGCGCGTGGTCGGATCCTGCGCGCCACCGGCCATCCGGGCGAGGCGGTGCGAGCGCTCACCGCGGCGCTCGACCAGAGGCCGCGCCGGCACCGCTGGCTGTACGAGCGCGCTCTCGCGCGGCTGGACGGGGGCGACGCCCGCGGCGCCGAGGCGGACCTCCGTGCCGCGATCGAGCTCGCGCCGCTGTGGATCCCGCCCCGGGAGGCGCTGATCGGCGCGGTCCGAGCCGGGGGCGGCCACGTCGGGCGCGAGGAGGGAGAGCTGCGCGATGCGCGCCGGCGAATCGCCGCCGTCGCCGAGCTCCGCGAACGCGTGGGCCGCGACCCGTCCGACTTCGCACGTGCGCTCGAGCTCGCCGGCCTGCTTTCCGACTGCGGTCTCGCGGCCGAGGCCGGCAGGGTGCGCGCTCGCGCGTTCGCCTGGGAGCCTGTCGCTTGAGAGCCGCCTACGTTGCATTCGCCCTCGGTTCCGCCGCGTTCTCCGCGTTCTCCCGTCCGACCCTCGCGGCCGAGCCGGCCGGGGGGGCGATCCTCGTGGACGTCACGGGCTCCACCGGGATTGCCTTTACGCACTCGAACGGCGCGACGGGAGAGAAGCAGTACCAGGAGACGATGGGCTCGGGAGCGTGCCTCATCGATCACGACGGAGACGGGCGTGTCGACGTGTACCTGGTGAATTGCGTGGGGAAGAGCCGCCTCTACCGCAACCTCGGTGGCCTTCGCTTCGAGGACGTGACCGATCGTGCCGGGGTGGGGGATGCGGGCTACGGAATGGCGGCCGTCGCCGGCGACGTCGACCGGGACGGTGACGACGATCTCGTCGTGACCGGCTTCGGGGCGATTCGCCTGTGGATGAACCGCGGCGACGGCACGTTCCGCGAGGAAGCCGCGGCCCGTGGCCTGTCCGACGCACGCTGGGGATGCGGGGCGGCGTTCCTGGACGCAGAGAGGGACGGCGACCTGGACCTGTACGTCGCGAACTACGTGTACGTGGCCCAGCCCGACACCAACGTGTGCCTCGCGCAGGACGGCGTCCTGCGTCTGGTCTGCCGACCGACGGACTACCCGCCCGCCGCCGACGCGTTGTACCGCAACCGCGGCGACGGCACGTTCGAGAACGTGACCGAGGAGGCCGGCCTCGCCGACCTGCTGGGCCGCGGGCTCGGGGTCGTCGTCACCGACTACGATCACGACGGGGATCACGACATCTACGTGGCGAACGACCTGGATCCGAACAACCTGCTGCGCAACGACGGCCACGGTCGGTTCGAGGACGTGGCGTACTATGCCGGCGTGAGCCACTCGGAGACCGGACGCGCGGAGTCCGGCATGGGCGTCGCCGCCGGGGACTACGATCACGACGGGTGGATCGACCTGTTCGTGACGAACTTCGTCGGCCAGACGAACACCCTGTACCATAACGAAGGAGACGGATTCTTCCAGGACGAGACGGCGAGATCGGGTCTCGGCCGGTCGAGCCTCCCCTACGTGGGGTGGGGCACGGACTTCGTGGACTTCGACGGCGACGGCTGGCGGGACGTGTTCGTGGTGAACGGGCACGTGGAGCCGGATGCGGCGAGGGTCGACGATCCCGAAGGCTATCGGCAGCCCAGCTTCTTCTACCGGGGTCTGGGCGACGGCACCTTCGAGGACGTCACCGATGCGTACGCGCCCGACTTCCGGGAGCGCACCGCGGGTCGGGGCGCCGCGGTCGGGGACCTGGACGACGACGGCGACCCCGATCTCGTCGTGCTGTGCCAGAACGCACCCGCTCGGGTGTTCGAGAACCGCCGCGCGGCGCGCCGCTGGATCGGTCTCGAGCTCGCCGGAACGCGCTCGAACCCCAACGCCATCGGCGCAGCCGTCGAGCTACACGCCGGCGGGCGCGGCTTCGTCGAGGAGGTTCGTGCCGGCGGGAGCTTCCTGTCCTGTCACGACCGCCGACTGCTCTTCGCCCTCGGCTCCCGCGCGGAGGTGGACTCGGTGATCATCCGCTGGCCGACCGGAGCTCGGGACGTGCGACGCGGCCTGGAGCCGGATCGTTACCACGTCCTCGAGGAGCCACGGTGAGGCGTGCGCTCGCGGTCGTCGCGGCGGCGGTCCTGTGCGGCTGCGCGCAGTCACCGTCGGTGAAGGTGGAGCGCGCGCTCGCCGAGGGGCGCCGTCAGGACGCCTTCCGCCTCGCCTCGGAGCTGGTGGACGCGGCGGAGACGCGCGGAGCGATGGACGATGCGGAGCCGTGGATCCTGCTGGCGCGCACCGCGCTGCTGACCCGCCGCACCTCGCTCGGGGTCGAAGCCGCGGCACGCGCGGTGGAGCTGGCGCCCGGAGACGCGCGCGCGCATCACGCAAAGTCCGAACTCGATCAGCGGCGGCGGCGGAACCTCGCCGCGGTGGAGGCGGCGCGCGAGGCGGCACGGCTGTCGCCCGCCACGGCTCGGTACCACGTGGCGCTCGGCCGGGTCCTGCTCGGCGGGGGAATGGTGGGCACCGCCGACTACGCCGGCGCCGAGGCGGCCTTCCGCGCGGCGCTCTCGCTCGAGCCGGAGAACTCGTCCGCCCGCGCCGGGCTCGGGAAGACGCTCGTGCTGGCGGGCCGAGACGAGGAGGGCGTGGCGGAGCTGAACCTCGCTCTGAAGGCGAACCCGTTCCTGGGAGACGCCGTGTACCACCGCGGGCTCGCCCGGCTCCGCAGACGGGACTTCGCCGGCGCGGTCGAGGACTTCCGCCGCGGGACGATCCTCCCTCCCCAGCCCGCCCACGCGTTCTTCAATCTGGCGCGCGCCCTGCAGTTGACCGGAGCGGAAGCGGAAGCCGAGGACATGCGTCGGCGCTATCAGGCCCTGCACCCGCTGCAGATGGACATCGAAAGTCTGGAGACCGGCTTCCACTCGCACAGCGACAACCTCGAAGCCGCGTACGGGCTGACGACCGCGCTCGCTCAAGCCCGCCGGTTCGACGAGGCCAAGCTCATCCTCGAATCGGTCTGCGAGGACGGTCCGGATCTTCCGCGACCGCATCTCGCCCTGGCGGAGGTGGCGCTGGCCGACGCGGACGCGGAGCGCGCGATCGCCGCGGCCGGACGCGCGGTGCAGCGAACCTCGGGAGGCGCCGCCGCGCACCGGCTCGCGGCGGAGGCGCACCTGCTGGCCGGAGACATGGACGCGGCGCTCGAGAACGCCCGCGCCGCGGCCGAGCGGGAGCCGGCCAATCCGGAGATGACGCTGCTTCTCGGCAGGCTGCTCACCCAGGCCGCGCGCTTCGAGGAGGCGGCGAAGACGCTCGAGGAGGCGCGCCGCGCCGCGCCGCAGGACGTGCGAGTGGTCGCGTTGCTCGGCCGGGCGCTCACCGGAGCGGGGCGGCCCGAGGAGGGCGAGGCGCTCCTCTCGACGGCGCTCCGCGCGCGTCCCCGGAATCAGGAGTGGCTGACGGCCAGAGCGGAAGCGCGCGTCGCGCTGGGGAAGGCCGGGTGGGCGCAGGACGACCTGCGCGAGGCCATCGCCGTTGCTTCGACTTCGGCGGCTCCGTACGATGCACTGTCGCGCCTGCTGCGCGAGGCGGGTCGCCGGGAAGAGGCGGAGGAGCTCGCCAAGAAGGCGGAGGAGATGCAGCACCTCGAGAGGCAGGAGCGGGACACACGCCGGGAGTTCCACGCGAAGCCGGGAGACGCCGGCGCGGCGCGCCGTTTCGCCGACGTGCTCCGCCTCCTGGGCCGGAGCGCTGAAGCCGATCACATCGAGGGGCGGGCCGCCGCGATCCGGGAGGAACTGTGACCCTGCAGACGACGGCGAGAGCAGCGTGGCTGGCGGTCGCCGTCCTCGCGCCGGAGGGCGCAGGGTCGGCTGCTCCCGTCTTCCGGGACGCGACCGCCGCGGCCGGGATCGACTTCGTGCACTCCAACGGTGCCACCGGAACCAAGCAGTGCCAGGAGCAGATGGGCTCGGGCGCCTGCATCTTCGACTACGACGGCGACGGCCGGCTCGACGTGTACCTGGTGACCTCGGTGGGCGGGAACCACCTCTACCGGAACCTCGGCGGTCTGCGCTTCGCCGACGTCACCGCGCGCTCCGGGCTCGGCGAGCGCGGCTACGGAATGGGCGCGACCGCCGCCGACTTCGACAACGACGGGGACCAGGACGTCTTCGTGACGACCCACGGTCCCGACCGGCTCTACGTCAACCGCGGCGACGGGACGTTCCGCGAAACGTCGGAACGCGCCGGCGTGGCCGACCCGCGCTTCGGAACGAGTGCCGCGTTCCTGGACTACGATCACGACGGTCGGCTGGACCTGTACGTGGCGAACTACGCCGTGGTGGCCGATCCGGACAGCAACGTGTGCCACGCGGACAACGGCGCGCTTCGCCTGTACTGCCCGCCGCGGCGCTATCCCGCGGAGACGCATCTCCTCTACCGCAACCGCGGGGACGGCACGTTCGAGAACGTCAGCGAACGGGCCGGGATCACCGCGGCGCGGGGCCGGGGGCTCGGGGTCGTCGGCACCGACTTCGACCAGGACGGCTGGATCGACATCTACGTGGCCAACGATCTGTGCGCCAATTTGCTGTTCCGGAACCGGGGCGACGGCACCTTCGAGGAGATCGGACTGCTCGCCGGCACGAGCCACTCCGAGAGTGGCGTGGAGCTCTCCGGCATGGGCGTCGCCGCCGGCGACTACGACAACGACGGCTGGATCGACCTCTTCGTCACCAACTTCGTGGACGAGACGAACTCGCTGTACCACAACGAGGGGGCCGGCTACTTCCTGGACGCATCCGCGTCGTCCGGGCTGGGTGCGCCCAGCCTGCCGTACGTCGGCTGGGGGACGAAGCTCTTCGACTTCGACTTGGACGGATGGAAGGACGTGTTCGTCGCGAACGGCCATACCGAATCAGACGCCGAGAAGTCCGACCCGACGACTTCGTGGAAGCAGCGCGCGCTCCTGTTCCGCAACCGCGGGAACGGGACGTTCGCGGACGTGACCGCGGAGCTCGCCCCGGAAATGCTCGTGCCCCGGGCGGGGCGGGGAGCCGCGTTCGGCGATCTCGACGACGACGGCGATATCGACATCGTGGTCGTGAACCAGAACGACCGGGCCGTGCTCTGGGAGAACACCGGAGCGCCCGGCCGCCACTGGATCGGGTTCGGCACGAAAGGTACGCGCTCCAACCGGGACGGCGTCGGTGCACGTGTGGCGCTCTGGGCCGGCGGCCGCCTGGCCGGCACCGAGGAGGTGCAGGCGGGAGCGAGTTACCTTTCCCGAAGCGACCCGCGGATCCACTTCGGCCTCGGGGAGCGCGCGGCGATCGACTCGGTGGTGGTGGACTGGCCTTCGGGGCTGCACGAAAGTCGGCCGGCCCTGGCCGTGAACCGCTATCATTTGCTCGTGGAGGGAGAGATCACGCCGTGACCACGATCCGGATGTCGGCCGCCGGCGCAGCGTTCGGAGTTCTTCTCGCCGCGGGATGCGCCGTCCGCGACGAGACCGTGCCGGCCGCGCAGCCGGCGGACAATGCCGTGCCCGGGGCCGCTGCTGCGACGCACGACGGCGGACCTCTCAACCAGAAGCATGCCCGCCTTCTGGCGATCGCCCGGCAGCTGCAGGCCAGCGACAACATGTACTTCGGTCTGGCGAACCTCGAGGCCCTCGAGGACGCGGACACGACCGGATTCACCGCCGAGCGGATGGCCCAGCACGAGTTCGGGCTCGCCTTCGAGCTGTTCAAGCACGGCCGCGCGGAGGAAGCGGAGGCGCACTTCCAGTCCAGCTTCGACCGGAACCCCTCGCCGCTGACCGGATACCTGCTCGGCATCACCCAGCTGCGCATCGGCGAGCTGCAGAACTGCGTTCACCACCACTCGACGGCGAGCTGCGTGTTCCCGTTGCAGGGAAGCGGGGTCCACGCCTCCCGGGGCGGTACGGAGCGGGCCCTCGGCACGTTCATCTTCCTGGTGGACCGCGCTCCGGTGCAGCTCCGGCCGCAAGCCCGGTGGTTCGCCAACATCTCGAAGATGGCTCTCGGCGACTATCCCGGCGACCTGCATCCCAAGGTGGTGCTCCCGGCGCGGACGCTCGAGTCGGACTACGACATCGGGCGCTTCTCCGACCTGGCCGGGCAGCTGGGGTTCGCCTCGTTCAACCTGGCGGGGGGCGTGGCGATCGAGGACTTCGATCGAGACGGTTTCCTGGACGTGTTCGTGTCCACCGCCAATCCCGAGGGGCAGATGCGCTACTGGCGCGGTACCGGCGACGGGACCTTCACGGAGCGCACCGAGGAGGCGGGAATCCTCGGCCAGCTCGGCGGTCTCAACATCGTCCACGCCGACTACGACGGCGACGGCTGGCGGGACCTCCTCGTGCTGCGCGGCGGCTGGCTCGGCACCTACGGGCGCATGCCGAAGTCGCTGCTCCGCAACCGCGGCGACGGCACGTTCGAGGACGTGACCGCGCGCGCCGGACTGGAGCGCGTGGACTATCCGGTGCAGAACGCCTCGTTCGGCGACTAAGACCTGGACGGGGACCTCGACCTCTTCTGCGGGAACGAGACGCCGCCGCCCAACTCCCGCATGCGCTTCCCCGCCGAGCTGTTCCGCAACGAGGGCGACGGTACGTTCACCGACGTCGCCGCGGCGGCTGGCGTGGAGACGTTCAAGCTGATCAAGGGCTCCGCCTGGGGCGACTGGGACGGAGACCGCTACCCGGACCTGTATTGTTCGTCGCAATACGATCTGAACCGGCTGTACCGCAACAACGGCGACGGCACGTTCACGGACATCGCGCCGGGTCTCGGTGTCGACAAGCCGGTCAACAGCTTCTCCACGTGGTGGTGGGACTACGACAACGACGGTCTGCTCGACCTCTTCGTGGCCGGCTACGGCGGCGACATGAACGCGTACGTGAAGAGCTGGCTGCGGGCCGACGCGGCCACCGCGCGCAACACGCTGTACCGCAACGAGGGCGCGACGTTCCGCGACGTCACGGAGGAGGCGGGGCTGACGATCCAGGCGCTCACCATGGGCGCGAACTACGGCGACCTGGACAACGACGGCTGGCTGGACTTCTACGTCGGCACCGGCGGACCGGAGTTCGACGTGCTCATGCCCAACATGATGTACCGGAACGATGCGCACGGCCGGTTCCAGAACGTGACCTTCTCCGGTGGCTTCGGCAATCTGCAGAAGGGTCACGGTATCGCGTTCGCCGACCTGGACAACGACGGCGACCAGGACGTGTTCTCGCAGCTGGGCGGGATGTATCCGTACGACAGCTACTACAACAGCCTCTTCGTGAACCCGGGCCACGGCAACCGCTGGATCTGCCTGGAGCTCGTCGGCGTCGAATCGAACCGCGACGCGCTGGGGTGCCGCATCCGGGTGCGCTTCGAGGAAGGCGGAGCCATGCGCGAGGTGGTCCGCTGGCAGTGGCCGCGGGGCAGCTTCGGGTCCGCCCCGTTCCGCCAGGAGATCGGCCTCGGTCAGGCGTCACGCGTCGAATCGGTGGAAATCTGGTGGCCGAAGACGGACGTCAAGCAACGGCTCGAGGGATTCGACCTCGACGGCTTCTACCGAATCGTGGAGAGCGCTCCCGCTCCGGAGAGGCTGGAACGCCGGCGCGTGACGCTCGGGGGTGCGGGCCACTCGTGATCGCGCGGCGAATCCTCGCCGCCGCCCCTCTCCTCGCCGCCGCAGTGCACCTGCGGTCCTTCGGCGCCGGATTCACGCTCGACGACATCGAGATCGTCCGCGACAACCCGCTGGTGCGCTCCGTCGATCCGGCGGTTCTGTTCCGGAGCGACTACTGGGCCGGCTACCCGTACGCCGACCACACGTTGTACCGCCCGCTGACCATGACGACGTACGCGCTCGAGCACGCCGTCCACGGAGGGAGCGCGGCCGGTTTCCATGCCGTCAACGTGCTGCTCCACGCCTTCGCAACCTTCCTCCTGGGGCGTCTCGTCCTGCGGCTCTTCGCCGACGAGCGCGTCGCCGCCACGGCCGCCGTCCTCTTCGCGGTCCACGCCGTCCACACCGAGGTCGTGTGCGGGATCGTGGGACGCGCGGAGATCCTGGCCTGCCTCGGCACGCTGCTCGCCTGCTTCGCCTGGTTCCGCGCGCCGCGCGGCTCGCCGTTCTGGTCCGTGCTCGCGCCGGTGGCGTACTTCGCCGGGATGCTCTCGAAGGAGAGCGGCGTCGTGGCGCCGGCGATCATCGTGGTCACCGAGGCGATGCTGCGGAAGCGGCGCTGGCTGCTGCGCGGAGACCGCCGGGCGATCGTCGTGCTCGCCGGATTCGCGGTCGCCGCGGCGGCGTTCCTCGCGATGCGGTCCGCTGCGGTCTCCGGGCGAAGCATCCACGTCGCGCTCGCCGAGGCGACGGGCGCGGAGCGGATCTGGACGGCGCTTCGCGTGGCGCTCGAGTACGTCGGCCTGCTCCTCGCGCCGATCCGGCTCTCCGCGGACTATCCGGCGGCGGTGGTGCCGATCGCGCGGGCGCCGTGGGAACCGGGAACCGCGGCGGCAGTCGCGCTGCTCGCAGTCCTGGGCTGGCTTCTCCTCCGCGGACGCGCGCGGCTTCCGGCGGCGGCGTGGGGCGCGGCCTTCTTTCTGACGGCGCTCTTCCCCGTGTCGAACCTCCCCTTCGCCATCGGGGTGAGCAAGGCCGAACGGCTCCTCTACACGCCGTCGGCGGGCTTCGCCGTGCTGCTCGCGGGGCTCGCGGTCCCGCTGCTCGACGGCCGCTGGCGGCGACCGGTCCTGGTGGGGCTGACCTTTGCGGTGGTGGCGCTGGCCGTGATGACCGTGCGGCGAAGCGGGGACTGGCGCGACGACTGCGCGCTCGCCGCCGCGACGGTGGCCACCACACCGGAGTCGCCGCTGTTCCGGACGCGCCTCGCCTCATGCGAGATCGAGGCGGGCCGCGCGGCGGAAGCGCGCGCGCATCTCCGGCGCGCGCTCGAGATCGAGCCCGGCTTCCCGACGGCGCTGCTCTACCTCGGGGTGCTGGAGCGGGAGGCCGGCAACTACGAGGCGGCCGTCGGACCGCTCCGGCAGCTGCTCGCCGCGGAGCCCGATCACCAGGAAGCGCTCGAGCACCTCGGCTGGATGTACTACCGCACGGGGCGCCACGCCGAGGCGGTGGAGGCCTACGAGCGGCTTCGCCGCCTCCGGCCCGACGATCCGGCGCCGTTCTCGCTGCTGATCGCCGCGTACGCCGAGCTCGGCGATCTCGACCGCGCCGGCGGGACGGCGTCGGAAGCGCTGCGGCGCTTTCCCGGGAACGCGGAGATCCGCCGCAACGCCGAGGCGCTGCACGCTCTGCGCGAGCAACGCGGCCACTAGATCGACTACTGGACGTAGCCGAGCGCGCGCAGGCGCTCGGTGGCATCCGCATCCAGGGACACCGTGTCGACGGCGGCCGGCACGGTCGTCTCCAGCCACCTCGTCATCACGGCGTCGAGCCGAGCGGCCGCCACGGTGTCCGCGCCGGCCACGCTCGCGAGCTCGTCCGGATCGGCGGCGAGGTCGAACAGCTCTCTCTCTCCGCGCGACGAGCGGATCAGCTTGCGGCTGTCCTCGACGACGGCACGCTCGGCGTGGGCGTACGTCGAATCGTGGCGCGCGAGCCTCTCGAACGGGAAGTGCTCGGCGAAGACGGGCCGCGGGTCGACCGCCGCAAGCAGGCTTCGGCCGTCGGTCCCCGGAGGGACGTCGAGGCCGGCGCTCGCCAGAATGGTCGCGAAGACGTCGACCGAGCTGACCGGCCTGTCCACGACGGTGCCGGGCTCAGCCTGCGCCGCCGCCGGCGCCTTGATGACCAGCGGTACGAACACCTGATCCTGGTAGACGGACATGCCGTGGTCCATCAGGTTGCGCTCGCCGAACGCCTCGCCGTGGTCGGAGGTCACCACGACGAGCCAATCGCCCCAGGAGCCGTCTTCCTCCAGATGGTCCATGAGCTTGCCGAAGCACGCGTCGACGTAGGCCACTCCTCCGTCGTACTGCGACAGCAGGTGGCGCCGCTCCGCCTCGGTGATGGAACCGCCGCGCACGACGACGTCGCGGCGCTTGCGGTCCAGCTCCTCGACGGAAAGCGAAGGATCCCGCCCGGGGAACAGGGTGTCGTACGGCGGAGGAGGCACGTACGGGAAGTGTGCGTCCATGTAGTTCACGAAGAGGAACAGCGGGGCGGGAGAGTCGCCGAGGCGGCGGAGCAGGGCGAACACCTCGCCGTCGATCTCGTCGGCGGTGCGGAACGCGCGGTGCCCCTCGTCGGGGGAAGCGCGCCGGCCATCCACCGCGCCCAGCACCGCGGTGCGCAGGAAGTACTTCGCAGGCGTCCACGCGACGGCCGCGCGCGAGTCCCAGTAGTCGAAGCCCTGGTTCAGGCGGAAGAACGGGCCGAGGTACCCGTGATTCGCGACGACTCCGAACGTGCGATAGCCGGCGCCGCATAGGTGCTCGGCCAGCGTGTCGAAGCGGTCGGCGAGAGGGGCCGGCGCGCCCGGGCCGGAGTGCTCCGGGTCCGGATGGTGCGCGCCGTGCTCGCGGGCGTAGAGGCCGGTGAAGAGAGAGGCGTGCGTCGAGAGAGTCATGTCCCCCGCGGCGATCGCGCGGGTGAAGACCGTGGCCTCGCGGGCGAACTCCTCGAGGCGCGGAGAAGTCCGGCGCTCGTAGCCCTGCAGGGAAAGGTGGTCGGCGCGCACCGTGTCCAGCACCACGAGCAGTACGTGGGGCGCGCCGGAGGCTGCGCTCGTCCCGGCCGCCGCCGGGAGGCGGTTGACCGTGAGGCCGGCCAGGGCGACGGCCAGGGCCACCGCGGCCGTTCCGGCGAGCTTGGGCTGGAGCGTGCCTCTCCGCGCGGCGACCCGCGCGGCGAAGGCGGAGAGGAGCAGGACGACGGCGCAGAACGCGACCGGAGCGCCGGCGCGCAGCGGCGCGCCCGCGTTCGCCAGCAGATCCTTGGTGAGCCACGGCGGTCCGACGAGCAGCAGCGCCACGGGCAGCGGGCGGGCGAGCGCGGCGAGGCGCGGAACGGCGAGCAGCACGCCGGTGATCGCCACGGCGAGCGCGAGCAGCGACAGCGTGAGCGCGGCCGGTCTCGCCGCCTGCTGCGCGGCGAGGTTGAGGGCGAAGGCTCCGCTCACCGTGGCCAGGGCCGCGGAGCGGACGCGCGCTTCGCCGGCCCGATGCAGCGCAGCGCCGGCCACGGCACCGAGAGCCGCCCCCGCCGCCGCGTAGAACAGGAACAGGGCGAGCGACGACTCGTGATGGAGCATGCGCCAGGCGAGCTGCGGCTTGACGACGCGCGGGACGACGGCGAAGAACGCGTGCTCCGCCGCGGCGTACGCCAGCCAAGCGGTCGTTCCGCAGAGAGCGCCGTGGATGACGGACCGCCGCATCGCCGCACGATAGGAGATCGCGAGCGAGCGCGCCAACGTCATTCCGGGGGAAGCCGCGCGGCGTCGCTGCGGAACTCGCGCGGGCCACGCCCTCTCGCCCGCGAGCGAGATCCCCGTGTCGCTTGGCCACCCCCGCCGGCGCCGTCCTTGACAGGGCATCGGGCCGGCGATAGAGCTTCGCCCCTCATCGGAAGGTTCGAATTGACCGAACGTCGGTCCGGCGGTGTCGCGCTCCTGGTGCTGGCCGTCCTGGTGGCCGCGGGTCTCGCGCTCCGCCTGCACGATCTCGAGGCCCGGGCGATGGGCCACACCGAGAGCTACGTACCCGGCATCGTGCTCCCGGACGACTTCGGGGAGCCACGCGCGCGGCTCACGCTGGACCGCGCCGTGGTGAACTCCATGTGGGAGGTGCATCCGCCGGGCTGGTACGCCTTGATGTGGTTCTGGACCAAGGCGTTCGGGACGAGCCTCCTCGCCATCCGCCTGCCCGGGGTGCTCCTGAGCACCGCGTGCATCGCGCTGGTGTTCCTGCTGGCGAGGCTCGAAGGCGATCGTCGGGCGGCGTTCGTGGCCGCCGCCCTCGTGGCTTTCTCCGGTCACCAGATCTACTGGTCGCAGGTCGCGCGGCCCGCGGCGATGCTCTGCTTCCTCGCGCTCGCGGCGAGCGTGCTGCTGCTGCGCGTCTCCTCGGGCGGCAAGCGTCGGCCGGCGCTGCTCCTCTACGGTACGACGCTCACCCTCGGGCTCGTGATCGAGTACTACTTCTGGATCTTCGCCGCGACGCACGTGCTGTGGAACCTCGTGGAGAACCGGAGGGCGCCGCGGACCGCCGTCGCCGTGCTCCGGACGCAGCTCCTCGCCGTCGTGCTGGCCAGCCCGATCGTCACGCTGGCCGTGTTCCAGAGCCGCGCGGCGCACTTCGAGGGCGATCTGATCGAGGGTGTCCGCGATCTCCTGCAGCTCGGCTTCCTCTTCGTGGAGACGAACCCGGTGCCGTACGCCGTGCCGCGGTGGGCGCCTCTGGTGCTTCCCGTGGTCGGCGCGGTGCTCTTCGCGGCAGGGCTCTTCGCCGTGCGCGGCCGGACGCGGGAGAGGCAGCCGGAGGAGATGCAGGGTCCGAATCTCGGATGGCTCGCCGGTGCGGGCGTGGTGATGACCGGCGTCGTGCTGGCGGCGGCGAGATTCTACGCCGGGTACGCTCCCGCGAAAGCAGGCACGCTCTCGGCGACGGCGGTGTTCCCGGCTCTGCTCGTGCTCGTCGCGGCGCTGGCGCGGCGGCCGGACTCGGTGCTGGTGCGGATCTGGACGCGGCTGCTCGACACCCTGCACCGCGGCTCCGCCTCGCTTTCCCTCGCCGCGACGCTCGCGGTGGTGCCGACGGTCGTGGTCGCGGCGGCGACGGCCTTCACGCCGCTCTTCGCCGAACGGCAGATGATCCTCTTCGTACCGTTCCTCCTGATCGTGCTCGCGCGCGGGGTGGCGTGGCTCGCGAACCGCCGGAACCGAGCCGCTGCGGTGGTCGTCGCCCTGGTGCTGACCCTCGGTCTCGGCGCGGCGCACGCCGCCAGCCTCCGCTGGTACGCGGGGCGGGTGCAGAGCCCGCACGACTACCGCGGGCTGGCCGAGCGCTGGAAGCCCGCGCTCCAGGACGGCGATCTCGTGTTCGTGATCGACCACTGGTGCACGACACCGATCTTCTACTACGTCGAGCTGGGCCGGTACCGCTTCGTTCCGCGGAACTGGGAGGCGGTGGCGGCCAAGGAGCCGCGTGCGCGCGTGTGGCGCCTTGCGTTCGACGGGTTCCCGGTGCCGGAGGAGATGCAGCGCGCACTCCTGGGACACCGGCGGATCGAGAGCCTGAAGGCCGAAGGCGTGACCGCGGAGCTGTACGTACCCCTGAGGTGATCAGCGCCGCTCGGGAAGACCCGGGATGCGCCCCGCGTAGTCCACGCGCCACTCGGAGAGATGCCGGGCGGTGATCACCGACATCGCCTGCGCGATCTGCTTCAGGTGCAGCAGGTCGTGCACCCGCCACGCGGCGATGAAGTCTCCCGCGCGCATGGTGCCGGCCACCGGATGGCTGAGGCTTCGCCGCAGGTCCTCCACCGTCAGCCCCTCGAGCCAGCGGCACGAGTCCGCGCGCTCCGTGGCGAAGTCGAGGTAGACGGCGCCCGGGTCCATCTCGTTGCAGCGTCGCTCGACGACCCATCGTTCCGGGTCGACGGTGCCCTCGATCGGCCGGCCCTCCACCGCGGCCAAGGCGCGCGCGCGGAAGTCGGCCGTCTCCTCGTCGCGCAGGTGAGCGAGGATCTCCAGCGGCGACCAGCGCCCCTCGGCCTCGCGCTCGCGGAGCAAGTCCTCGGGCGCGCCCTGGATGAGGTGGAGCAGGACGCCAGGATAGCGTGCGTGGTCGAACACCAGCCGCTGCAGCGCCTCGCGGTCCATGCTCAGCGCCGCCGAGCGAGGATGCCGAACGAGCTGGTGAAGCCGTGCACGTGCGTGCTCGTTCCGACGGGCCCGATCTCGCCGGCGCAGAAGAGGCCCCCCAACGCGATATCGCCGCGCAGTACGTCGTGGAAGAGGCGCGAGTCGTGGTCCGGCGTACCGAAGAGGCCCTGTCCGCGGCCGTTGCACGAGAAGAGCAGCGCGCCCTCGGCCGCGGCCCCGGCGCGGTCGCGGTAGCGCTCCAGGAGCGCGCGCAGCTCCTCGTCGGCGGACTCGGCGGAGAGCGCGTGGAAGCGGACGACCTGTCCGTCGCGGAGCAGCGTGCCTACGGCGATCGCCCCGCAGGACGGATCCACGCCGAGGATGTTGCGGATGAGGAAACCGGGACCTTCGCCCACCTCGGAGGCGCGGACGCCCACGAAGAACGCGGGGTGCGCTCCCTCCGGGAGATCCTCGACGGCGTTCTCGTAGACCTCCTGCAACACTTCGAGCGCGGGGCGGCCGTCCAGCTGGAACAGCACGTTGCGCTCGCACCGCGTGATCGGGAAGCTGGGGCCGACCGGTCGTCCGCCCTGCGAAACGATGGTCTCCATGCGCACGTTGCCGCCCAGCGCCACCCCGACCGCGCCGTCGCGGAAGCGCCGCTCCCCGAGGAACAGCACGTTGCCGAACGCCTGGCCGGACCCGCTGGCGAGACCGCCGACCTTGGGCGAACCGGGATAGGCATAGTCCAGCCCCTGGAGCAGCTCGTCGATCCTGCTCGAGAACGGATCCGCGAGGATCACGAAGGAGCGTTCCGCGGTCGCGTCGCCGGCACCGATCCGGTCGCGCCACGCCGAGGGGCTCTCGTCGAGATCCGGCAGGTCCGCAGGCTCGACGCGGATCGGAGCGAGCGTCACGTCGGGCAGCTCGGCCGCGGTGAGCGAGAGCGCGGTCGTGTCCTCGGCCTCGTGCCCGCCGCCGATGACCCCGGCCGCCGAGCAGCCCACGAGAAGCGCGCCGGGGAAAGCCGTGTGCAGGGCCGCGGCGAGCTGCCCGTCCCGACCGGCGTGATCTCCGGAAGGAAACACGAAGAGCACGTCCGGCGGCGAGCCGTCGAGCGAGCGGCGGAGTGCCTCGATGCACTCGCCGGCCGCGCGGTCCGTGTCCATCCGGAGCGACAGAGCCGAGGCCCACTTCATGGCTGCATCTTAGACCGCGGGCGGCGGAATCTTCAATGCCGGCATGCCGGGCATGCCGGCCATGCCGGACGTCACCTCGTCGTCACCCCGGCGAGGCTGCCCGCGAAACCGCCGCATGTCTACCTTCGACCAGCATGGCGTATGGCATTCCCCTGGAGGTGGATCATGCGAAGTCCCTGGGTTCCGTTCGTCGTCCTCGGAGTGCTCGCCGGTGCCGGGCCGCTGCGCGCGGAGGATCCGGCAGCCGACCTCGATCAGCGCGTCCGAGTGCTCGAGCGAAGGCTCGAGGTGGCGGACGAGGTCGCCGCGGAGAAGGCGAAGACCGCCGCGACGTTCTCGGCCGGGAAGGACGGGTTCTCCTGGAAGTCGGCGGACGGCGCGTACTCGCTGAAGATCCGCGGCTACCTGCACGTCGACGGGCGCTTCTTCGCCGGAGACGACCGCCGCCCGCAGACCAGCGGCCTGTTGATACGCCGTGTCCGGCCGATCATCGAGGTGACCGCGGCAAAGTCGTTCGACTTCCGGATCATGCCGGACTGGGGTGGGGGCACCGCCGCGCTCCAGGACGGGTACGTCGAGTGGCGCCGGAGCCCTGCGCTCCGTGCACGCGTCGGCAAGTTCAAGCCGCCGCTCGGATTCGAGCGGCTCCAGTCCGCGACCGAGATGGTCTTCATCGAGCGCGCGTTCCCGACGTCGCTCGTGCCCAACCGGGACATCGGCCTGCAGCTCTCCGGCGACGTGTCGGGAGGAGTCGTGACGTGGGCCGCCGGAGTGTTCAACGGCGTCGCCGACGGCGGATCCGGCGACGGCGACACGAACGACAACAAGGAGCTCGCCGGCCGGATCTTGGCCACGCCGTTCAAGAAGTCGACGTCGCCCGACCTGCGCGGGCTCTCCTTCGCCGTCGCGGCGAGCGTGAGCCGCCCCGAGGGATCGCCGGCGAGCACCGGCCTCGGGTCGATCCGCTCCGAAGGGCAGTCGACGATCTTCGCCTACCGCGTCGGGTCCGGGACGACCGCCGCGACGACGACCGCCTTCGCCGACGGCAAGCACACCCGCCTCTCACCGCAGGGACAGTGGTTCTGGCGCCGGCTCGGCGTGCTCGGCGAGTGGGTGGAGTCCACTCAGGAGATCACGCTCGACGTCGACACGATCGAGCACGAGGTCAGCGCGTGGCAGGTCACCGGCGTCGTGCTGCTCACCGCGGACGAGGCTGCGCCGAAGGGTGTGTCCCCCAAGCGACCGTACGATTCCTCCCAGGGTCAGTGGGGCGCGGTGGAGCTGGACGCGAGGTATCAGAAGCTCACCGTCGGCGACAACGCGTTCCCGATCCTCGCGAATCCGGCTTCGTCCGTGGAAGGGGCGAAGGCGTGGGGCGCAGGGGTCACCTGGACGCTGAGCCGGAACGTGAAGCTCGTCGCGGACTACGTGCGGACGGAGTTCGAAGGCGGCGCGGCCAACGGCGAGGACCGTGAGACGGAGAGGGCGATCTTCGCGCGGACGCAGTTCGCGTTCTGATTCAGGCGCGAGGCACGCGGACCGTCAGCGCTCGAGGGACGACGCGCACGGAGAGGCGCCGGCAGGCGGCGTCGATGACCTCGCCGTCGGCGTGGAACGGGAACCCTTCGTCGGACTCGATCTCGATCGAGCGGGCGCGGAGCATGGTGATGCGCGGATCGCCGACGTGCGCGCCCCGGATGGCCTTGGGTAAGGTGCGCAGGACCCGCCAGCGGCCCATGCCTTCGACGATGCACAGGTCGAGCAGCCCGTCGTCGTTCACGGCGTCGGGAGTGAGGTAGAAGCCGCCGCCGACGCGCGGACCGTTGCCGACGCACACGAGGAGCCTTCGCCCCTCGAGGACGCGGTCGTCCGCCCGGATCACGAGCTGCGGGCAGCGCAGGCGCGCGAGCGCGCGGAGTACGGCGGCGAGATAGATGGCGAAGCCGCGGAGCCAGGTGATCGAGCGGCTCTCGATCGTGACCTGCGCCTCGAAGCCCAGCCCCAGGCTGTTCGCGAACCAGGCGTCGTCGAAGCGCGCGAGATCGATCGCCTTCTCGGCGCCGGAGAGCGCGACGTCGAGGGCCGCATCGAGCTCGGACGGGATGCCGAGCGCCAGCGCCAGGTCGTTGCCGCTGCCGACCGGGATCAGAGCGAAGGTCGCGCGCGAGCCGGCGATCCCGTTGACGACCTCGTGCGCGGTGCCGTCCCCGCCTACGGCGACGACGAGCGATGCGCCGGCCGCGGCAGCCTCCCGGGCGAGCCGGACCGCGTCGCGGGGCGCTTCGGTGATGCGCACGTCGGCCCGCGCACCGCGCGCGGCCAGCAGCGCCGGCAGCTCCCGCGCGATGCGCTCGCCGCGGCCGCGGCCGGCGCGTGGGTTGACGAGGAAGAGGGAGTCCATCTCAGCTGCCGGCGCCCGCCAGCTTCTCCCGGATGGCCCGCATCCTGGCCTCGGTCCGGTCGGCTTCGGCTCCGTCGCCGGCCTCGCGCTGCAGGCTCGACAGCGCCTCCAGGTCGTCCGCCACTTCGCCGGACGCTGGCCCGAAGATCTTCTCGTCGATCGTGATGACGCGCAGCAGGAGGCGCCGTGCCTCCGCGATCTCTCCGACGGCACCGCGTGCGGTCGCCAGATGATAGAGCGACGTCGACAGCGACGGCGTTTCCAGCCCGGTGGCGCGCTCGTGCACTTCGGCCGCTCGCTGCAGGTGGACGATCGCCTTGCGGGCGTTCCCCGACTCGAGCTCGAGCAGTCCGAGGTTCATCCACCCTTGCGCGACGGCCGGGTGCTCGGGACCGTGGATGCGTTCGAGCGCTTCGAGCGCGCCTTCCAAGTACGGGCGGGCTTCGTCTCGCCGTCCCTGCTGAGCGAGCGAGATACCGAGGTTCGCCATCTCCTTCGCCACGAGCGGGTGAGCGTCCCCGTGCAGGCTCTGGTAGATGCCGAGCGCGGCGAGCGACTTCCTCGCGGCCTCGTCGAAGCGGCCGGCCATGGAGTGCGCCACGCCCATGTTCGTGAGGATGCTGGCCATGTCCCGGTCGCCGTCTCCGTGAAGTCGGCGCGACAGGGCCAGCGCGCGATCCAGGACCACGAGCGCCGAATCCGGCGCGCCTTCATCCATGAGAGTCGTCGAGCGGTTGTTGAGCAGATCGAGGATGCGCTCCTCGTCCGGCGGCTGCTTCGCCTCGGCCAGCGCCATGGCCCGGTCCAGCATCTCGTTCGCCGCGGCGAAATCTCCGTTCTGGCCGAGCATCCAGCCGAGGTTACCGAGGAGGTCGATCAGGCCGTCGGTCCCCTTCGCCCCGTTCCGCTCGTAGAGCCCCGCGGCTTCGTCGAAGGCGGCCCGCGCCGCCTTCGGATCGCCCTGGGCCTCGAGCACTCGGGCCAGCTGGTGCGTGCTCGCGGCGATGTCGAGATCGCCGGCGGGAACGTGCTCGCGACGCAGCGCGAGGGACTGCTCGATCAGGCGGCGCGCGTCGTCGTAGAGACCGAGGCTGAGGTAGACCTGACCGATCGTGTAAAGCAGGCGCGCTTGCATGACCGGCTCTCCGGCGAGATCTCCGGCGATCCGCCGGGCGCCCTCGTCCATGACCTCGCGGGCGGTCACGGTCGCCCCGCGGGACCGCTCGGGATTCGCCCGGTCGAAGAGATCGACGAGGAAGGTCGATGTCCGCTCCGCGGTCTCGGCCTCGCGGCGCGCGGCCTGCTCCGCTTCCAGCGCGCGTGCCAGGTTGGCCTCGGAGCGCACGTACAGGATGCTCACGCCGACGGCGGCCGCGACGAGCAGCACGAGAGCCGCTGCCGCGGTGGCGAAGAGCGGCTTCTGCCGCGCGACCAGCTTGCTCAGCTGATACATCGTGCTGGCGGGACGGGCCAGGATCGGCTCGGACTCGAGGAAGCGGCCGACGTCCTCGGCGAACGCCGCGGCGCTCGCGTAGCGCCGATCCGGCTCCTCCTCCCGTGCCGTCGCGACGATCGTCGCGAGGTCCGGATCGAGGCGCGTCGTCGATTTCCAGACCGCCGAGAGCGGGCGAGGCGGGTGCTCGCAGATGACTCCGACGGCCGAGAGCAGGGATCCCGTGTCGACGTTGTAGGGCCGTTCGCGGGTCAGAAGCTCGTACAGCAAGACGCCGAGCGCGTAGACGTCGGTGCGCACGTCGATCGCGGCGACCTCCCCGCGCGCCTGCTCCGGCGCCATGTAGGCGAGCGTCCCTTTGATGGCGCCGACCTCGGTGATCTGCGTCGCCGCGACGTCCTCCTCGGTGATGCGCGCGAGCCCGAAGTCCAGGATCTTCGCCATCGAGGACAGGGCGCCGGACCCCGTGCCGGACTGCGGCGCCTCGGTGACGATGACGTTGGAGGGCTTGAGATCGCGGTGGATCACGCCGCGCTGGTGGGCGTAGTGCACCGCATCGCAGATCTGCCGGAAGAGGTGCAAGCGCAGCTCGAGCTCGGCGCGATCGGGGGCCGCCGTGCGGCCGGCCAGCCAGGTGGCGAGGCTCGGTCCACGGACCAGCTCCATCGCGAAGAAGTGGCGCCCCTCCGGCGTGCGGCCGGACTCGTAGATGCTGGCGATGTTCCGGTGGTCCAGCCGGCCGAGCGTGGCTGCCTCCCGCTCGAACATCTTGAGGCGCAGCTCGTCGACGAGTTCGGTGCCGCGCACGACCTTCAGGGCGACCCGCCGGCGCGGGGAAGGCTGCTCGGCCTCGTAGACGATTCCCATGCCGCCTTCGCCGAGGATGCCGAGGATCCGGTAGCCACCGATCCCGGACGGCAGATTACGCTGCGGTGGCGGGATCGATCGCGAGTCGAGCGTCAGATCGCGGCTGGAGTCGTCGTGGGTCATTCCGTGTCCGTCCCCGCGGCTCGTCGAGGCTCCAATCGAAAGCCCCGGAGTCTAGCAGACTCCGGGGCCTCGGCCACGATCCGATGCCGCCGCCGACTACTTCTTGGAGAGCGCCTCGGCGACCTGCTCGATCTTGTCCTGCACCGTCTTGGCCTCGTCGCGGGAAGTGTCCGACTTCCGCGCGGGACCGGTCGCCGCGCCCTTGGCCGTGTTGCAGCTGCCCTGGAAGGAGACACCTTCCTCGATCACGAGGCGCGCCGTCACCATCTCGCCTTCGAGCCGCGATCCGCTCTGCAGCGTGATCTTCTCGGAGGCGTGCAGGTTTCCCTTGATGGTGCCCGCCACTACGGCGCTGCGCGTGTGCACTTCCGCGTCCACGAATCCGTTCTTGCCGACGTGGACCGTCTCGGTGATGCGCAACGTGCCGCTGAACTTGCCGTCCACGCGCAGGTTTCCGTCGACTTCGAGCGTTCCCTGGAAGGCGGAGTTCTCTCCGATGACGGATGTCGCTTCGCCGTTGTCGGGACCGAGCCCCGGCTTCTTGCCGATCATGAGAGCCTCCTGGACTTCTCGGGCGAGGGGAAGGTCGGTGAAACTAGCGAAATCCCCCGCGCAGTGTCAAGCCGCGGGGTCCTCGTGGGGCGGATCGGCCTCCGGGAGCGTGACCTTTAGAACCCGGGCCCTAGAAGCCGAGCCTTGCCTCCACCGCATGGAGATACTGTCCGTCCGCGCCGGGGAGATGCCCGAGCTCGCGGCCGTAGAACGCGTAGTCCATCGAGAGCACGGGGAGGGCGAGGCTCGCGCCGATCGTGGAGTAGCCCTGGTTCGCGCCGGCCCGGAGCGTGACGACGGGGAACCTCAGCTCCGCTCCGACGTGGACTTTCGTGCCGAACGCGGTCTCGCTCTCGAACGTGTCGCGGAGGTCGGCGGCGAGAACGAGCCGCGGGCGAACGTGCCAGGCCGCGCCGACGTCGAACGCCGGACCGAGGCTTTCGCCGGCCACGCGTCCGGCGGCGTCGCGCAGGACCGCGGCCGCGCTGAACGGCGAGTCGAGCGGCGACCACAAAGCGCCCAGATCCATGGCGAAGCCCGCGTCGGCTCCTTCGAGCCGCTCCACGAGATCGTCCGCCCGGAAGTCGGCCACTTCGCGCGCGGTGAGGACGCGGCTGAACTGCCTTCGCCAGATCGTCTTCAAGGTTCCGCCGACGGCGAGGTCGCCGCGGCCGAGATCCATCGCACCGCCGACCACCGCGACGATGTCGTCCAGCACGTCGGCGTGCACGCGCGGCTCGTACACGCCGCGATCGACCTTGATCTGCGCGCGGCCGGTCGAGAACACGCCGATGCCGAATCCGGGACGGGTCAGGTCCGCGTACGCGCCGGCGTCGGCCGAGACCCAGCGGTCGTCGTACGGCTCCAGCTCGTCCAGGAACGCCGCGTCCACCGTGGAGAAGTCCGAGAACTGCTCCTCGTGCTCCTGGATGAAGTCCACGACGGAGAGGAACTCGTCGTCGATCGCGCCGTGCACGCCGAGCCCGGAGATGGTCGTCCGCATGAGGCGCGCGAGGCCCGCGGGATTGTCGTGCAGCGCGTTGCGGTCGTCCGCCACGGCGAGGAACGCGCCGCCCATGCCCAGCGGCCGCACCCCGCGGAGCGTGGGATGCGGGGCGTCCGCGTCCGCTTCGCCGGCGAGCAAGAGCAGCGTCGCGCCAGTCAGGAGACCCCTGGAGAGGCGGGCGGAGGTCATGCGCAGAACACCGTCGCGTCCTCGTCCACGCGGCCGTCTCCGTCGTCGTCCAGGTCGTTCAGGCACTCCTCGTCGGTCGCGCCGTCCCCGTCGTTGTCGCCTTCGCCGGGATTGCCCGGGGCGCCGGTGTTCACGTAGAACGCGGACAGGTCTCCGCCGAGAGAGTCCACCAGCTCGTCCAGTTCCTCTGGATCGATGACGCCGCCGGTCCCGCTGGCGAGGTCCCCGCCGCTGGTGAGCAGCGCGTTCAGATCGTCGAGCATGGCGTTCAAGTCGTCGGGCGGGAGATTGTCGATCCCCTCGAGGGAATAGCCGCCGCCCTCCTCCAGGGAGAACTCGCTGACCGTCAGGTCGAGCGCGTCGATGGTTCCGTCGCCGTTGGTGTCACGCAGGCGCAGGATCCCGCGGAGCGTGTGCGCGACGGCGAGATCCAGGCCGACGTCGGAGCTGCCCAGTCCGACGGCGTCGGCGGCACCGTCATGGATGGGCAGGAGCGCGTCGATCACCGTCCGGTTCACGCGGTACACGCGGTCGGCGAGCGGCGTCTCGAAGGCGAAGATCTCCGCGGCGCCGCCGTTCTCGTCGGCGTCGATGATGGCCTGCACGATCTCCACCACGTCGATGCCGGACTGCAGCACCGCCGCTTTCGCATAGTAGTAGCGGGCCTCGCCGCGGCTCGGCTCCACCGCGACGGCGTCGCCCAGCTTCTGCACGGCGAGGTCGTAGTCGCCGTCGCGGAGCGCCGCCTTGCCGTCGGCGAGAAGGGCGTCGTACCCGTCCGCACCCGCGGTCCATTCCCACAGGTTGTTGCAGCCGGAGAGGAGGGGAAGCACGGCGAGAGCGATCAGGAGTCGGTGACACAGAGCCATGTTGCCGCCCGAGGATGAGGAGCCGGTTCCCCGGGTGGATCGGGCGGTCCCGCGTCGCTCTTGAGCGGAAGTGAAAGGCCGCCGGGCGGGGGAATTGCCCGGGGCCGGTGGTGCGTTGCTACGTGCGCGTCAGATTCCGGATGATCATGACCAGTTCTTCCAAGTCGACGGGTTTCTTCATCGTGACCGTCGCGCCGGAGTCGGGCGCCATCTCGAGGACGTCGAAGCGATCGAACCCGCCGCCGCCCGAGAGCGCCACGATCTTGACGTCTGGATGCTCCTGGTGAACTTCCTTGATCGTGTCGAGCCCCGTCTTGCCCGGCATGAAGATGTCGGCGATGACGAGGTCGCACCGCGACTCTCGCAGCAGCTCGAGAGCTGCATCTCCGTTCGACGCGACCAGTACGTCGTGGCCCGTGGACTGCAGCATCTCCTGCAGCATGTCGCGAACCTGCTCTTCGTCGTCGACGACGAGGATTCTCGCCACCGCGTCCCTCCTCCCCTCGCTCTTTCACGCCGAGCTCCGGAGCATGCCGGCATCCGGCTCGAGCGCGGGCCGGAACGTCGAGGTGCGTCGTTGCCAGCCGCCGTGCGGATCATACCCGAACGACACCCCGCGTCTCACGCCGGATCGGTGCGGGGGTCAATCCAGGCGGTCGAGCAGCCTGCGGGCGTCCTCCCGGCGGGGGAACGCCGGGTCCAGGCGAAGGGCTTCGGTCAGCTCGGCGCGCGCCGCGGCCGCTTCGCCGCGTTCCAGGCGAACGACGCCGAGCAGGTACCTCTTCATGGAGTCGCGGGGCTCCAGCTTCTTCGCCCTCTCCAGGGACGTGACCGCCTCGTCGAGCAGACCGTTGCGGTACTGCGTCCAGCCGAGCGTCCCCAGCACGTTCGCGTTGTCGGGGGCGAGCTCCACGGCGCGCCGAGCATGCACCTCGGCGAGGACGGGATCGATCTCCCGGTCGGCCAGCAGCCACGCGAGGTTGTTGTGCGCCTCGGCGACCCGCTCGTTCCGGGACAGGACCGCCTTGTAGGCATCGATCGCCTCGGCGGCGCGCCCCGCGCGGTCCAGTGCGAGGCCGAGCTGGTACGACGGGAACCAGCCGGCCGGATCCCGCTTCTGCGCCTCGGCGAAGCACTCGGCGGCACGCGCCGGATCGCCCGCGTCCATCTCCAGCTGGCCCAGATTCATCCAGGGCTTGGGACTTTCCGGCCGGAGCTCGCGCTCGCGCTCGAACGCGGTGCGGGCGGCGCCGGCGTCTCCCTGCTGCATCGCGGCGAAGCCGCGTATCACGGCGAAGTCGGGCTCGTCGGGCGCGAGGCGCTCCCCCTCGGTCGCAAAGGAGAGCGCTTCGCGGAGCCGCTCACCGGCGAGGCACAGCCGCGCGAGCGCGAGGTAGGTGGCCGCCCCGCCGCGGCCCGCGGCGAGCAGCGCGCGCAGCTCCCGCTCGGCTTCGGCCGTCCGCCCCAGCGCCGCGGAGGCTTCGGCACGCGCCACGAGCGCCTCCGCGTCGGTCGAGTCCGCGGCGAGAGCGCGGCCGGCCAAGTCCTGAGCCTGCGCGGCGTCGCCGTGCTCGAGCAGCCACCGCGAGTGGGCGAGCAGCACGGCGCGCCCGGCCGGGGAGGCGGGGTTCTTGTGCAGCAGTCCGTCGGTGATGGCCGCGGCGTTCTGGGGCTCGCCGAGCGCCAGATACGCCTCCGCGAGCGTGGCGTCGATCTGCTCCTGGAGTGCCGGGGCGAGCGCGCGGGCTCGCGCGCGCCTCAACAGCGCCACGGCCTCGTCGAAACGACCCTGTCGAATGCGGAAGCGCGCCAGCGCGAAGTGCGCGTCGGCCGATTCGGGCGCGGACTCGATCGCGTGCTGGAACGCAGCCTCCGCCGCCTCCGGATCGCCCTTCGCGAACGCGCAGGCGCCGATCCCCTCCAGCGCGACCGCGTCGCGGGGGTTGTCCCGGAGGAGGCGGGCGAACTCGCGCGCCGCACCGTCGAAATCGGCGGAGTCGAGCAGCAGGCGGGCGCGAAGCCGCCGGTCCGGGGGCCGGCCGCTGTCGAGCGCCAGCGCCCGGGCGAGCGCCGTCCTCGCCCCCTCGCCGTCGCCGGAGGCGAGCCGTCCCCGCGCCAGGGCGGAGTGCACGTCGGGGTCCTCGGGATGGGCGCCGGCCAGCCGCTCCAGCTCGGCGACCGCTTCCTCCGAGGAGCCGCCGGCCAGGGCGAGGCGCGCGCGGGCGATCCGTGCGGTGATGCTCTCCGGACCGAGGGCCAGAGCGCGGTCCACCGCGGTCCTGGCCTCGACCGCCCGACCGGCCGCGGCCAGTGCGAGCCCGCGGAGGGCGAGCGCCTCCGGGCTCTCGCCGCCCGCGCGAACGGCCTCGTCCATCCGGGCCACGGCCTCGGCCGCGCGGCCGTCCTCCAGCGCGATCTCGGCGAGCGCGACACGCTCGGCGACGAGGGAGGAGTCCCAGCGCACCGCGGTCAGCCAGGCCTGCTCGGCGTCGTCGAACCGCCCGAGCCTCGAGGCGGCGCGGCCGGCGCCGGACCACGCCCACGCCTCGGTCGGGTAGCGACGCGCCGCGTCGCGGAAGGACGCGAGCGCCTCCTCGGAGTCGCCCCCCTGCTCGGCAGCCTCCGCCCGGGACCGATAGGCCGCCGCCTGACCGTCGAGCCGCGCCTCGTCCGGACCGCCGCCGTCGCACCCCTGAACGACCGCCCCCGCGACCGCCGCGGCGACCCACGCCCAACGCCCCGGTCGAAACGACATCGCTCCTCCTCAGGCCGGCGAACCTAGCCGAGCCCGCGGGCCTCCACCAGAGGGAGTGCCCCGTGCCCTTGCCCCGGGCAAGGCGGATCCTGGGTCAGGGAGGGTGTCGATTGGTCCTCGTCAGCATGCCGGGCGGCATGGAGCTCGTCGTCATCGCGTTGGTCCTCGTGCTGCTGTTCGGCGGCGCCAAGATCCCCGCCCTCATGAAGGGCATGGGGCAGGGAATCCGCGAGTTCCGCAAGGAGCTGCGCGGCCCCAGCGAGGAGGGCGGCGAGTCGCAGGCCCCCAAGGCGCCACGGGACAAGACTTGAGCGACCTTTCCCACCTGGGCCCCGACGGACGGGTGAGGATGGTCGATGTCTCCGGGAAGCCGTCGACCGACCGGATCGCCGTGGCCGAGGGCTTCCTCCGTGCGTCCCCCGACACGATCCGCCGCATCCACGGAGGCGCCCTGCCCAAGGGCGACTTCGTCCCCGCCGTGCAGATCGCGGGGATCGCCGCGGCGAAGCGCACTGCGGAGCTCATCCCGCTTTGTCACTCGCTGCCGCTGAGCCACGTGGAAGTCGCGGTGGAGCCGCGACCGGACGAGGGGTGCGTGCGCGTGGCCGCGACCGCGGTGGTCTCGGCCCGAACCGGCGTGGAGATGGAGGCGCTGACCGCGGTCGCGGTGTCGCTGCTCACTGCCTGGGACCTGCTCAAGGCCGTCGATCGGAACCTGCGCATCGAGGGGATCCGACTGCTGGAGAAGCGCGGCGGAAGGTCCGGGGACTGGAAGGCGGAGGCGGAGCGCGGGTCGTGACCGGCGAGCGGTTCCGCGCCGCGGTGCTCACCGTGAGCGACCGCTCGCATCGCGGGGAGCGCGAGGACCGCTCCGGGCCGGCTCTCGCGGAGGCGGCCGGGGCTGCGGGCTTCGACGTCGTCGCCCGACGCATCGTCCCGGACGAGCGCACCGTGATCGAGGCGGAGCTGATCCGCTTGGCGGACGTGGAGCGCGTGCCGCTGATTCTCACGACGGGGGGCACGGGGTTCGCGCCGCGGGACGTCACCCCCGAGGCGACGCTCGCGGTGATCGAGCGCGAGGCGCCGGGGCTCGCCGAGCACGCGCGGGCGGCCACGCTCGCCCGCTCGCGCTTCGCGCCGCTCTCCCGAGGCGTCGCCGGGCTCCGCGCGGGATCGCTGATCGTGAACCTGCCCGGCAGCCCCCAGGGTGCCGTGGACATGTTCGCGGCGCTGGCGCCGGTCCTCCCCCACGCCCTCTCGGTGCTGGTGCGCGCCGCAGCCGAACATCCGGGACCATGACCGTGGACGACTTCGAGCACGCAGCCCGGGCTCTCGCCTCGGCGCGCAAAGTCGTGGTCGTGTCCGGCGCCGGGATCTCCGCGGAGAGCGGCGTCGCCACGTTCCGCGACGCGGGCGGGCTCTGGGAGCAGCACTCCATCGAAGAGGTGGCCACGCCGGAGGCGCTGGAGCGGAACCCGCGCAAGGTGTGGGAGTTCTACGAGCGCCGCCGCGAGCACGTGCAGTCGGTCGCTCCGAACGCCGGACACGAGGCCGTCGCGGCGCTGGAGGCCGTGTTCGAGGAGGTCGTCACGATCACCCAGAACATCGACGGCCTCCACCAGCGCGCCGGCTCCTCGCAGGTTCTCGAGGTGCACGGCTCGCTGTGGCGCGCGCGCTGCCTCGCGGGATGCGGCGCCGTGGTGGATCCGTTCCCCTTCCCGGCCCCGGCGCTCCCGCCGCGGTGCGCGTGCGGCGGGATTCTCCGCCCCGCCGTGGTGCTCTTCGGCGAGCTGCTGCCCGCCGAGACGTTCGCGCTGGCCGCGCGCCATGCCCGGGAAGCGGACGTGTGCCTCGTGGTGGGCACGTCCGGCGTGGTGTGGCCCGCCGCCGGGCTTCCACTCACCGCGCGTGACGCGGGAGCGTCCACCGTCGAGGTGAATCCCGAGACGACGGAGCTGACCGGCGAGCTCGACTGGTCGCTGCGCGGACCCTCCGGCTCCATCCTGCCGCGCCTCGTGCAGCGGGCCCGCGAGCTGCGCGCGTGACGCCGACCTCGGTCTCGCTGGAGCTGCTCGGCGGGCCCTGGCTGGTGCTGCTCGCGCTGGCGGCGGTGCTGCTCGTGCTCTCGCTTCGCCTGTACGCCGCGCCGCGCTTTCCGCTGCTCGCCCTGCGGCTCGCCTCCGTGGCGCTCGTCGTGCTGCTGCTGATGGAGCCGGTGCTGGCGTTCTTCGCGGAGCGCCGCGCACCCCCGCGGATCGTGCTGCTCGCCGACGCGTCGCTCTCGATGACGATCCCGTTCCCGGAAGGCGAGGGCGAGACGGCGGGTCCGGCGCCGACCCGCGCGGAGCGCATGGCGAAGGCGCTCGCGGACACCGAGCTGCTCGAGGCGCTGCAGGGCGAGGGGCGCGTGGACGCGTACCGCTTCGGCGGCTCGGTGGAGCCGCTCACCGGCGAGGACGGCGAGATGGATCTCGTCCCGCGCGAGGATCGCACCGACCTCGCCGGCGCGCTGGCCGACGGCGTGGGCGGGCTGCGCAGCCGGACCGGCGCCGTGGTCATGCTGTCCGACGGATCGCGCAACGTCGGCGCCGATCCCCGCGCCGAAGCGCGACGTCTGGCCGTTCCCGTCTACACGGTCGGCGTGGGAAGCTCCGGTCCGGTCACGGATCTGTCGGTGTTCGACGTGATCGCCTCGGGCGTGTCGTACCTGGACAACGTCGTTCCGGTGGAGGCGAAGATCCGCGCCCGCGGCGATGCCGCGCCCGGAGTCCGCGTCTATCTGTCCGAAGGGGACGCGGTGATCGACTCGGCGACGGTCGACCTTCCCGGAGGCGGGATCGAGGCCGGCGTGGACCTCGAGTACGTGCCGCACGAGGAGGGCCTCCACGTCTATCGCGTGTGGACGAGGCCGCAGGAGGGCGAGATCTCCGCGTCCAACAACGAGCACCTCTTCGCGGTGCGAGTGCTGCGCGAGAAGATCCGCGTGCTGCTCGCCGCCTCCCGCCCGACGTTCGACCTGACGTTCCTGAAGCGCGCGCTGGAGGCCGATGTTTCCCTCCAGGTCGACGCGACCGTACAGTCCCTGACGGGTTTCGAGGGAGCCCTGGGCCGGCGCGGCAAGGCCTTCCCGACGCGCTACGCCGATCTCGCGCGGTACGATCTGGTGGTGCTCTCCGACATGGCCGCCTCGGATCTCGGCTCCACGAACTCCGCGAATCTGGCGCGCTTCGTCAGCGAGCGCGGAGGCGCGCTCCTGGTGACGGGATCGGCCCGCGCGTTCGACCTGACCGGCAGCCCGCTCGCCGAGCTGATGCCGTTCGTGTCCGAGCCCATGTCCCGGCCCCGGCGCGGCCAGGTCCTGCCGCGGCTCACGCAATCCGGGCGCACGCATCCGGTGACGACGCTCGCCGACGACGAGGCGGCGAACGCACGCCTGTGGAGCGAGCTGCCTCCGCTCGCCGAGGCGCCGATGTTCCTCCGCCGCCGGCCGGAGGCGCGCACTCTCGTCCTGGGCGAGCTGGACGGAGCGGCACGGGAGGAGATGCCCCTGGTCACGACGCTGGAGACCGGGCGCGGCCGCGTGCTGGCCGTGGCCGGCGGCCCGTACTGGAGATGGGATCTGTATCTCTGGGGGACGGGCCGTCCGGGAGACGCGTTCCGGCACCTGGTGTCGCGGAGCGTACGCTGGCTCGTCGCCCGCGACGAGCTGAAGCAGGTGCTGGTCCGCCCCGGCAAGAGCCTTTTCGACGGTGCCGAGACGGTGATCATCGAGGGTCAGGTGTACGACGACGACTTTCGCCCGATCGAAGGAGCCGACGTGCGCGCGACCGTGCTCGGTCCGCTCGGGACCGAAGACGAGCGAGCGCGGGAGATCTCGCTGCCGGATGTCGGAGGCGGACGGTACCGCGGGACCCTGCCCGGCCTTCCGCCGGGCGACTATCGCGTCGACGGCGCTGCGAGCGCCGGAGGCGCCGAGCTCGGCGAGGATCGCTCGGAGATGACCGTGGCTCCCTACCGGCTGGAGTTCGAGGATCCGGCGCCGGACTTCGCCATGCTGCAGCAGATCTCGCAGGAGTCGGGGGGACGGTTCCTCGAGCTGTCGGCGCTCGATGAGCTGCCGGAGCTCCTGGACCTGGAGCCCGTCGTGGAGCAATCCGTGAAGGAGTGGCCGTTCCAAGAGCAGCCTCTGGTGTTCCTCGCGCTGCTCGCGCTGCTCGGCGGGGAGTGGGCGCTCCGGCGGGGTCGGGGACTCCCTTGAAGAAGCCGGGCGGGGCCGCGCTCGGGATCGTGGGACTCGCCGTCCTCGCGCGGGCGGCCGGGCTCGGCTGGGGTCTGCCCGACGAGACGCACTTCTTCTCGTACCATCCGGACGAGTTCTCCGTCGCCGGCACGGTGAACGGCATGCTCAACACGGGCGACCTGAACCCGCGCTTCTTCCACTACGGGAGCGCGACCATCTATCTCACGTGGCTGCTCGCCTGGCCGCTGCACGCCGCCGGATTCGTGAAGACCGTCGTCGGCACGCACGTGATCGCGCGGCTGATCACGCTGGCGTTCGCCGCCGGAACGGTGGTGCTCGTGGCGAAGCTCTCGCGGGCGCTTTCCGGAGAGCGCGCCGCGTGGGTGGCCGCGTCCTTCCTCGCGCTGATGCCCGGACACGTGCTGCACTCGGCCTTCGCGACGGTGGACGTGCCGGCGGCGTTCCTCACCACGCTCACGCTCATCCTGGCGGTACGCGTGGCGGAGACGCCCTCGGCGAAGAGCGCCGCGCTTGCCGGAGCCGCCGCCGGGCTCGCCGCGGCGACGAAGTACAACGCGGGCATCGTCCTGCTCGCGCCGGTGGTCGCCGTCGCGGTGGGCCGCGCCGGCGCAGCGGGTGACGCCGGGCGGAAGCTGCGCCGTGCCGGGGCGGCGTGCCTCGCGGCGCTCGCCGCCTTCGTGCTCGCCACTCCATACGCCGTGCTGGACTTCGCCGCGTTCCGCGAGGACGTCGGGTTCGAGCTGTTCGAGCACGCGCGCAGCGGACACGGCGAGGTCTTCGCTCAGACCGGCAACGGCTGGTGGTACCACCTGACCGCGAACCTTCCGTACGTCGCCGGCGTACCCCTCGCGCTGGCCGGCGGCGCGGGGCTCGTGCTGCTCGCTCGGCGGCGAAGCGCCGCGGACCTCGTCGTGCTGGCGTTCGCGTCGGCGTACTTCGCGCTGCTCGGCGCGTCCGAGGTGCGCTTCCTCCGTTACCTGCTGCCGCTCGCGCCGGTGCTGGCCGTCGCAGCCGCGCACGGCACCGCGGCCGTGCGGCACGGGGGTGCGCGGCGTGGCGTGCTCGCGATCGTGCTGGCGTCGCTCGTGATGCTGACCGGTCGCCAGCAGGCGGCGTTCGCCGCCACCGACCCGCGCACGGCGGCGGCGGAGTGGATGCAGGCGAACGCGCCGAACGGCGCGGGTGTCGGGCTGGCCAAGACGCCGTGGCACTACACCGCCGCCATCACGCCGTGGAACGGCGGCGACGACGCGTACGAGACGTTCGCGGCCTACGAGGCGGAGCGCGGCCGGTACCGCTTCGTCGTGTTCCGCGGGTGGAACGTCACGGCGCTGGAGCGGAACGCTCCCGAGTTCTTCGTCCTGAGCGAGTTCGAGCACCGCGAGGAGGAGCGCACCGGGGTTCCCGCGGCCCTCGGATTCCTGCGCGAGCTCCGCGCCGACTACCGCCCGGCGGCCGTCTTTGAGCGCATCCCGCCGCGCGAGCGACGGATCTTCGGGCGGAGCTTCGCCCCGCACGACTGGCTGTACCCGTTCGCCACGGTCACGGTCTGGCGCCGGGTGGAGGCCGCCGGATGATCCCCGCGCGACTGCGGGCGGCCGGTCCCTGGCTCGTGTTCCCGGCCGTGGCGCTCGCGCTCTTCCCCGGCGCGCTCGAGGGTCGATCGTTCTTCCACTACGACACCTGGATGCAGAACCTCGCGTTCCGCGCTTGGTGGTTCGACGAGCTCCGCCAGGGGCGGTTCGCCACGTGGTGCCCGGGGATGTTCGCCGGATTCCCGCTCTTCGCCGAGACCCAGACGGGCCCGCTCTACCCGCCGACGTTCCTGCTCTTCCTCCTGCTGCCGGCGACCGCGGCGTTCTCGGCCAGCGTGCTGCTGCACTTCGCGCTGGCCGGTGCGGGAGCGTGCTTCCTGGCGCGCCGGCTTTCTGCGGGATGGGCGGGGGCGATCGCTGCGGGGGTGGCGTTCGAGCTTTCCGGGTTCCTGGTGACGCACGTCGTGCACTTCAATCTGCTCGTCGGTGCGGCGCTCGCGCCGTGGGCTGCGGCCTTCGCGTGGGACGCCGCCGCCGGCCGCGCGCGGCCGGCACTGGCGCTGGCCGGAACGCTCGCTCTGTCACTGGCCGGCGCGCACCCCTACGCGACGATCATGTCGCTCGCGCTGGCTGCGGGACTGCTGCTCGGGCGAGGCGGGAGCGCACGCACGCTTGCGCGCGGCGTCGCGGTGCTCCTCGGCGCGGCCGTGCTCGCGGCGGGGGTCGCCGCGGTGCAGGTGCTTCCCGCGCGGGAGCTGATCGGGCGCACGCCCCGGGCGGGCGCCGCGGACTGGGACTTCCTCACCTTCGGCTCGTTCCCGCCGTGGCAGCTGTCCACGCTCGCGGCGCCGGATCTCTTCGGAACGCCAGTCGACGGCACGTTCCACGGCGGGCCGGACTGGAGCCACTTCGCCGAGACCTGCTCGTACGCGGGGATTCTCGCACTGGGCCTCGCCGCGGCGGCGCTCGTCCTGCGGCGTGACCGCGCGACGCTGTGCCTCTCGGCGGCGGCGGCGCTCTCGCTGCTCCTCATGCTTGGCAAGTACACGCCGGCCTACCGCGCGCTCTCCTGGGTGCCGCTGCTCTCCTCGACCCGACTGCCGGCGCGCTGGGCCCTGCTCTTCACTCTCGCGCTCGCGACGCTGGCCGGACTCGGCGTCGACGCGCTGCTGCGAGAGACGGCGCCGCGAAGGCGGCGGGCGCTCGCCGTGGGAGCGTCGGTGATGGTGCTGTTCGCCGCCGCCGCGTGGATTCAGGGCGAAGGCACGCGCTCGCCGGACGGCTGGATCGCGGAAACCGGACGCTTCTGGCCGGAGAGACTCGCTTCGATCTCGCGCGCGGCGGAGGACGGCTCGGTCCGCCTCGCGACGGTGCTCGCCGCGGCGCTCGCGGCGGCGGGCCTGCTCGCGCTCCGCCGAGTGCCGCGTGCGGCCGCGTTCGTTCCGGCAGCGGTGCTGGCCGCGGACCTCGGCAGCTGGGGCGCGCCGTTCAACCCGATGATCCCGGCGGCATGGATCGTCGAGCCTCCTCCGCTCGTCGCCGCACTGCCGAGAACCGAGCCCCGGCCGCGCGTCTTCCGCCAGGGCGTCGACGAGCTGTGGGTGCGTGCGCCCGGCGCGCCGCGGGCGGATCTCTTCACGCCGGCCTGGAAGGGGAACGAGGCGAGCTATCGCTCCGGCGCGTGGACGCTGCCGCCGAACAGCGGCCTGCTCTACGGCGTGGACTCCGGCGAAGGGTTCACCTCGCTCCCGCCGGCCCAGTGGCTGGAGTGGACGGGACTCGCCGGCGCGCCCGGCGCGGCCCCGAGAGCGGAGCTGTCCGAGGCTCAGGCCGATCTGCTGGCCGTCGACGCGGTCATCTCCACCGGCTCCGGCATTGCCGGCGCGGGCTGGGAGGCGAAGGCACTGCCGGGCGACGTGTGGGTCTCGAGCAACGCAGATCCGCTGCCGCGCGCACGGCTGGCCGCGTCGTGGGAGACCGTGGACCGTGCCGGCCTGCTGGCGCGCGTTCGGGCCGACGACCACGATCCGCGGCGCGCGGTGCTGCTCGAGACCGCGCCGCCCGGACTGCCGGCCGCGGAGCAGCGCGGCCCGGCCGATGCAGCGCTCGCGGCGCGGGAGCAGGGAGCCGGACGCTGGGACGTGGACGTGCCGGCAGGGGCGCGCGGAATCGTGGTGCTGGCGGAGTCGTGGGACCCGGGCTGGAAGGCGAAGGGAGCCGACGGGAGCGATATCCCCGTGTTCCGCGCCGACGGGTTGTTCGCAGGGTTCGTCGCGCCGGCGACGGGAGGGACGGTCGAGCTGCGGCACGAGCCGCGCTCCGTGACGGCGGGAGCGGCCGTCTCGCTCGTGTCGCTGCTCGCGTGGGGTGCGCTCTTCGTGGCGGCCCGCAGGCGCCCCACGATCGGCCTCGTGTCGGAGTCCGGCCCGGGCGGTGGCCTGCGCAACGCGCTGCCCTTCGCCGCCCTCCTCGTCGTCATCCTCGTCTCGTTCGCGGCGAACGCCGGCGGCACGCGCGAGGACTTCGCCGCGTCGGGGCTACGCGGTGAGGCGGCGCGAGCATGGGTCGACGAGGCCTTCGCGGCACGACGCGCCGGCGCGCTGGACGACGCGCTGCGGCTGCTGGAGGCGGCGCAGAGGCTTCGCCCGGAGGACGCGGCGATTCAGCGGCGGATCGAGCTGGTGAGGGAGGAGATCACGGGGGGGAAGTGAAGGGCCGGCGGGATCCCGGAAGCGCAGCCAGTTCTGCCCCGCGTCGTCGCCGCCGCGCCGGGAGCCATGGACGGCGAGCGAGATCGAGCGAGGTAGAACCGGCCGCGCTTTCCGGGATGGTCGGCTACTTCACCTTCACCATCTGCCGCGTCTCCGACCCGAGGCTCGTCTCCAGGCGATAGAAATACACCCCTGCGGCGACCGGGGCGTTCGCCTCGTCGGTGCCGTCCCAGCTCACTTGATGGGAGCCGGCGGACTGTCGCCCTCCCGCGAGCGTGCGCACCGTGCGGCCGGCGACGTCCATCACCCGGAGCGACACGTCGGCGGAGGCCGGCAGGTCGAAGCGGATCTGCGTCATGGGGTGGAACGGGTTGGGCACGTTCTGATGCAGCAGCTGGAAGGCGCTCCGCTCGGCCAGCACGTTCGCGCCGACCGCGCCCGGCAGCGGCAGGTTCGGCCGCCAGTGCTCGATCGTGCAACGCATGCGGTTGACCTGCTCGACGGTGAACTCCGTCATGCACAGGTCGTCGGAGTAATCCATGTAGTTCTCGACCGGAGCCTGGACCGGGGGGGTGCAGGTCAAGCGGCTGCCCGGGCATCCGAACGTCGGCGAAGCCTCCGGATTCGTGTCGCAGATGAAATCGCCGGAGGTGTGGCACGTGGCCGCCGTGCCGCAGGCCTGGAAGGTGTGGTAGAGGCCCAGGTAGTGCCCGACCTCGTGCGTCGCGGTGCGGCCCTGGTCGTACGGTGGACCGACTGGGGCATCCCGCCCGAACGCGCTCCACAGGATCACGACGCGGTCGGAGTTGAGTCCCACGCCGCCGCCTTGCGGGAGGTTCGGGACGTAGCCGAGGAAGCCCTGGGCCGAGTTCGTGTAGATGTTCAGGTACACGTCGGTGTCCCAGGCCAGTGTGTTGAAGTAGTTGCCGCCGTCGTTGTACCAGGTGGTATTCGCGCTGTGAGTGATGCCCGTCGTCGGGTTCCCCAGCGGATCCTCCGTGGCGAGCTGGAACTGGATGGCGGCGTAGTTGCCGTTCGCCCCGTTCGTGCCCGTCAGCGCGAGGAAGTCCTCGTTCAGGATGTCGATCTGGCTGTGCACGAGCGCGTCCGGAACTTGCCCGACCGTGCCGGCGGTGTTGGTGATGATGTGCACCACGACCGGGATGGTGATCGTGGCGCCGGGGTCGTACTCGGCGAGCGGGTTGGTGTTGCTGGAGCCGCAGTCGTTCGGGACGCCGAGGATCATTCCGTCCTCCGGGATGCTCACCTGCGTGCCGCAGCGCATGCCGTTCTGCTTGAAGTAGTCGGAGTGCACGTAGTCCTGCCAGCTGTCGAACTCGAGCCCGTTGATCCGAACGGGCTCCGCCGGAACGGGCGTGGCCGCGGCGAACGCGAAGATGCCGGCCGCGACGATCGCGAGGCGCCGGAAGCGCATGAGACCTCCCAGGACTGCGGTTGAAGAACCCGAGGATTCCGACGAACGATGAGCCGTTCGATTATCGCCCGGCGGGCTCCGTCGGGTAAAGGGGCCGGCGTCAGATTGGCGGCCTGATTCGGGAGGACACGACCGGCGTCAGGTTGATCGAAGCTTGACCAGATCGCGGCGGGCTCGGGCGAGCGCCTCCTCCCGCGTGGTGATCTCGCCGGCCAGCTGCAGCTCCTCCAGCGCGCGCAGCTCGGCACCCACGGCGGGGCCTTCCTGGTAGCCCAGCGCCAGCAGGTCGCCGCCGCCGAGCAGTCGGGCCGGGCGCAGCTCCTCGCCTCCGTACTCGGCGAGGCGCCAGCACACGAACTCCCAGTTATCGAGCTTGCCATGGCTCGCGAGGCAGTCCGCCCGGTGCAGCTCGAGGTGCTCGTCGAAGTACGGCATGCGCAGGAAGCGCTTCAGCGTGGACGTCTTCATCTTCTGCGCGTCCAGGAACCGCATGTGCTGCGCGACGAGATCGACCACCCGTTCGCGGGACTCGTTGGAGAGGCGCAGCTCGCGGCAGATCCCGTCGGCCATTTCCGCGCCGACCCGCGCGTGATCGGGGAAGCGGATGCGATCTGGTCCGCGCACGAACGTCGCCGGCTTGCCCACGTCGTGCAGCAACGCGCCGAGCGCCAGGGTGGGCGACGCGGAGCGGAGGTGTCGGAGCAGCAGCACGGTGTGCGTGAGCACGTCGCCCTCGGGATGGAACTCGGGCGGCTGCGGCACCCCCTCCAGCGCCGCGATGTCGGGGAGCACGACGCGCAGCAGACCGCACTCGTGCAGCAGCTCGAGGCCGCGCGCCGGCGCCGGACCGGTGAGCAGCCGCAGCAGCTCGTCGCGCGTGCGCTCGGCCGCCACTTCCCGCGCCAGCGGCGCCAGCTCCACGACTGCGGCCTTCGTTCCCGGCTCGACGGCGAAGTCCAGCTGTGCCGCGAGGCGCACGGCGCGGAGCAGGCGAAGATGGTCCTCGCGGAACCGATCGCGAGGATCGCCGATGGCCCGGAGCGTGCGCGTCTCGAGATCCGCCCGGCCGCCCACCCGATCGAGGACCTCCAGGGTCTCCGGGTCCATCAGGAGTCCGTTCACGGTGAAGTCGCGGCGCCGGACGTCCTCCTCGGCCGTGGCGAAGCGCACCGAGCTGGGCCGGCGGCCGTCGAGGTAGGGACCCTCGCTGCGGAACGTGGCCACCTCGATCTCGTCCTCGCCCTGGTGGACGCGGACCACGCCGAACGCGGCGCCGACCAGGCGGCTCTCCGGGAAGCGGGCCATGATCTGCTCCGGCCGCGCCGAGGTGGCCACGTCGACGTCGTGGGGCTCGAGGCCGAGGAGGCGGTCGCGGACGGCTCCGCCCGCCAGGAAGGCCTCGTGACCGTCGGCGCGAAGCTCCTTCGCGACGTGGCGCGCGGCGACGAGGGGGTTTCGGGCCATGGCGGGACCATGATAGCTTCGCTGCCGTCCGGGAGGGAGCCGTGTCCATCGATCCCGAGCTGCTGGAGATGCTCGTCTGTCCGCTCTCGCGGGCGCCGCTGGTCCTCGACGAGGACACCCTGGTCTCGACCGACCCCGCCACGCGACGCCGCTACCGCATCGACGACGGCATCCCGGTGATGCTCGTCGACGAGTCGGAGCAGCTCGACGAGGCGACCTGGCGAGAGATCCTCGCCCGGCACGGCCGCGCCTGAGCCCTGCGGGCTGACCGGCGACACGCGGACCCACGGGTCAGGCGGAGCCGCTCTCCGGCTCGATGCGCAGCCCGGCCTCCGACCGCACGGCGCGCCACACGGCGCCGTCCTTCGCCGCAGGCCCCTCGATGCGCGCGCCTCCGTCTTCCTCGATCACGCTGGACCGCCTCCGCCGATCCCACCAATCGGCGATCTCCGCCGCCGGAGCGATCCATCCGCCCGGCCGCGCGCGGATCGCTTGCACGATGGCGCGATAGTCGCGGAGCCTCTCCGGCTGCAAGTTGTAATCGGGATGAAAGAGGGCGTTGACGAGGCCGTGCCGCTCCACGACCCACTCGAACTTCGCCAACACTCCAGTGACGGTGTCGGTGCGGAGGATGTTGATGAGGTGGTGGTCCATGGGAAGGGTGATGGGAAGCTCGACCACCTTCTCGTCGAGATGGAATGGAAACGGGGCGCTCACGCCTCCCCGTTGAGGTTCGAGCACCGCCGTGTCCATGAACGAGCTGTCGTAGCGGATCGCGAGGTCGGGGATCCAGTCCGGGTTGCGGTAGAGCGCCGGCGAGCGGAATCCGACGGACCCCCAGGCTCTGGCATACGCGTCGATCAGCGGCGTCCGACGCACGAACTCCGCGCGCGTCGAGAACTCGCGGCAGTCGTGATTGAGGCCGTGGACGGCGATCTCGTGGCCACGATCCTGCAGTCCACGGAAGTCGCCGGGAGTCACCGGATAGCGCTCGGGGACGATGAACCAGGTGGAACGCACTCCCGCTTCCTCCTCGATGCCGGCCATCCGATCGGACGCGGCGAGCCCGGCGGCGGTCTCGACGTCGTGGGTGAGGCAGGCCGCCCACTCGTGGCCGCGAGGCCAGAACCCGAGGAACGGCACCTGCCGTCTCCCGGCGCGCTCGAGGAGGCGATCGAGGAGTCCCGTCAGTACGGAGTTCAGGGAGTCGTCCTGCGGCCAGTCCGGAAAGTCGATCTGGCGGAGCCGGAGACGCGCGTTCGTGCGTTGCGCGGCGAGCTGCCAGGCGCGCGGCATGACCGGCTTCAAGAGGTAGTAGATGGACTTGAGTCGGCTCTCGCGACCCAGATCCTCCGCGGCCGCGGGCACATATCGCTCGAGCTGGACGTTGGCGATCGCATCGTCGGGCTGGATCCCTCGTCCGTCGTCGGTGAGGTAGTCCGTCGAGGCGGGGTCGACCGCGTGAATCCACACGGTCGATCCGCGAAAGATCGCGCGCTCCGGGGGTGGTGAGTCCGGCTGAGCCGGAGATCCCTGCGGAACCAGCGCCGCGACCGAGTCCGGGAACTTCCAGTGTTCCGAAAATCGTCGCACGCGCTCCTCCTCCGGCCGAGGCTCAGTCGGGCACGGTCACACGAAACGACTCCAAGAAGAGCTGGTCCACGGCACCGCGCTTCAGTTCGCTGATCGCGTCCGCGGGACTCCCGACGATCGGCTCCTCGTGCTTGTTGAAGCTCGTGTTGATGCTGAGCGGGAGACCGGTCAGGTCCCTGTACCGAGTGAGCGCCCGGTGAATGTACGCGTCCCGGACGCGGTTCACCGTCTGCGGTCGGGCGGTGCCGTCGAGGTGCACGACTCCGGGAGCCTTCTCGCGACAGAGCGGTGTGCATCGAAGGCAGATCGTCATGAACTTCGCGGGATAGGCGTTCCCCTCGAAATTCTCGAAGTAGCGGGGAGCCTCCTCCTCGAGGATGATCGGCGCGAATGGCATGAACTCGGTCCGCGCCAGCCTCTTGTTCAGCCAATCCATCATGGTCGTGTCCGTCGGCTCCGCGAGGATGCTGCGGTGCCCGAGCGCGCGCGGTCCGTACTCCATCCGCCCCTGGAAGATCCCGACGACTTCCTTCCGTGCGAGCGCGGAGGCGATGGCCTCGGCAGGCTCCTCCAGCCGCTCGAAACGGATCCCGGACGCGGACTCGAGCTCGGCACGGATCTGCGTTTCCGTCCACCCGTCCCCCCAGTAGAGATCGTCGATCGTCCCCACCGGCCATCCCCCGTTCTCCCCGTGGAACAGGAGCGCGCTGCCGAGCGCGATTCCGCCGTCGCCCATGTGCGGAAAGACGAACACGCTCTCGACGCCGGGAACCTCGCGAATGCGGAGATTGGTGCGCACGTTGGCGAAGGTGCCGCCCGCCAGCACGATGTTACCGGTCCCGTATCGCCGGATCGCCTCGGCGGTGGTCTCCACGAAGGCCTCGTCCAGGATCCGTTGCGCTCCCGAGGAGAGCTCCTGGATGCTCAGGTGACCGACTCGCCGGCGGACGAGGTCGAACGCATCGCGGAACGCGCGCCTGCTCACGTTCAGGAGCCCGCCGCTGCGCCGGTTGGACGCGAACATCTCCGAGAGGATGCGGTAGGCCTCGTCCCCCGGAGCGTAGGCGGCGAGGCCGGTGATCTTGCCGCCGTGCCTCTCCGGATTGAAACCACAGATCTGCGTGACGATCTCCCAGAAGATGCCGGCGGAATTGAGCTTCGAGAACGTCGACTTGTGCTCGAGTCGGCCGGCTCTGCCCACGTAGATGCCGCCGGAGACGCCGTCGCCTCCACCGTCGGACGAGATGACGACGGCATCCTCGCAGCCCGACATGTAGTAGGCAGAGGCGGCGTGCGAACGATGGTGATTGAGAAACCGAATCGGCGCCTGGATTCCCGCGGCGCGAACGTTGCGGCGCAGCTCGTCCTTGTTGCGCGCCAGGATCTTCATCAGTTGAAGGGATCCGTACGCGGCCGCTTCCGAGTCCATGATCGGTCCGAGCGAGCGGGTGAGCGACGAATACATCCGCTGGTGGAGTCGTGGCTCCGCCGAGTAGTCGTAGGCGGCCTGAGAGTTCTCCACCATGGCCTCGAACCCGACCGTCACGACTGCGATGTCGGTCGGCTTCACCCCGGTGTGTCGGAACATCCTTTCCAGGGAGAGGACCGGGAACCCGAAGTGCAGCTTCCGACGCGTGTATCGTTCCTCGTTGGCGGCGAAGAGAACGTCGCCGTCCCCGACGAGCGCGACGCCGGCGTCCTTGCCATCGTGGATTCCGAGAGCGAGCACGGCCTTCTCCGTAACTTCACCGTCGCGTGACCGGAGTCGAAAGCGAGTCCATGGTCCGACCGCTCGCCTCCGCAAGAGGGAGCGAGTATAAGCGAGCGCTTCGCGCGGTCTCAAGCCCGGGGTGGCGAGCGAACGCGGCCGCGCGAGACACTCGCCCCGCGGCTCCGCTATCATGCGGCGATGCGAGTCACGTCGTCATTCGGAGCGGCCCCCGGGGCGAACGTGGGCGAGGACGCCGGCGCGTCCGAGCTGGCCGGTCGAGTGGCGGGCTTCTATCGGGAGTTCAACTTCCCGTCTCGCACCAGCCATCCCGCATACGAGCGGTTGCTGCCGCAGGCCCACGGCGAGCTTCTCGGGGACTTCGGATCCGGGGTATCGATCTTCCACGAAGCGTTGCGCGGCTATCGGCCGGCGCCTGTCTTCCTGGACATCTCCGGGGCGGCGCTTCGCGCCATCGAGTACGGACGGCGGGTGCAGGCCGATCTCCACGACGTGCCGTTCCCGGACGCCACCTTCCATCGCATCCTGTGCGTCGGCGTTCTGCACCACCTGCCGGATCCCGAGCGACCGCTCCGCGAGATCGCGCGGGTGTTGCGCCCTGCGGGCATCTTCGTCCTCGGCGTCTACGCCCCCGGTACTCTGCCGGCTTTCCTGCGTTCCCTGCACGATCGCTCGAGCTTTCGGCCGTGGCGGCGCTTCGTCTTCGCGTCGACGCGCGCGATGCTGCGGCTCCGGTACGGTCTCGCCGGACGACCGATCGGAAGCGCGGACGCGGATGCACGCACGCGCGACTTCCTCGAAGTGCCGTTCGTCCGCTACGTCGAAACGGGGGCGTATCGCCGGCTCGCCGCGGATGCCGGCCTCATAGAAATCGAAACAAGGCGGCTGTCGGCCATGAACATCATCACGTACCGGAAGGGAGATTCCGCCGCGTAGTACCGGGGGGATCCACGTCGACCTCGAAGCTCCGGAATCCGACGAAGCGAGCGCGCACGCGGCTCGTCGCGCCGGGTGCGGCCGAGAGCACCACCTGACGTGCCATCTGCGGGTTCGATGTCACCGTGTAATCCGCCGTCTCCGCGGCGAAGACCGCGACGAGCGGCCCGGCACCGTCCGCCGGCCGGAACCATGCGGGCATCAGCACGACGGCGCCGACGGGATGGGCGCTGAGGAACCCCTCGTCATTCGCCAGCATCTGGGGCGTGTTCAGCCCGAGCACGTCGATCACGGGCAGCCGGGAGAAGTAGCGCACCGCGCCCGCGTCCGACGCGGCCACTCGGGTGCCCGCCGGCAGGTTCGCCGCGAGCCATTCGCCGATCGCGCGCTGTACCTCGTTGATGTTGCGCACGTCGTTGTGCAGGTGCCGGCTGACCGGGCCCGCGGTCGTAGCGGCGCCGGCGGCCGCCAGCGCGAGCAGCACGGCGAGCGGCGCGTAGACGAGACGGCCGCGGAGCCGGTCGCCCAGCGCGCGCGCTCCGACCGCCAGAGCCACGAGCAGCAGCGGCAGGGCCGGCAGCACGTAGCGAAGGTGGTAGAACGCGGCCGGATCGACCGGATCGATCAGCACGAGGTTCGCGAGCAGCAGGGCCGCACCGGCCAGGAACGGGAGCGCGAGGTCGCGGCGGGTCGCCAGCCCCAGCAGCGCGATCCAGCCGAGCCCGGCGGCGAAGGGCGGGATTCCGGGCATCATGTCGCGGAGCACGACGACGAGGCGATGGGGCAGCGCGGCGAGGGACACGGCCGCCTTCGCGTGGAACGTGGCCGGGAGCGCCGAGCCCGAGGCCCCGAGGTGGTGCGCGGCGACGAGCGCTGCGGCGAAGACCGGCGGCAGGAGCAGCCGGGCGAAGAGCGCGGTGCGTCGCGGCGTCACGAGCGTGGCGGCGAGAAGCGAAAGGACCGCCGCCTCCGGCCGGGCGAGCGCGGCCAGAGCGAGCAGCCAGCCGGCCGCACTCCACCTTCGCCGGGCGACGGCGTCCATGGCGAAGAGAGTGAGCGTTCCGGCGAGCGCCACTTCCATGCCCGAGAACGCCGCGGCCGCTACGGGCGTGGCAGCGGCCATGAGGGTTCCCGCCGCGGCTCCGGCCGCGCGGCATCCGGTCAGGGCGAAGCCCAGCCGCGTGGCCCCGACGATCCCGCCCAGGTGAAGGAGCGCGCCGAGGACCAGCACTCCGCGGACGATCGAGTCGACGCCGGGTCCGGCGACGGCGTGCACCGCCGCGAGACAGAGCGCCCACAGCGGCGACGTGCAGCCCGTCGACGGCTCTCCGTCGACGTAGGCGAGGAATCCGTTCTCGAGCAGGCCGCGGCCGTACACGAGATGGATCCAGGCGTCGTCCAGCCGGAACCCGAGCGGTCCCGCGTTCGCCGCGCGTCCCGCGTTCCAAACCGCCGCGAGCACGACGAGCCCGCCGGCGATCGGTGCGGCGGCGAGGACGCGCGCCGTGACGTCCCACCCCCAGGGGTTGTGTTGCTTCGCCATGCCTGCCACTCGATATGGTGTTCGTTTCCTTGACGATGGGTGATGCTCGCCCTAGTGTGCCCCGCAACCGGGTTCGGTGTCTGCCCGGTTGAATTCCATCGCGTCATCGGGTGTCGCGCCAGAGTCCCCGGCGTGCGCTCGAGCGGTCGCGGGGACGCAGGGGCTGTGCCCATGCGAAAGAGGCCCTGGGTGCGCGGCGGGCAGCCGCGCAAGCGGGTTCTCCGTCAACGCCGGATCCACGACCGCTTCGCGGAAGCGTGGGAGGCGCTGAAAGTGCAGGCGGAGGAGCTGCGAAGCAGCACGAAACCCCGGACGGCCTGAAGGAAGCACGAAGGCCCCGGATCGAGAAAGATCCGGGGCCTCGTCGCGTCAGCGCGAGTTGTTGGGCACGAGGTCGACGTCGAGCGGGTAGATCCGGTCCGCTCCGGCCAGCAACTCGACCTGGAACCACAGCCCGGTAACGACCATGGGCGAAGTGGCCTCGCCCGGTTCCAGGGCGAAGCGGCAGAACGCGCTCCCGAAGAAGTCCAGCGGCGCGACCCGAAGCGTCCGGCCCGAGCGGTTCAGCACGATGAGACGGTCCCCCGGAGCCAGCGCGATCTTCGGCAGGTCGATTCCCTCTCGCTCGTCCACGATGACCCGGACGACCTGGGAGAGGCGCCGTTCGCCCACCCTGGGCGGGGAAGCGATCGATTGCAGTCGGGAGAGGGTGTTCATGCGCCCCACTTTCCTCAAGGTCCGCCGATCCGGCAACGGTGCGCCGCGCTTGGTGCTTCAACGCCGGCGCGGCTGCGAGGTTTCCGAAGGAGATACGACCGGGGAGGACCGGCGGATGGCGGGGTGCGCCGTGGGATGACGGGCGGCCGGATGGCCGGCGCGCGTCGGCTGATGGGCGGCGGACGGCGGGCACGATGTAGGATTGACTAATATCAGGTTTAGTTTATACTAACATTCTCATTCAGGGCGAAGGAGCGGGCATGCGCAAGAATCGGCGCCGGATCAAGACGATCTTCTCCCTGGCCGCGCTCATCGCCGCAGCCTGCGACGGACTGATCACCGGCGAGCCCGACCCCGGCGACCTCTTCGACTCCCCGTTCGATGGTCTCACCGCCGACCAGCTGGCCGCTTTCGCCGAGGGCGATGAGCAGTTCGGCAAGCCGTTCGCGGTGAACGAAGGGCTCGGGCCGGTCTTCAACAACGTCTCGTGTGCCGCGTGTCACAGCGGAGACGGTCGCGGGCGGATCGAGAACGTGCTGACGCGCTTCAGCTTCGGAGGCGATCCCTCGCCCGAGCTCGGCGGCCCGCAGGTGCAGGATCGCGCGATTCCGGGAGCCCAGCCCGAGACTCTTCCGCCGGGCGCGGAAGTGTCGCGCCGGCTGCCACCGCCGGTGTTCGGGGTCGGGCTCATCGAGGCGGTTCCGGTGGCCGACGTCCTGAGCCGCGCCGACCCGGCCGATGCCGATGGCGACGGCATCTCCGGACGCCCCAACTGGGTTTCGCCGGCGCCGTTCGTGCCTGCGCACGAGCCGGGGGGTGCCTCCGCGCAGGAGCTCGGACGATTCGGTCGCAAGGCTCAGGTGTCCAGCCTGCTTCAGCAGACGGTCGATGCCTATCACCAGGACATGGGCATCACGACCGACTTCCGGCCGGACGAGATTCGCAACCCGCTCGCCTCCATTCCCACCGAGGCGGCGGACCGTGTGGCGGATCCCGAGATCCCGGCGAGCACCGTGCTGTCCGTCGTGAACTACCTGCGTCTGCTCGCACCGCCGGAACCGGGAGACTGGAACGCCTCGCGCGAGCGGGGCTCGGCCGTGTTCGGCGCCGTCGGCTGCGCGAGCTGCCACGTCCCGACGCTTCGAACCGGACCGAGCACGGTGGAGGCGCTGGCCGACCGGGACGTGACGCTCTACTCGGACCTGCTCCTGCACGACATGGGCGATGGGCTCGCCGACTATCGGGGCGACGGAGACGCGGACGGGCGCGAATGGCGGACGACGCCTCTCTGGGGGCTGCGCCTCCTGCGCGAGTTCCTGGACGGCGACGCGTTCCTGCTGCACGACGGGCGCGCGCGCAGCGTCGAAGAGGCCATCCTCCTGCACGGCGGCGAGGCGCAGGCGGCTCGCGACGCCTTCGCCACGCTTCCGGCGGCGGATCGGGCGGCGCTGCTCGACTTCGTGGAGTCCCGGTGAGCGGCTTCACGACGGTGGCGATCGTCGGCTGCCTGGGTGCCCTCGTGGCGACGTCCTGCCGGGCGCAGGCCGCCGAGGCGCAGGCCGCCGACACATCGGTCGCGCGGCAGAGGCCCTTCGTGCCGGGCGGCTACGACGACAAGCCGTATCTCGAGGGGATCTTCGGGCGCATCTCGGTCGGCGGATACCTCGAGGCGAACGCAGCCTGGGAGCGCGAGGAAGGCGCCACCGGCGCGCTCGGCGTGCAGCTCACGCGCTGGAATCTGCTCGTGGCTACCGACATCCGCGAGCGGGTGCACATCTTCAGCGAGCTCGAGTTCGAGGAGGGCGGGGAGGAAGTCACCGTCGAGCTGGCGCAGGTCGACCTGACGCTGGACCGCGCCGCAAGCGTCCGCGCGGGGATCGTCCTGCTGCCGCTCGGGCGCTTCAATCTCGCTCACGACGCGCCGCGCAACGAGCTGCCCGGTCGGCCCGCGGTGGCGTCGGAACTGCTCGGCGTGGCGCTTTCGCAGCCCGGCATGGGGCTCTTCGGGGCGTTCGAAGCGCCGGGCGGCTCGCAGTTCACCTACGAGGCGTACGGAGTGACCGGTTACCACGACGGGATCGTGACGAGCTCGGCGGAGGGAACGCGGCTTCCCGCAGGCAGGCGGAACCACGAGGACGAGAACGCCTCGCCGGCGTGGGTCGGAAGGATCCAGTGGAGCTTCGAGCGGGCGGCGGTCGGTGTGTCCGGCTATCACGGAGCGTGGAACACCTACCGCGTCGAGGGACTCGAGGTCGGGGCGCGCCAGGATCTCGGGGTCGGCGCACTCGACGCGGAGACGAGCGTCCTCGGCATCGTGCTCTCGGGCGAGGCGGCGATCGTGCGACTCGACGTTCCGCCGGCGCTCGCCGGAGTCTTCGCGTCCCGACAGGGCGGACTCTACTTGCAGGCGGCGAAGTCGTTCGGACGAGATCGGATCACTGCGATGCCGGGGTCCCGGTTCACGCTGGCCGCGCGCGCTGATGTCGTCGACTTCGACCGCGACGTCGCCGGTGACTCATCCCGGAGTCTCACGCTGGGCGTCAACTTCCGGCCGGTGCCGGAGACGGCGCTCAAGCTCGCCTGGGTGCGCGGTGAGACCCGCGATCGCTTCAACAATCCCGCGGCGAACGCCGCCCTGCAGCTCGGGGTCGCGACGTACTTCTGAGACGGCTGTCGATCGATGACGCGGAGCGGAAACGTGAAAGGGGCGGAGTGGCCAAGACTCCGCCCCTTGATCCTGTGCGGCGAATGCCGCGCTCTCGAAGAGAGGGGCCGAACCGCCACGTAGAGCCGAGCACACCTCCGAGCACCGGCCCTCTGAGGAGGCGAGCCCCTCGTCGCCGCGGAAGCAAAGCAAGCGTGGTGCCGAACTTCGCCCAATGCCGGCGAGGAATACCAAGTCGTTTCAAGACAATCGGTTGACTGGATCGAGCCGACGCTGGAGCTGGCGCAGGCAGCGCCTCGCTCCGTCCTCGAATGCGGACATGTCCTCGGCGAGTGTCCTCTTTGCGAGACTCGCCGCTCTCGGCGCTGGAAGAGCCAGACATTAGTCTGGTATCTTCGCGCCGGGCTTGGCGCGGAACCGCCGTCTCCGGGGAGACGGCGGCGTGAGGCTTCCGGGAGGAGAGATCCGTGATCGAGAAGGTCCAGGAGCCCATCGAGGTGCTTTCGAAGTTCGTGGAGGGGAAGATCCAGCCGATCCGCTTCCGCTGGCGCGGCCGCGTCTTCACCGTGGCGGAGATCACCGGAACGTGGATCAAGCGGACCGGCGAGGAGCGTGCGCACTTCTTCTCCGTCGGGGTCGGCACGCGCGAGTACTACGAGATCTGCTTCCAGCCACGGTCGTGCCAGTGGACGCTCGAGCACGTGCATGCGGAGGGGTGAGGCGTCTTGACTCCGAGCGGCGGCGCGAGGAACCTCGTTCGATGACCCGACGCGACATGCTCAAGGCACTGGCCGTGACCGGAGTCTCCGGCCGAATAGCCTCCGCGCTGGCCGAGGAAGCCCGCGTCTCCCCGGAGATGATCCGCGGCGCGGAGTGGATCGCCGGGCTGGAGCTGACCGACGCCGACCGCGAGCTCATGCTCGAGGACCTGGGCGAAGCGCTCGCGGAATGGGCGAAGCTCCGCGGCGTCGCGCTGGACAACTCGGTTCCGCCGGCTCTGCGCTTCCATCCGGTGCCGGCATCACCGCCGGCCTCGGCAGCTGCGCCCGCGCGACGGTCACGTGCCGCCGGAACTTCGTGGCGGCCGCTGCGCGGTCTCGAGCCGCCGTCCGGCGAGGCCGACATCGCCTTCGCGACGATCTCCGAGCTGGCCACCTGGCTTCGCCGGCGCAAGATCTCGTCGTCCGAGCTGACCGAGCTCTACCTTCGCCGACTCGAGGCGCACGACCCGGTGTTGCGCTGCGTGATCTCGCGGACCGAGGAGCGGGCGCGCGAGGCCGCGGCCGCCGCCGACCGGCGCATCGCCTCGGGCGACACGCGCGGTCCGCTGGACGGCATTCCCTGGGGCGCGAAGGATCTGCTCTCCGTCGCGGGCCAGCGCACGACGTGGGGCTCGAAAGCGTACGAAGATCAAGTGCGCGACGACACCGCCACCGTGGTGCGCCACCTGGACGAGGCCGGCGCGCCGCTTCTGGCGAAGCTCTCCGTCGGTGAGCTGGCCTGGGGCGACGTGTGGTTCGGCGGCACGACGAAGAGTCCTTGGAACACGGAGCAGGGATCGAGCGGGTCGTCGGCCGGTCCGGGCGCCGCCACCGCCGCCGGCCTCGTCGGATTCGCCATCGGCACCGAGACATGGGGCAGCATCGTGTCGCCGTGCACGCGCTGCGGCGTCTCCGGTCTTCGCCCCACGTTCGGGCGCGTGAGCCGGCACGGATGCATGGCGCTGTCCTGGAGTATGGACAAGATCGGTCCGATGGCGCGGAGCCTGGAAGACTGCGCCCGGATCTTCGACGCCGTTCGCGGCGCGGACGGCCTGGATCCCGCCGCCCGGGACGCCGCGTTCTCGTGGCCGGGCAAGGGCGGGCGGCGGCCGCGCGTGGGCTTCGTGCCCTCGCTCTTCGAAGAGGACCGCGCGTCGGAGATCGAGGGCGATGCGCAGAACGCCGAGGCCGCGGCCGAGCGCCGCGCGGCGAAGGAGTGGGAGGAGATCGACCGCGATACGCTCCGCGAGCTGGAGGGCCTCGGCTACGAGCTGATCCCGATCGAGCTGCCGAAGGACGTGCCGGTGACGGCGCTTTCGCTCATCCTCACCGCGGAGGCGGCCGCGGCGTTCGACGAGCTGACCCGCAGCGGCAAGGACGACCTGCTCGTGCGCCAGGAGCGGCACGCCTGGCCCAACGTGTTCCGCCAGGGTCAGCTCATCCCCGCCGTCGAGTACATCCGCGCGAACCGCATCCGAACGCTCCTGATGCGCGACATGGAGAAGCTCTTCGAGCGTGTCGACGCTTATGTCACACCGACCTTCGGCGGCGACAACTTGCTGCTCACCAACCTCACCGGACATCCGCAGATCGTCCTACCGAACGGATTCCGCTCGGACGGCACCCCGACAAGCATCACGATCACCGGCAGCCTCGACGGCGAGGAGGACCTGCTGGCGCTCGGCGTCGCGTACCAGAGCGTGACGGACCATCACCGCAGGCGGCCGGCCCTCTTCGCGAAGTAGCGCCGCTCGGGCTCGCTGCCGGCGAGATCCGCGGCCCGCGCCCACTCGGCGCATGCCTCCTCGCTACGGCCGAGCCGGTCCAGCGCGTCGGCCCGCGCCGCCGGGAGCGCCGCCTCGCCGGCCAGGGCCGCGGACCGGGTCAGCTCGTCGAGCGCAGCGAGCCCTTCGTCTGCGCCGTTCGCCCGGCCGAGCGCCACCGCGCGGTTCAGCAGGACGAGATCGCCGCCGCCGCTTGCCACCAGCTCGTCGTAGCAATCCAGAATGCGGCGCCAGTCGGTGGACGCGGGATGCGCGGCCGCTGCATGACACGCCGCGATGCCGGCCAGCAGGTGGTACTCGGTGACCGCGGGCCCCCGCCCGGCGGCCGCCAGCGCATCCAGCCCCTCGTCGATCCGCGCCCGATCCCACCGCGAACGGTCCTGCTCGCCGAGCGGCACCGCCGCGCCGTCCGCGCCGATCCGGGCTGCCGTCCGCGACGATTGCAGCAGCAGCAGCGAGAGCAGCGCGTGCACGTGCGGCTCACGGCCGGCCGGATGTCCCAGGACGAGGCGGGTGAGGCGGATGGCTTCCTCCGCGAGCTCGATCCGCGCCGCGGCGTCGCCGTCTCTCAGCGTGTAGCCCTCGTTGAACACGAGGTAGAGCGCGTCGAGCACGGCCTCCAGCCGACCGCCGACGTCCTCCCGCCGCGGAAGCGCGAGGGGCACGTCCGCGTCACGCAGCGCACGCTTGGCCCGGACGATGCGCTGCGCGATCGTCGGCTCGGGAACGCGGAAGGCGCGCGCGATCTCGCGTGCGGAGAACCCGGCCGCGACCTGCAGCATCAGCGCCACGCGTGAGGCGCGTGGCAGGCGCGGATGGCAGCACAGGAACATCAGCCGGAGCTCGTCGTCGACGATCTCTCCGGAGAAGTGCGCCCCGCCCGGCTCCACCGCCGACTCCAGCTCCCGCAGGAGCCGGCCTTCGGCGTCTCCGGCCCGCGTCGAGCGGCGCAGCTCGTCCAGCGCACGGTTCCTCGCCGCGCGGTAGAGCCAGGCTTCCGGCCGCTCCGGGATCCCGCGCATCGGCCAGACGCGGAGCGCCGCGACGAACGCTTCCTGGACCGCGGACTCGGCGAGCTCGAGACCCGCCGGGCCCAGCGTCCGCGTGAGCGCGGCGACGATCCGCCCGCTCTCGTGGCGAAACGTGTGCTCGGCCACGCGCGCCGCGGTGCGTGTCACGTCAGTGCTTGCCGGCCTCGAGCTCGACTACCTCGCGGACGAGCACCATCTCCCCGTGCTGCAGCGCCGGGCATGCGCGGGCGAGCCTCGTCGCCTCGCCGAGGTCCTTCGCCTCGATCAGGAAGTAACCGGTGATGACTTCCTTGGTCTCCGTGTACGGGCCGTCCACGACCTCGCCGCCGGAGCCGCGCAGGACGCGCCCGCCGCGGGCCAGGGGATCGCCCCCCCGCAGATGATCGCCTCGGCGAAGGTCGTCCGCCCACGCGAAGTAGCGCTCCATCAGACGTTGCTTCTCCTCGGCGGAGAACCTTTCCCAGGCGTTGTCGTTCTCGTGCATCAGGATCATGTAGCGCGGCATGACTCACCCTCCTTTCGCCTCGGAGACGCCGGAGGCACGGCGAAATCGACACTTTCCACTGCCCGCGTCCTGGGCGAAACTCCGTCGTCGTTCCCTCGCAATCACCACCGGAGGTCTCGATCCGATGCAGCGCGCAATCCTCGTCGGCCTCGCCTTCCTGTGCGCGGCGCCGCGGCTGGCCGGCGCCCAGGGCGACGCTCCGGCGGAGCCCGGACCGTGGAAGTACGAGGCCACGCTCGGCCTGAACCTTTCACAAAGCGCCTTCAGCGACAACTGGGCCGGTGGCGATCAGGGGTCGATCACCTGGGTGCTCAAGTCCGACCTGGGAGCGGAGCGCCAGCTCACGCGGAAGTTCCACTGGGCGAACGACCTGCAGCTCGCGTACGGGCAGACCGCGCAGCAGAACACGGACGCCGCGTCCGGCAAGAAGAGCTGGAGCGCGCCGGACAAGACGACGGACCTGATCCAGCTCGAGTCCCTTGGGCGCTTCACGCTGAACCGCTGGGTGGATCCGTACGTCGGCTTTCGCCTGGAGTCGCAGTTCATCGACGAGAGCAGCCCCGTCGGTCAGATCCTCTTCAATCCCGTGCGCCTCAAGGAGACGGGCGGCGTGGCGCGCGTGTTCCAGAAGACCGAGACATCCGAGCTGATCAGCCGCGCGGGGTTCGGATTCCGGCAGAACATCGCGCGCACGTTCACCGACGCGACCGGGGACGAGACGGAGAGCTTCAGCACGAACGACGGCGGCTTCGAGTGGCAGACCGACGCGAAGGCCCCGCTCGCCGGCGGGAAGATCCAGTACAAGGGCCAGCTGCTCGTGTTCGTCCCGGTCTTCTACAGCCAGTCCGGGGATCTGGAGGACTTCGACGCCATCGCCCTCGGTGCCGATCCCGGCCGGGAAGAGGTGGCGGACTTCTGGAGGATCCCGGATGTGAACTTCCAGAACACGTTCGACGCGAAGATCACCGAGTGGCTCTCGGTGAACCTGTACCTGCAGTGGATCTACGACAAGTTCGACGCGGCGACGAACGTGGACACGTCGGTCGCCGCGCCGCAGCTCATCGCCGAGGTGGACGGCGGAATCCGCAAGGGCGGCCAGTTCAAGCAGACGCTGGCGCTCGCGCTCTCGTACCGTTTCCTGTAGTTCGGCCCGCGGACAGGAGGAAGTCATGTTCAAGGAGTTCAAGGAATTCGCCATGCGCGGCAACGTCGTCGACATGGCGGTCGGCATCGTCATCGGCGCGGCGTTCGGCACGATCGTCAAGTCCTTCGTCGACGACGTGCTGATGCCGCCCATCGGGCTGGCGCTGGGCGGCGTGGACTTCTCCAACTTCTTCCTCGTGCTGAAGCCGGGCGCCGCAGCGGCGGCCCCGTACGCGTCGCTGGCCGCGGCGAAGCAGGCCGGCGCCGTGACCATCAACTACGGGGCGTTCTTCAACACGCTGGTCAGCTTCGTCATCGTCGCGTTCGCTCTCTTCCTGGTGATCAAGGCGATGAACACGCTGAAGCGGGAGCAGGAGGCGCCGGCGGCCGCACCGTCCACGAAGGACTGCACGTTCTGCTTCAGCGCCATTCCCCTCAAGGCGACGCGCTGTCCGAACTGCACCTCGGCGCTGAGCTAACGGAGCAGCAGGACCCGCTCGACCACCGGCGAGTGCCCGGCGACATCCAGTCGAACGAAGTACGAGCCGCTGGCAGCCATGGTCCCGGCGTCGGTACGGCCGTCCCAGATACGGGAGTGGCGGCCCGGAGCGAGCGGCTCGTCGGCCAGCGTGCGGATCCGCCGGCCGGCCACGTCGAACACGAGGAGAACCGCGCCGGACGCTGGCGGGACGAGGAACGTGATCTCGGTGCGGTCACGGAAGGGATTCGTTCCGACGGAGACGATGCGGGGGACGTGGGGCGGCGGCGCCGGCGCCGTCACCGGCAGCGCAAGGTCGAGGCGGACGGTACGCGCGGCCTGGGCCATGAGCACGGGCGCCGACTTGCCGTAGTTGTTCCAGTGACTCCACATCTTCTCTCCGCGGCTCGGCGCCATCGGATCGGGATCCAGGGGGTCGGGTCCGGAGACGTTCTCGTCGCGCAGGAACTCGATGTACTCGCGGGACGCGGTCTGGTACCAGAGCGATGCAGTCACGCGGAGCGGGCTGTACGCCGCGGGCGGGATCGGCGCGGAGTACGCGGCGAAGTCCCAGTTGGCCAGCGTACCGTCGGGGAGTGTCTCGAATGTGGCGCCGACCGGCATCGTGGACGCGTCCGGGACGAAGCCCGCCGGCGGGATGCGGTTGTCCTTCAGGATGCGGTCGTTGCGCACGAGATGGAAGCCGGCACCTTCGCCGTGCACGCCGTGCACCGCCTCGTACACGCGGATGTCCGCGTCCTCGATCAGCGCCGCCGTGGTCGAGTCGTAGGCCCCCGACTCGTAGACGAGCTGGCCGACCGCGTCCTCCACGCGCACGTGCAGCCACATCTGGCGGCCCTCGGGGTATCCGGTGGGGAGCTTGTGGCCGGTCAGGTTCGTCACGCGGACCCGCAAGCGCGCGACGCCTCCCGCTGCCGCGCGCAGCGGCGCGTCGAGGGAGAGCGCGGCGGAGCGGTTCTGCAAGTTGTCCAGAGCCAGGTTGATGGCGCGGTCGAAGTGCGCCTCGCGCGAGAGCGACGCGCCGTACAGTCCCTTCAATACGGTCGACATCCACACGTTCGCCCCGATCAGTTCGTGCTTGGGCACCTCCGGACGGAGCGGGTACTGGTCGCTGCAGGCCCACCCCGCCACCGCGGGCATGTGGCAAGTCTGGCACTCGACGCCGTCACCCGGGAACGCGCTCTGCGCCCACTCGTCGTAGGTGGTCTGCTCCGGAAAGGGCAACCCCGTGTCCGCGCCGGAGGCGTCGCGCAGGTTCACGAGCGGGTTGCGCACGTTGTGGCACACGCCGCAGAGCGCCGAGGAGCGATGGTAGGCGGAGTACTGCCAGGCGTGCGGCGCGAACGTGGCGTCCGTGTAGGGCCCCCGATTCGGCGGGCTCTGCGAGGGAGTTCCGTCGTCCACCCAGTACTGCGCGTTCTGCAGGAAGGGCGTTCCCGTCGGTCCCTCGTAGAGCCGGTGGCAGAGCGCGCAGTCGATGCCTTCGAAGTCGCCGCCGGCGGAATCGGGCGAGCCGAGAAGCGCGCTTCCGTCCGGAGTCGAGCTTCGCCCGGCGAGCCATCCACGCGGGGCGTGGCAGCGGATGCACCACTCGCCGACGCCCGGCGAGTCCTGGTTGGCGATATCCACACCCGCCCAGAAGAGCGGATCACGAGCGGCGTTCGCCATCATCGAGCCGGCCCACGTCTCCCACGGCTCGTAGTCCTGCACGGTGTACTGGCCGTGGCACACCCCGCAGAGCGCCGAGTCCCAGAGCGGCCAGTTCACGATGTCGCCGGGCTGCGTGCCGGGAAGGACGATCTGCGCACCAGCAGGCGAGGCGCTCAGCCAGAGAGCGGCGGTGCACAACGTGCCGCGGAAGGACATTCCTGATGGTCTCCTGGGGCGCTCCGATTCTAGCAGAAGACGGCGAACGCCATGCTCAGCCACGCCACGCCGGGGCTTCGAGACCCACCGCGCCGGCGTACCGCTGCAGCGAGCTGCGCGCGGCCTCCCGGTCGGCGCTCGTGGCGCCGTCCTCCAGGCGCGCCGACACGATGCGCAGCCGTCCTTCCTTTCGCTCCGACTTCAGGTCGAACCGCGCCACGAGACGATCGCCCGCGAGGACCGGCATGCAGTAGTAGCCGTACTTGCGCTTCGGCGCCGGCTTGAAGATCTCCAGCACCTGGTCGAAGCCGAAGAGGAGCTGCACGCGCGCGCGGTCCCACAGCAGCGGATCGAAGGGCGAAAGCAGCACCCCCCGGTCCGGTCTCGTCCGGACCGCCCGCAGCCGCGCCGCGAGCTCGAGATCCTCGGGGCGGATCCAGCCGCTCGCGCGCCGGCTGCTCCCGTGCACGCCGCACTCGACGATCTTCCCGGCACGCCGCAGCCGTGCGAGCGCGGCGGAGATCTCCGGTCCAATGTTCGTCAGGCGCCAGGTGCGCGCGAGCGTCCCGGTCTGCGCCCAGCCGTGTCCCTCAAGAGCGAGCAGGAGCAGGCGCTCCAGCGAGGCGGACTTCGACAGGGGGCGAGCGCGGTACTGCTCCGCCGGAATGACGCGCTCGGCGAGGTCGTAGGAGCGCTGGAAATTCCGGCGCTCTCGGATGGCGAGCTCGCCGGAGGACCACAGCGCGATGGCGACCTTCTTCGCGACCTTGAGATCCCACCAGCCGCGGCTGCCTTCGCCCTCGAGGTCGACGGAGCGGAGCGCCCCCTCGGTGCGGATGCGCCGGCGAAGATCGCGCGCGACGCCGGGGTGGCTGCCGATGAGGTCGCCCCACCAGGGATGCTGGCGGAAGGCGCGCCGCCGGAAGGCGAAGACCGGGTACAGCTCGATCGGCAGCCAGGAGGCCTCGTGGCCCCAGTACTCGAACAGCGGCTCGCCCGGCCGGAGCAGTTCCTCCCCGAGCTCGGCGTCGAGCCCTTCGAGCCGGGAGTGCAGCACGATGGAGTGGCTGCGCGCTCCGGCGACCGAGACCGTGTCGAGCTGCAGGTAGCCGAAGCGCCGGATGATCTCGTGCGCCGCACGTCGGGCGCGCGCTCCGCGGCCGCCCGCGCGCTCCGGCAGCCCCGTCCACGCGGGCTTCATCAACCCGGCCCGTGCCAGCGCCAGCCGGCGGACGGCGGCCAGATCGAGCGTCTCCATGGACTCCTCACGGGCCGCGCCGCATACTGGCGCGACATCGGCGGAGAGTATCCCATGACGGTCCTCGATGTGCTCTTTGTGATCGTGTTCGCGGTGGCCTACCCGTTGTACGCGGCGCGGACGTACCCGCGGACGATGCGCGGCATCGCGGAGTTCCGACCGCGCGCCCGCATCGACGCCTACCGCGAGACGATGCTGTGGGAGTGGGGGCTCGCGGCCGCGGGGGTCGCGGTCTGGCTCGCCGGCGGGCGGACCTTCGCCCAGCTCGGCTTCCGTGCTCCCTCCGGAGCAGGATTCTGGATCGCGCTCGTGCTCGCGCTGCTCGGCACCGCCGCCCTCGCCCTGCAGCTGCGCTCCGTGCAGCGAAGCGAAGACGATCGCCGCGAGCTCAAGACCAGCCTCGGCGGTCCCCTCGTCTTTCTCCCCCGGACTACCGGGGAGGAGCGGGAGTTCGCCCTGGTCTCGATCACCGCCGGGATCTGCGAGGAGCTGCTGTACCGCGGGTGGCTGATCGCCTGGCTGGCCCCGGTGGCCGGTACGCCGGCCGCGGCCGTCCTCTCGACGCTGGCCTTCGGAGCCGTGCACCTCTACGGAGGCCCTTCGGTGGCGCTCCGCGCGACAGCAATGGGAGCCGTCCTCTGCGGCCTCTTCTTGCTCTCGGGCTCCCTGTGGGTGCCGATCCTCGTACACGCCATGGTCGATCGGAACATGGGGCAGCTCGCCGCCGCAGCCTTCCGCGACGACGCCCCTCCCGAAGGAACCCGCGTCGTGTCCGGATCGTAATCCCGTCGTGCCCGCAGCCACCCTTCCCGATCCCCGGAGGTCCGCATGCTGAGCGTGCGCAAGCTGGTGAAGGTCTATCCCGGACCGGTGACGGCGCTCCAGGGCGTCGATCTCGACGTGGCGCCGGGCATGTTCGGCCTGCTCGGCCCCAACGGTGCCGGGAAGTCGACCCTCATGAAGATCGTCGCCGGGCTGCTCGAACCGAGCTCCGGCTCGGTCGCCTTCGACGGCAAGGACGTGCTGCGGGACCCCGCCGCCATTCGCGGAGTGCTCGGCTACCTGCCGCAGGATTTCGGCTTCTATCCCGGCCTGAGCGGGGAGCGGATGCTGATGTACCTGCTCCGGCTGAAGGGCGTGGAAGCGCCCGGCGGCACGAAAAAGCTCGTCGCGGAGCTGCTGGAGCGCGTCAACCTGTCCTTCGCCGCGAAGCAGAAGGTCAAGGGCTACTCCGGCGGCATGCGACAGCGTCTGGGAATCGCGCAGGCCATCGCCGGCAACCCGCGCATCCTCATCGTGGACGAGCCGACGGCGGGTCTCGACCCGGAGGAGAGGCATCGCTTCTACCGCATCCTCGCCGAGCTCGCCCGCGACCGGACGGTGCTCCTGTCCACGCACATCGTGGAGGACGTCGCCGTGCTGTGCTCGCGCTTCGCCGTGATCTCCGGAGGACGGCTGGTGGCCGACACGACGCCGGAGGAGGCGCGGCGAAGGCTGGCCGGCCGGATCTTCGAGGGCGCCGGATCGGATGAGGAGCTGGCCGCGCTCAAGCGAAGGTACCGCGTGACGCAGGCGGTCCTCGTGGAGGGAAGGAACCGCGTGCGCGTCTGGGCCCCGGAGGGCTCGCCGCCGCCGGGATTCGCCCCGGTGGAGGCGTCTCTGGAGGACGCGTACATGACGCTCGTCGGCCCGACGCCTTCCGGAGCGTCCCCCGCGGCCGCCGCGGTCCCGGCGCCGGCGGCGCGCGTCGAGGCGGCGTCGTGAATCTCGCCAGGACCGGCGCGGTCCTCGGGGTCGACCTGCGCTCGTACGTCTCGCGGCCGCCGCTGTGGTTCCTGCTGCTGATGCTCGCGCTGACCAGCTTCGGGCTGTCCACCGGGCAGATGGCGATCGCCTCCGGAGACAACACCGTCGGCGGGGACTCCAAGCTGTGGATCACCTCCGAGTTCACCGTCGGGTTGATGTTCCCGCTCGTCGCGTTCCTCTTCTACGTGTTCTTCGTCGCGGTGCTGGCCGGGATGGCCCTGCCGCGCGACGACGAGCTCCGCGTGGGTCCGCTGCTGCACGCCACGCGGCTGACTCCCGCGGAGTACGTGTGGGGCAAGTTCGGGGCGGTGCTTCTCGTGTTCCTCGCGGTGCTCGGGGCGCACCTGCTGCTCCAGATGTTCTTCAACCACCTGTGGCCCCACGAGGAGGCGGAGCAGATCCGCGGGCCGTTCGTCGCGGCGAACTACCTGCGGCCCGCCCTGTTCCTCACCGTTCCGTGCCTCCTGTTCTTCTGCGGGATGTCCTTCGCCATCGGCGAGCTCACCCGCAAGCCCATCCTGGTGTTCGTCGCGCCGGTCGTCGCGTTCCTGGTGACGATCTTCTTCCTGTTCGAGTGGTCTCCCTCGTGGCTGGATCCACGGATCAACCGGCTGCTCATGTGGATCGAGCCGTCGGGATACCGCTGGATCAACGAGACCTGGATCAAGGTCGACCGGGGCGTGGAGTACTACAACAGCACCCCCGTCGGATACGACTGGCCGTTCCTCGCCAGCCGCCTCGCGTATCTGCTCCTCGGCGTCGCGCTGGTCGGCGCGTCGGCCCGGCACTTCGCCGCGACGCTGCGCGGGGATCGGGTGGCGCGACGCAAGGCGAAGGCCGCGGCGCCCGCCGTCGAGCCGACGTCCACACCCGCGCCGATCGCGGGACTGGGCATGACCGCGCGGACGCCGGGATTCGTGCGCACGACGCTCGACGTCGCCGGGTTCGAGGCCAAGAACCTCGCCGGGCAGGCCGGGCTCTACCTGTTCGTGCCCATCATCATCCTGCAGGTCGTGCTGAACCGGGCGTTCGACGTCGGTGCGTTCGATACGCCCGTGCTGCTGACGTCCGGCATCGCCGCGGTCGCCTCCATGAACGCCCTCACGCTGATGCTGTGCGCGCTGCTGATGGTCTACACCGCGGAGTCGGTCCTGCGGGACAAGACCACGGGGCTCGCGCCCGTATCCTACGCGACGCCGTCGCGCACCGCGGCGATGCTGCTCGGCAAGTCCCTTGCGAACGGGGTCGTGGGCGTCGTGATCCTGCTCGCGGCCATGTTCGGGTCGTTCGTCGTCATGCTGTTCCAGGGCAACCGGGTCGGCTTCGACTTCGGACCGTTCCTCCTGGTCTGGGGGCTGCTCCTCGTTCCGACGCTCCTGGTGTGGTCGTCCTACGTGACCGCGCTCGTGGCGCTCACCGGCGACCGTTACACGACGTACGGAATCGCGCTCGCCACCCTGATGTTCACGGGGTGGAAGCAGCTGAAGGGCGAGATGAACTGGCTCGGCAACTGGGACCTGTGGGGAGTGCTGACCTGGAGCGATTTCGGCGGCGTGACGCCGAACGAGAGCGCGCTGCTCATGAACCGCGCCTTCTATCTCGCGGTGATGGTGTTCCTGGTGGCGCTCACCGTCCGCGTGTTTCCGCGCCGCGAGCACGACTCCGGCAACGCGCTGGATCGACTTCGCCCCGTCGCGATGCTGCGCACCCTGTGGAGGATGGCGCCGGTTCTCGTCCCCGTGATCGTGCTCGGAGTCCTGCTGCACGTGCAGGTCGGGCGGGGCTGGCAGGGCAAGACAGCGGAGAAGCGCGAGCAGGACTACTGGGGACGCAACGTGAACACGTGGAAGGAGCGGCGCACGCCGCAGATCGGCGGTGCCGACGTAGACCTGACACTCGACCCGGCGAACCGCCACTTCCGCGTCCGCGGATGGTACGACTTGGTGAACGCCGAGAGCGAGCCGATGAGCCGCTTCCCCATGTCCGTCGGCGACCACTTCGAGAACATCGAGTGGACCGTGGACGGAGAGCCGGTCGAGCCGGAGGAGCGCGCGCGGCTCTTCGTGTTCGAGCCGGCCGAGCCGATCGCGCCGGGGGACACGGTGCGCGTCGGCTTCGCCCACGAGGGGCGGTTCCCGCGCGGAATCACCAAGAACGGCGGGGGTGCTCCGAACTTCGTCCTGCCCGCCGGCGTCGTGCTGACGTCGTTCAACAGCGGCTTCCTGCCCGTGCCGTTCTTCGAGCCCGACCGCGGGATCGACGAGGACAACCGAACCGAGCCGAGCGAATGGGAGGAGGGCTTCTACGAGGGGCGCACCCCGCCGGCGATCGGGAGCGGCGTGCGCTTTCCGGTCCGGACGACGATCCACGGGCCGGAGGAGTACCGGTACCACGGTGTCGGGATCCGCACCGCGGAGACGGTCGAGAACGGGACGCGCACCGTGGTGTGGGAGTCCGACTTCCCGGTGAACTTCTTCAACGTCGTCGCCGGCAAGTGGGATGTGTGGGAGGGCGAGGGCGTCGCGATCTACCACCATCCCGAGCACGCGGTGAACATCGAGGACATGGGCAGGACGCTCGAGGCCTCGCGGAAGTGGTACTCGGAGTGGTTCTACCCGTATCCCTGGCGGGAGCTCAAGCTCAGCGAGTTCCCGGGACTCGCCCATTACGCGCAGGGATTCCCGACGAACATCACGTTCTCGGAGAGCATCGGCTTCCTGACGCGCAAGACCGACGAATCCGACGCGCCCTTCCTGATCACCGCTCACGAGGCCGCCCACCAGTGGTGGGGCAACATCCTCATGCCCGGCGAGGGGCCGGGCGGCAACATCCTCGCGGAGGGCATGGCGCACTTCTCGACGATCCTGCTGTTCCGCCAGGTGCAGGGCGATCGGGCGCGCGCCGAGTTCTGCAAGGGAATCGAGGAGCGCTACGGCGAGCGGCGACAGGTGGACGCGGAGAAGCCGTTGGTGTGGACGCTCGGGGAGAAGTCGACGGACGAGACGGTGATGTACGACAAGGGCGGCTGGGTCTTCTGGATGCTGCATAGCCGGATGGGAGAAGAGGCGGGGCTGGCCGGCATCCAGGCATTCCTCCGCGAGTATGCCGGCGGACCCGACTTCCCGGTGCTGCAGGACTACGTCCGCGTTCTGCGCGCGCACGCGCCGGACTCGACGGCGTTCGACGAGTTCGTGAACCAGTGGTTCTTCGACGTGATCGTTCCCGAGTATCGGGTAGAGGGGGCGGCGAAGGCGGCGGGCGAAGGCGGCTGGACGGTGACGGCCACGGTCCGCAACGCGGGCACCGGGCGCATGCCGGTGGAGGTGGCGGCGGTGGCTGGGGAGCGCTACGCCGAGGAGGAGGGGGCGAAGGCCTGGAGCGAGGCGCGCGTCTCCATCACGCTCGGCGCGGGCGAAACCGCGGAGGTCACCATCCCCTGCGACTTCGAGCCGGAGAGGATTCTCGTGGATCCCGACGTCGGCGTCCTCATGCTCGAGCGGGACCGGGCGGTGGCGGCGCTGTAGCCCAGTCCCGCGACGGAGCGCGGTTCCGCGACCTCACTCCTCGGCCCCCTTGACTTGCCCACCCGCGGGGAGCGTATCCTGGATACGTCGGCGCGCTGCGGGCGAGGAGCTCTGCGCTCCGTCCGGGAGTTCCCCCCTCGGACTCGACTGCGGCGCGTGGGTAGCTGGCGCCGCCCGCTTGCCCGGGGCGCGACCTCGTCGCTCGGTGCGTGTCTGGAGGGGGGAACGAACGATGCTCACTCACTCACTCACTCACTCACTCATAGCCATGTTCTCGAGACCTGTCGCGCGGCGACGCGTCGCCGTCCGGCTGCCGCGCTCGCCGTTGCGCTGGCAGCCGTCATCACGGGGACATCTGCCGTCAGATCGCAGGAGAGCGCTACGTGCGCCCACGCGGCGGGAGTGCCACACGAGCCCGCGCAAGGGATTCCGCCCTCCGGACTGGTGAAGGTCGTGTTCATCCTCGCGGAGGCCGAGGGACAGTCTGATCCCGGCGGATCACCCTGCACACCCGATCCGTGGCCTCTGTCCTCGGGTCCGGGAACACCGGTGCCGTCCTGGGCGCCGCTCCTGCTTCAGGAGGTAGGCGAGACGCCGGTTCCCGGCTCCATCACGGACTTTTTCCTGCAGATGTCCAACGGCCAGCACGACGTTCGCGGTGTCGTCTACCCGGAGGTCGTCTACCTGGAGGACGGCATGGCGACATGGAACGAGGACCTCCGCGGAGCGCATAACGCGGTGATCGACTCGGTCGACAATGACCCGGCCTTCAGCTTCGACGACTTCGATGCGGACGGGGACGACATCGTCGATCAAGTGATCATCTGTTGGCGCCAGGTTTTCGGTGACACCCATGCGCTCGCCCTCAGTGGCATCCCCGGAGCGTCCACGTTAGACCTCGCGCTGGACCCGAAGCCCGTCGACAACGTCGAGATACGAGCGAACAACGGCATCTATCTGGCTCCCAGGCTTTCCCAACGGAGCGCTGCACGGGTCCGCGGGCTGGTGCTTCACGAGTACGGCCACGACGTTCTCGACGCGCTGAACGGCCTGGGATCCCTTCCGGTGGGGTGGGCGGGGGGGCACATCAAGTCAATCGGACGCTACGGCGTCATGGACGGCACCGACGAAAACTATTACGCCGGCACGATCATGGAAACGATCATGCGCTGGAAGCTGGGGTGGATCGAGCCCAAGTACGAGATCAGCTTCAGTGGGCCTGGTTCCCAGGTTCTGACTCTGGAAGACGTCGGCGCCAACGGCGATCAGGCCGGCTTCGGCGTCATCTACACCGAGGATCCGAAGCAGTATTTCGTCATCGAGTGCCGGGATAGCACGGCCACCCTCTTCACCGATGGATCATCGCTGGGCGGCGCTTGTGGCGGAGCTGTGAAGGGGAACAGCGGTCTGGTGATCGCCCACGTGTCCGAGCACGAGAGGTACCGGGCGCACGGGGCCTGCCCTTCTTGCGGGCCGGAACCGGACGTTAGTCATTCCATTGAAGGCTGGTGGATAGGTGCCTTTGGTCAGCAAGCCCCGCCACTGTGCGCAGACGTTGGCTGCGAGAACTGCACCCAACCGCCGTGTCCCAATCCCCCCTGCACGATACAAGACGTGGCCTGCTGCCCGGACGGGAACTTCCCGCCGACCATCGACATCGAGGTGCCCCAGGGGATGGTCGACACGCTGACCTGGGTGCCGGACCCGGTCCTGGGATTCGACGAGATGTCCTGCATGACCTGTGAGGACGAGATCTACCCTGGGGACCTTGAGGAGATCTGGGGGAACGGGGTGTCCAATGTATTCGCGCCGTGGACCAACCCGAGCACGGACGTCTACTGGTTCGTCCCCAATGATCCGAGTGAGACGGCGTACCGCGACCACAACATGTGCTCGATGCGGCGCGAGCAATCGATGTACAGCGGCCTCACGTTCTACGACATCCACTGGGAGACCGAGCCCGGCGGTGGGAACGGCGTGATGCAGGTGACCGTGAGGTACGACGACGCGCCGGCCGCGAACCAGCCGTTCGTGCTCCCCTCTGACATGGAGTGGGACGGCAAGATCCGGCTGACGCAGGACGTGGCGGTGCCGGCGGGCGGTACGCTCACGGTCAACGCAGGTGCCACGGTGATCGCCAGTACTGAGGACCTGCTCGCCGCAGGTGTCGATCAGCAGCGCGTGGAGATCGTCGTTCCGGCGTCCGCGAATCTCGTCGTGGCCGGGACGGCTGGCAACGAGGTCACCTTCACCTCCTCGCGCGACGACGCGGCGAACACGCACTACCTGGGTGGCGGGGAGGTAGCCGCAGCCACGGCCGGCGACTGGTACGGCATCCGCATGGGGGACCTGGATGCCGCGTCCCTGGCGAACGCTGAGTTCCGGTACGCCCGGGGTGCGCTGGCTCTGGAGGATGCGGGGCTGACCACAGCGCAACTCAACACCCTGCTCGCCAACGCGGCGGGCCTCACGTTCACGGGGAACGTGTCCGACGTGAGCTTTGACCGGGATGTCCTGGTCGACACGGGTAACTCGCTGACAGTCCCGCCCGGCTGGACGCTCGGCTTCGGCCCGGCGGCGGCAGGGTCGGCGAACTACGGGGCGTCACCGAAGTCGGAGTGCGTCGTCAGGGGACAGCTCGTCGCCGATGGGACGATCCCCGAACCCATCACGTTCCGTTCGGATAGTCCTACGCCGACGAGCACGGACTGGGGCGGCTTCCACATGGAGCTCATCGGGGCGGAGTGGACGGGATACGGGTACGTAGGCTCGGTGGAGCCGCTCTCCTCGATCTCGAACGCGACGATCCGTGACGCGGAGAACGGGATCACGGTTGCGCACCTGATCGCACCGAATCTCGACGATGTGGACTTCGTGAACATCGCCGGTGCTCCGCCCAAGCACATCTATCTCGACAACTCCGATGCCTTCCTCCCGTGGGGCGTGTGGAGCGGCGGGTCTGTAGAGGAGGAACACGGGGAGTGGGACCTTCTGGGAGGCACCTACGTCGTCGCGACGAACGCGGTGTCGCCGAGCCTGGAGACGTCGTTCGGAGTTGCCGGCAAGGTTGACCTCGTCCCTCAGGGGAGGATCTTCACGACCGGGAGCGAGACCGACGGCGACTCGGTGTACTTCCGTCCGGAGACCCTGACGAGCTCGGGCGACGCCTGGGGCGGACTCCTTCTGGATGCTGATGCCGCGGGGAGCGTGATCGAGTACGCGGACATCGGCTACGCGGAATACCCCATCTTCTTCTTCGAGCCTGACAACTTCACCACTCTCAGGAACTCACGTATCCATGACTTCGGGGAGGTCGGCGCGTGGGTGGACTGGGCGGTGAATCAAGGGGTGGTCATCGAGTCGAACACCATCGAGCGTGGGGGGAGTGTCCTTTTCAACGTGGGTCGCTCGGGGATTCTCCTCGACGGTGCCGTTCACGCCACGATCCGCAACAACAAGGTCGACCTGTTCGGGCTGGTCATTCCGGGGGAGACTTCCGCGGCCGTCGACATTATCTGGCCCACGACGAACCCGAACGTCTGCGGCGTGACGTTTCTGACTCCTCACCATCTCCTCATCGACGGCAACTGGATCGTGGGTCCAGGGACGGGAGCGGGCCTCGGAAGCCACACGGGCGTCGCGTCCACGTGGGTGTGCGCCGACGCGGCGTACAACCGGACCGCCACGTACGTGCGCAACTACGTGGAGGACTTCAACCTCGCTGGCCTCTTGATGGTTCAGACACAGAACATCCAGGCGGACAGCAACAACGTGGTGCAGTCCCTGCGATCGGTGGACATCAGCCGGGACTCGAATCCCCTGCTGACCGGGCCGACCGCGAACTTCCGCGCGAACTGGCTGGAGGTGACGAGCGGCGCGGGCCTCGAAGCGGTGCGGTCGAACAATCGAGCCCTGACGAAACTGGGCATGGAGTCACCCGTGGTAGATCGAGGCAACAACGGCTTGATGGTCGAGCGCGTCAACGTGGAGTTCGTCCTGACTTACGTCGAAGCCGGCAGTCCCATCCTGGAGTCGCAGAACTGCTACTGGTACACGTACACCGCGTCCCCTCTGGACGAGCACCTGATCGACGGCAGCCAGTTCGACATCTTCCAGCTCCTTCGGCCCAAGCTGAAGCCGACCTACACGCTCTTCGACTTCGTCCCCAGGTACACGAGCGACGTCGTCAAGAGCTACCACCGTATGAGTGGGGCACCGCAGGTCGGGAGGACGGTCCCCGGGCTCCCGTCACAACCGCTGGACGACCGCTCCGGAGACACCGGGCGTGCCACGACGGCTGTCGACCGGACTCCGGCGGTCACGTCGCTGGCGTCACTGGCAGCCAATCCCACACGAGGGTCGGTTCAGCTCGGGTTCGGAATTGCAGCTGGCGACGAGGGAGTCTACGCGGTCGACGTGTTCGATGTTCGCGGACGGCATGTGGCAGGTCTCTTGCACGGGCCGCTCTCGGCGGGTACCGGGGAGTTGACGTGGAATCTGAGGGATGCGTCCGGAGGCCGTGTGTCCTCGGGCGTCTACTTCGTGAGGATGACAGGCCCGGGGTTCGCGCAGACTCACAAGATCGCGGTGCTCGAATGAGGTGGCTACCTTGGGTGCGCCGCTTCTGGACCGCAGCGGGGACGGTTGGGACCCTGACCGCAGGAGTCGAGGGTGCTGTGATTCATGTTCCTGCCGACCAGCCGACGATCCTGGCTGGGCTGGATGCCAGCGTGACCGGAGACTCGGTGTTGGTTGCTCCGGGCACATACAGCGACGTCGAGACCAGGGTAGTCTTCGGCTCTCCGCAGACTGCTTGCGCCTTCCTGGCGGATGGCGTCACGCTTCTCTCCGAGGGGGGACCCTCGGTCACCACCATCGACATGCTGGGGGCCACCGGTTTCCAGCCGCAGGTGATCTACGGCGAGCAGCTTCTGTCGGGGACCACGGTGGTGGAAGGCTTCACCATCACCGGTGCTCCGGTGAGGAGCCCTGGTGCGTTCATCGTCGACTCGGAGAAAGTCACCTTCCGTGACTGTGTCCTGCGTGACATGGACGGAGCACAGCTCGCAGTGGCCGGAATCCTCGTGACGTTCGCCGATCTGGAGGTCGTCGGCTGTGAGTTCCGCAACTTGTCCACCCAGACGGGAGGCGCGGGCATCTCGCAGCTGGAGGCAGACCTGTTGGTCGACGGCTGCACGTTCATCAACTGCAGCGAGCGCGCCATCAACGCCGGTCCGTACACTCCGGGCCTTCCGAATGTTGCGGTGATCCGGAACAGCGCGTTCATCGGCAACTCCGAGCTCGGCTCGGGAGGCGGCGGTGCCATCGCCATCGGCGGGTACGAGCTGGGCGTCACCATCGAGAACTGCTGGTTCGAGAACAACGTGGCCGTGTCGGCCGGGGGTGCAGTGGCCATCAACGCGTTCGGCGCGGCGCCGTACACTGTTCAGAACTGCGTGTTCTGGACCAATCGGACGACGCTTGGAGGAGGGGGTGGTGGGGCTCTCTCGACGGGTGGCTCCGGCACCGCCGTCGGCAACACGTTCCACCAGAACACGGCGCTCGGGGCGGGCGCGGCGGCCGCTTTCCAGGCTGGAGCGGTTCAGTTCCAGAACAATGCGGTCACGGGCTCGATCGGGGCGGTGGCGGTGTGGCGGTCCAGCACAGCCACCGTCGTGCCAAGCTGCAACGTCTACTGGCAGAACGCCGGCGGTGACGTGAGCGGATTCAGCATGGCTGCCACGGACCGCGTGATCGATCCGCAGTACTGCGATCCGACGCTCGGGGACTTCACCGTCTTCGATACCTCGCCCTGCCTGCCGGCGAACTCCGCCGGCTGCGGTCCGATCGGCGCCCGCGGTCAGGGCTGCGGCTCGGTCTCCGTCGAGACGAGATCCTGGGGACGAATCAAGGAGGGCTACCGTTGAAGACGCATTGCTCTGCCGGTCTCGTCGCCGGGGCTTGCATCGTGCTCGCCGCCGCGTCTTCGTTCGCCGAGACTCTCCACCTCGCCGTCCAGGACGTCACGACGGCGGACGACGGTCTCGGGAACGCCCGCATCTTCTTCAATCTGGCCACGCCAGAAGACCTCGGCTACATCGCCATCTCCCGGGCCAGCATTCGTCTGGACCTGGCCGGGGCGGCACGAGACGGAACCCTGGATCTTCGCGTCCACCCTGTCACCGCCGCGTGGACTCCGGGAGCTGTCACGTGGGCCACGAGCTTCGACGAGTCGGTGTACGGGCGCACGGAGGTGGACCTCGGCCGTACCGGAGCGGTTGCCCTGGACATGACGCTGCTCATGAAGGAAGCGCTGGAGGGTGGCGTGAACTCGAACGGGTTTGTGCTGACCGCCGCAGCGGCGGACTCGGCGGCGACGACGGACGCACGTGGGATCCAAACGACTGATGTATCGCGCCTCGCGAATCTGGGAACAGCGACGGTGGAGATCAAGTACCGGAGGACACCGCCGCACAAGGAGGTTCGGGAGCGCAGGCCGCGCTAGAGACTACCTGCCCGCCGCAGGGCAGGGGCTCGGAGCAACGTCGGACACCACGGTCCAGTTCGGCGGTGGCTGAGCCTTCGCGCCGTGGCGTTTGGTTCGTTCACGTCCCACCATCGTCCTGCGCCCCGACCGGTTGATGGACTGCGGCTCCAGGAAGGCACCCTTGGGAGGAGCTCGGATCTGGCGCGCCCCGCGCCTCGCCCGTAGTTTCCATCTCGATCCGAATCTCCCACCCGAGAGGAGCTCCACCATGTCGATCACGAACCGCGCCCGGACCTTCGCCCTCCTCACCGTGTCAACCGCCGCGCTCGCCGGCGGAGCCATCGCCGCGTCGAGCGGCGGCGGCGCGCGGGAGCGCGAGGCAACTTCCGCGGAAGGCACGGAAGCGAAGGCCGACGAGGCGGACCAGATGTACCAGCGCGGGATGGAGCTGGCCGAGGCGGGGAAGTTCGAGGAGGCGCTGGTTCGCTTCGAGCAGGCGAACAAGAAGCGCAAGAACGACGCCGAGATCCTCAACATGCTGGCCTTCTGCCAGCGGAAGACCGGCGATCTGGAGCATGCTTTCGAGAACTACGGGAAGGCGCTGGAGATCCGTCCGGACTTCCCGCAGGCGCGGGAGTACCTTGGCGAAGCGCATCTCCAGGCGGCCCTGCAGCAGGTGGAAATCCTTCGCGGCTACGGAGCGGAGGGCGAGAAGGAGCTCGGGAGGCTGGTCGCCGCCGTGAAGATGGCCGCCGGAGAGGCGGTCTCGGGGAAGGCCTCCGAGTCCGGTTGGTGAGAGATCTCGCGTTTCCCCGGATGAACGGTCCGCCGGGCGAGTGCGTCTGACAGTTCGACGCGGCGCCGGACCCGCCCGAACGCGGACGTCGGCGCGGTGAGAGAACCGCCGAACGCGAGGATCCGCCCCGTGAACCCCTCCGCCTCCCGCTTCGCCCCGCTCTTCGCCGCCCTCTGGGCGCTGGCCGCGGCCGGCACCGCCGCCGCGGTCCCTCCGCGTGTCTACGTGACGGAGCGGGCGTCCACGCCGCCCCGGATCGACGGCAGCATCGACGAAGAGGCCTGGAGCGCGGTGGAGTGGTCCGGTGGCTTCACCCAGCAGGAGCCGGCGGAGGGCCAGCCGCCGACCGCGGACACGCGGTTCAAGATCCTGTACGACGACGAGAACCTCTACCTGGCCTACCGCGCGTTCGATCCCCAGCCGGGAGGCGTGGTCAGCATCCTCGGCCGCCGCGACCAGTTCCCCGGCGACTGGGTCGAGGTGAACATCGACAGCTACCATGACCACCGCACGGCGTACTCGTTCACCGCCAGCGTCTCCGGAGTGCAGGGCGACGAGTTCATCTCGCAGGACGGCGACAGCTGGGACGGCAACTGGGATCCGGTGTGGGAGCACCAGGCGCGGATCGACGCGGAGGGCTGGACGGCGGAAGCGCGCATCCCGCTCAGCCAGCTCCGCTACGACAACCGCGAGGAGCACGTCTGGGGCATCCAGGTGCAGCGGCGCATCTACCGCCAGGAAGAGCGGTCCGTGTGGCAGCCGATCCCCAGGGACGAGGACGGGTGGGTGTCCAAGTTCGGGGAGCTGCACGGGATCCGCGGCATCCGGCCGCAGCGTCGGGTCGAGTTTCTGCCGTACACGGTGGCCAAGCAGGAGCGCTTCGCCGAGGTCTCGGGCGATCCGTTCGCCGACGGGTCCGACGGAAACGTCTCCGGGGGCTTGGACGGCAAGATCGGGGTGGGCAGCGCGCTGACGCTGGATCTGACCGTGAACCCCGACTTCGGGCAGGTGGAGGCCGATCCATCCGAAGTGAACCTGTCCGCCTTCGAGACGTTCTTCGACGAGAAGCGGCCCTTCTTCATCGAGGGAGCGAACATCTTCGAGTTCCGGATCGCGCCGTCGGTGGCCTTCGGCACGCACGCGACGGACCGCCTCTTCTACTCGCGGCGCATCGGACGGTCGCCCCAGTACCGCGCGGACTTCAACGAGCCCGGCTACGTCGATCAGCCCGTGAACACCTCGATCGTCGGGGCCGCCAAGCTCACCGGCAAGGTCGGGGGCACGTCGATCGGCGTGCTGGAGAGCATCACGGCGAAGGAGCAGGCCCGAGTCGAGCTCGACGGCGAACGGCGCGACGTCACCGTGGAGCCGGCGGCCAGTCACTTCGTGGGTCGCGTGCAGCGGGACTTCGACCGCGGCGAGACCCGCATCGGCGGCATGGTCACCGCCGTGAACCGACGAATCGACGACCCGCAGGTGGACTTCCTGCACGAGTCCGCGTACGCCGGCGGCGTGGACTTCTTCCACTACCTCGGCGAGCGGGACTACTACCTGGCGGCGAACCTGCTGGGCAGCCGCGTGGCCGGCAGCGAGCAAGCCATCCTTCGCACGCAGACATCCTCGGCGCGTTACTTCCAGCGTCCCGACAACGAAGGCCAGTCGGTCGACACGACGCGCACGTCGCTGGACGGCCACGCGGGGTCGATGCGGGTCGGCAAGTCGAGCGGCAACCTCAACTTCGACGGCGGCGCGGCTTGGCGGTCTCCGGGCTTCGAGCTCAACGACCTCGGCTTCATGCGGAACTCCGACGAGATCAACCAGTTCTCCTGGGTCGGCTACTCGATCCGCAACCCGTTCGGGATCTTCCGGCGCATGGGATTCAACGTGAACCAGTGGCTGGACTTCGAGTACGGCGGCGAGAACACCTACCAGGCGTTCAACTTCAACACCAACGCCAACTTCCGCAACAACTGGAACTACAACGCGGGGATCACCCGCGAGAACGAGCGCATCTCCCTCAGCGAACTGCGTGGCGGACCGTCCATGAAGGTCCCCGGCAACGTGAGCTTCAACGGCAACCTCCACTCCGACTCGAGGCGGCGGCTGTCGGGAGGACTCGGCGGAAGCGGCATCCGCTTCGACGACGGCGCCGGGCGCGAGTCGAGCGTCTGGACGTACGTGGCGTGGCGGCCGAGCAACGCGATCCGAGGGGAGATCGGCCCGCAGTACAGCCGGAGCCGTCCCGACCTGCAGTACATCGAGACCACGGACCGGAGCGGAGAGCCCGCGTACGTCTACGGGAGCCTGGAGCAGGAGACGTTCGACGTGGAACTGCGGCTGGACTACGCGATCACGCCGCGGCTGACCGTGCAGTACTACGGCGCTCCCTTCGTGTCGGCGGGAACGTACGCCGGCTTCAGGCGCATCACCGATCCCCGCGCGGACCGCTACGAGGATCGCTTCGTGCGCCTGGACGGCGTGACCACGCCGGACCCGGCCGGCGGCGCCTGGCTCGTGGACGAGGACGCGGACGGAGCCACCGACTACTCCTTCGGCGACCCGGACTTCAACGTGCGCGACTTCAACTCCAACCTCGTCGTGCGCTGGGAGTACTCGCCGGGGTCGAGTCTCTATCTGGTGTGGTCGCAGTCACGCTTCGGGTTCGATCCGGACGGGCGCTTCGACGTGGGCCGCGACCTCGACCGGCTCTTCGACGAGCACCCCCACGACGTCTTCCTGATCAAGATCAACCGCTGGATCGACCTGTAGGGGCGCTGGACCGCGTGGACGCCGCCGGGTGCCGCGGCCGGCGCCCGGCGCTACTCGCTCATCAGGAAGATGAGCGGGCGAACGTCGTCGCCAGGCGTCCAGTCCCAGTAGCGCAGCAGGATCTGGTAGACCATGAGCCCGGTCTCGCCTTCGCCCCAGAGAAGGTAGCGGAACGACTGCGTCATCAGGCCCTTGCGGGTGAGTCCGAGGAAGATGCCCACGGGGTCGAGCAGCTCGCTGAAGTACGCGATCGTGTTGGCGATGGCCACGGCGCCGGTCCCTTCGATGGTGTAGTCGGCGCCTTCCTTGCGAACGCGCACGCTCACCGGGGCGAGGAACTCGCTGCGGTTGTCCAGCAGCCGGACGTGCACGAACGCGTACGGATGGTGGATGTCGTAGTAGCGGTCGATCTCCTCGGCCTTCCGCCTGCGCGCGGCGGGATCCGCCTGCGTCAACGGCACCAGATTCACCTTCTTGCCCGTCATCTCCTTCCACAGGGAGGCCGACTCCTCGTCGGCGAACGTGATCTCGGTGATGCGCAGCTCGGTCGCGCGCAGGTAGCGGCTGACCGCGCTCAGCACCAGAACGATCCCGATGAACACGCTGGAGATGATCAGTCCGTCGGGACGCTCGTGGATGTTCTCCAGCAGCGTGTAGGCGAAGACCGCCGACAGGATCCAGAAGTATCCGCCGAGGAGGCGCTTGCCCTCCCGCGTGAGCGAGAGCGCCACGGCCACGGCGGCGGACAGCATCAGCGCGAGCACCCCGGTCGCGTAGGCGCCGCCCTGCGCCTCCACGTCGGCGTCGAAGATCCAGGTCACGATCACGCAGATGACCAGGATGACGATCACCAGCGGGCGGCGGTGGGCCACCCAGCCGGGTGCCATGCCGAAGCGGGGGAGGTAACGCGGGATCAAATTGAGCAGGCCGGCCATCGCCGAGGCACCCGCGAACCACAGGATCAGCAGCGTGGCCGCGTCGTAGACCGAGCCGAAGCCGTGGCCGAGGAGGCCGTGCGCGAGCCAGGCGAGCACGCGTCCGGCGGCCTCGCCGTCTTCGGCGTAGGCCTCCTCCGGGACGAGCAGCGTCGTCACGAAGCTGGAGAGCAGCAGGTAGGCGGACATGATGAGGGCCGCGGCGGCGAGCAGTCGGCGCGTGGCGGAGATGCGCGCGAAAGGAACGCCGCCGTCCTTGGCATCGCCGGAGACGAGGGGCATGACCGAGACACCGGTCTCGAAGCCGGAGAGCCCGAGCGCCAGCTTCGGGAAGATCAGCGCCGAGACGACGAGCAGGCCGACCCAGTCGCCGTGTTGCGTGAACAGGCCGGAGCGCCATTCGCCGATGATCCCCGGACGTCCGGCGATCTCCAGGAGACCGCGAACCAGAACGACCAGGTTGAGCAGCAGGTAGGGGATGGCCACCATCGCGGCGACGCCGATCGCCTCGGTGAATCCCTTCAGGAACACGGCGGCGAGCAGCGCGATGAGCGCGATGGTCAGCGGGAGCCTGGCTTCGCCGAGGTGCTCGTGGAGGAACGGGTTCTCGATGGCGTGCTGGGTCGCGTCGGCCGCCGACAGCGTGATGGTGATGACGAAGTCGGTCGCCGCGAAGCCCAGCAGGACCAGGACGAGCACCTTGCCGAACCAGCCCGGCAGCAGGCTCTCCAGCATGGCGATGGAGCCCTGTCCGGCGTACGAGCGCGAGGCCACCTGGGCGTAGATCGGCAGCGCGCCGAGCAGCGTCACGACGACCAGGAGTCCGGTCGCGAGCGGCGAGAGTGCGCCCGCGGCCAGCAGCGCGATTCCCGGCTGGTAACCGAGCGTCGAGAAGTAGTCCACGCCGGTGAGCCACAGGACGAGGTACCACGGGTGGGTGGAGTGCCCGTGCGCTCCGCCGTCTCCCCGGAGCCAGCGCGTGAACGGGCCGCGAGGCTTGGCCGGTCGGGCCAACGCGAGCGCCGCCGGTCGGCGCGGGCCCTTGCCGGGCTCCTTCACTCGGCGGCGCCGAGCTGCTCGCGCAGCCCGTGGACGTCACCGAGGACCCAGGCCCTGGCGATCCTGCCGTCACGCAGGGTGAAGACGGCGACGCCGGCGTACTCGACGCGCCGGCCGGTCGGAGCGAAGCCGAAGAGCGGACCGCGGTGAGTGCCGGTGTAGGTGAGGCGGGCCACCACGACGTTCGCTTCGCCCACGAGCTCGTCGATGCGGTTGTGGAAGTCCGGGAAGGCAGCCCGCACGGTGCACACGTAGTCCTTCAGCGCCTCGATTCCGGACACCTCCGTGCCCAGCGATCCGCGAAACGAGAGATCGTCGTGGACGAGCTCGCCCGCCGCGTCAAGGTCCCACCGGTTCCACAGGTCGCGGTACCAGCGGCGGACCACCTCCTTGTTCGCCTCGACGCTCACGAGACCGGCCGGCTCCGGTAGAGCCGCACGTCGACCTTCTCGAGGGTGGCGAGCCCCTCGGTGATGTCATCGTCGATGGCGGCGAGGAACGTCTCGAGCTTCTCCTTCGTGTCCACGATCTCCACGACGATCGGCAAGTCCAGGGAAAGGCGCTCGATCTTGAACGTGTGCAGACGGCTGTGCGCGCCGACGTTGGCGCCGGCCAGCAGCCATACTACACGAAGGCGGCCGGAGCGACCGTGTCGCGAGGCCGCGTCCGGCGTACTTTGGGCCGAGGGACCGGGTCACCACGCCCCCGGCCGAGGCGCGACGTCGGCCCGGGCCGTCCACGAGAGGTTCTCCGAGGAGCGCGAGCGCGCGGAGAGCGAACGCGGGGCCGCCGGCCGTCCGTGACCGTCACGCCGTCCGCTCCTCCGGCGGCCGGACGTGCCGGAACGCGCGCCACAGCAGGAGATCGTAGGCGATCTTCATGGCGGCTCCGATGACGAGGGGGATCATCAGGCCGAGGTCCGCCATCATCAGGCCGGCGAAGGCCGGGGCCACCGCCCACGCCGCCATGCGCACGAGGTGCGTCACGCCGGAAGCGAACGTCCGCTCTTCGGGCCGCACCATCGCCATCACGTAGGACTGTCTCGTGGGCACGTCCATCTCCACCAGGCCCTCGCGAAGGAGGAAGAGCGCGGCGGCTACGGGGAAGCTCGGAGCCCAGGCCACGGTGACGAGCAGCAGGCTCGAGGGGATGTGCGTGAACACCATCGTGTTGACGAGTCCGATCCGCTTCGCGAGCCAAGCTGCGCCGAGGTGCGACAGCGCGTTGGCCACGCGGGCGGCGGCGAAGAGCGGGCCGATGGTGGCGACGCCGACGCCGAAGCGCTCGTGGAAGAAGAACGAGAGCAGCGCGGTGGTGAGGAATCCGCCGGCGAGGCTGTCCAGCGCGAAGAGGGAGGAGATGCGCCACAGGATGCTGCGGCTCTCCCGCGAAACGGTGCCGCGGCGCGAGAGCGAGGGCGCCTCGACGGCCGCCGACAGCCCCACGTAGGCCGCGATCGGAAGCAGCGAAAGAGCGGCGTACCCCGCGACCGAAGCGCGGAACGAGAGGGGGTCCGAAACACCGCCGTTCGCGAGGAGCGCGGGCAATCCGGCCAGCAGCCCGCCGGCCGCGTGTCCGACATCCTGCAGGACGTTGTATCGGGCGAAGACCATGGTACGCCCGGCGTCGCCGACGGTGGCCGGAAGCACAGCCTGCTCGACGACGAGCGCCGCTCCCCGGTCCCGGCCCATGCCGTTGACCATGCCGAGGAAGGCGGCGATCCCGAGCACGACGGGATGCGAGCTGACAGCGAGAGCGGCACCACCTGCCGCCCCGAACAACGCGACCAGCAGCAGCGATCGGCGATGCCCGATGCGGTCGCCCAGGAACGTCACGAGCAGCGTGCCGGTCGCCGCGCCGGCGAGGCCGCAGCTCACGATCAGACCGATCGTGCCGGTCCCCACGCCGATCTCGGCGAGGTAGACGCCGAGGAGGACGCCGATCCATCCCGTCGCGACCGCGCGCACGAACGCGGCGGCGTAGAGCCGTCGTCGATCGGTCAATGGCGTTCGCCGGCGTTCACTCGTCGCACCAGCCACGCGCGGGCGCAGCGTCCATGACGCGATTCTACTTCGGTTGGCCGCCCGGGTTCTCGCGGAGAATCGCCATCGGATCGGTGCAGAACGCGGCGAGGTTCATCGGGCCGTGCTGTGGAGACTTTCCCTCGGCGTATTCGACGAGCGCCTTCGTGATCTCCGGCTCCTCGGTCGGAACATCGACGAAGCACTCCGTGAGATAGGGGCTCGACGGATCCCGCATCCACTCGCGAGGGAAGAGCGTCAGGCGGCCGCGCGCCGGAGCACGCGTCTCGAGCTGCTCCCCGCGCAGTGCCAGGAGAAGGGCCTCCGCCAGGTCGTGGCCCACGTGATGCCCGAGGTGGACGAGGGCGGTCAGGCGGGAGTTGAACTCGATCGCGTGGGCGCGATTCGTGCCGTCCTCGACGATGAAGTCGATGCTGCCGAAGCCGGAGTAGCCGATCGCCCGTGCCAGCCGCGTCGTCGCCTCGCTCATCTCCGGGTGATCGATGAAGTCGATGACGGTGGCCGGTCCGAGCCCGTCGTCGGATCGGACGATCTTCGACACGGAGATGCCGTCGATCTCCCGGCCCCCCAGCGCCACGAACGTCCTCATCGCTTCGCGTCCGGCTACGAACTTCTGCGCGCTCACCTGGGACGGGGCCGTCGGATCGGTGCCCCAGAGGAGCGCTTCGGTCAGGCGCTGTCCCCGGTCGCGGTGCTCCGCACGCACCCGTCCGGCAAGGTCGAGGAAGGCTGCGTCCGCCCCTTCCAGCGTGCGGCACACGCGCACCCCCTGACCTGCCGCCGAGCCGTCCGCCTTGAGCACGACGGGCAGTCCGTGCGCCTCGACGAAGGCGCGAAGGTGGTGCTGGGAGGGGATTCGGGCGAAGGGGGCAACGCAGACGCCGGACGCTTCGAGGGCGCGCAGGGAAGCGGCTCGCGTTCGCTTCGTCTCGAACCCCGAGACCGGCCCGATGGAACGGTCGAGGAGCTTCCTCACCGGTCCGATGACGAACCACCGCCGCTGCCCGGCGACCCCCTCCCGGATCCGACACAGGGCCTGCACGGCCTCGTCGTCACAGGGGATGACGACGTCCGGGCTCCAGCTCCCGATCGCCGTGAGGACCCCCGCGAACCGAAGCAGGTGCTGGGCCGGGTAATCGAACAGGCCGTCCAAGTACCGGGACCGGCGGATCATCGCGCCCGGGGTGGCCAGCACGGCGGTCTCGAAGCCGGCCCGCTTCAGCGTGGCCGGGAACCGGGCCGCCACCGGCCAATCTGCCATTTCGACGAGCAGGGCCCGCAAACCGCGACCTCCGATGGGGGACCTCGACCCGTGGCCACCAGCGGAGGAGTGTCCTCGGCCCCGCACAGTGTGCGGGTAGCATTAACATAGTTTAATCACAGTGTACAATGTTGATTGGACAGAAACTTGGGGCGATCGGCTCGAGTCCTCCGTCGCGGGGTGCACCGGACCCCCCGGGAAGCCGATCCCGAGGAAGCGGTTTCGGCCGGGTCAGCCGGGGGGACACGTGTCGAGAGTTCGGTTCGTCCGTTCGGTTCTCGGCCTGGCTCTGCTGCTTCCCCAGGTCGTGGCGCTCGGGGTCGCCCGCATCCACCCCATGCGCTTCTACTGCTGGTCTCCCTACGACGCCCAGTTCGAGTACACGATCGAGACGGCCGTCGGGGGGAGGCGGCTGACGTCCGAGGAGGTCTCCCGGCGCTACGACCTCCCCACCCCCGGGCGCAACCCCCGCGCCATCCACCAGGTGACAACCGTGATCTCCCACGTGGAACGCGTCTACCGAACGGCCGACGAGGCGCAGGTCACCGTGACGTACCGCAAGAACGGCGGGGTGGAGCAGCAGTGGCACTGGCCCGCGCGATGACTTCACTCTGGCGGTCCTCGTGGAACCCGCTTCGCGTGGAGGGGACGAGTCTCCCGGGACCGCTCCTTCTCGCGGCGAAGCTGCTGGTGATCGGCCTCGTGCTGAAAGGCTACCACCTCGGATTCCCGGAGCCGTTCGCTCCGATGTTCGCCTGGATGGACAATCTGCCGAGTCCGGCGTGGTCCCGGGCTCTGCAGTTCGCCTTCCTCGTCAGCGCGGCGGGCTTGATGGTGAACCGGGCGGTGCGCACGAACTGCCTCATCCTCGGGACCGTGTTCCTGCTGGCGACCCTCACGTCGAAAGTCTACTACCGCAACGCGAAGGTCTTCGTCGGGCTCCTCTTCTTCCTGATCGGGCTGCAGGAGAAGGGGCGATCGCCGTGGCTCATCTACTGGCAGATCGCGCTCATGTACTTCGGAGCAGGCTTCAACAAGCTCATGGAGGTGGACTGGAGGACCGGTCAGTACTTCGACTACTTCCTGGGACACATCCGGCAGTCGCCGATCTATCTCGGCCTCGCCCCGCTCCTTCCGGGGATCCTCCTCGCGAAACTGATGTGCTGGTCCATCTTCGTGGCCGAGGTCCTCGCGGGGGTGCTGTTTCTCTTCGGCCGAACGAGACCTCTGGGAGTGTGGGTCGCTGCGGGAGTGCACGCAGGCGCGGCGATCCTCGTTCAGGGCGACTATGGCATCTTCCTCTCCGCGGTGCTGGTGTCGTATCTGGCGTGCTTGCCCTGGCCGGAGCGGCTCCTCGTCTCGCGCCCGTCGGGCCGCGATCGGCTCGGTGGCTCCTTCGCGCGGCGGAGCCCGACGGACGAGTCGAGTGGTCCGCGCCGGAGGACGGACCCGGGCCGGCGCTGCGCACGTCGCGGGGTGTGTGGCGCGGCAGCCGAGCCGTCGTGATGACCTGGATCTGGACGCCGCTCCCGTACTTCCTTGCCATGATCGTCCTGACCGGAACCGAGCGGATCCGCGCGGAAGTCGTCTTCGCGTCCGGCGCGCTGACCCTCCTGATCCTGGCGGTCACGCTCGCTCCGGCGCTGCGCCGGCTCCAGCGTGCCTCGGGTGAAGCACCGGCCGCGTAGGGCGCGGAGCGAAGTCGGCAGCCGGCGGGCCGCGCCTGAGCCAAGAGACGGAACACTACTCCTCCTCCAGGAGCGCGCCGATGTACTTCGCGAAGCTGGGGTCCTCGCCGCGCAGCAGGGAGGGCAGCGACGCCCGGAAGTCCGCCCGCCCGCACCACTCCCGCATGTAGTCCTCCCACGAGGACCAGCGCCGTGCCTGCCGCGGCGACATCTCCTCTTCGTAGAGGAGCAGATAGGCGCGTTCGAACAGCGAGACCAGCATGCTGAAGATGATGAGCATCCGCTCGCGCTGCTCGTTGGAGAGCTGGGGAGTCTGCTCGGTGGAGACGAGTCCGAGATCGGGATTGGCCAGCACGATCTTCAGGAAGTCCTGGTAGTTGTCGGAGAGCAGCTGGTAGACCTCTTCCTCCTCGTTGTCGCGTTCCTTGCGCTGCTCGTACAGGAACACGAGGATCGCCAGCGGCAGGCCGATCACGGTGACGACGTAGCTGGCGAGTTCCCACGCCTCGAGGTTCATGGCTCAGGATGCGCGCTCGAGCAGCGTCCTCTCGATGCGGCGGTCGGGGATCAGCCACATGACCGCGACCACGACGTAGATGGCGCAGGCGATCCACGGGTGCAGGAGCGTCGACGGCAGCGCCACGACGTAGGCCACCACGGACACCTTGCCCTTGACGTCGCTGCCCACGGCCGCGGCGAGGGCGGAGTCCGCACCATGGTGGGCGATCAGCGCGCGGCTCAACACGTAGTACGCGCACGCCGCGCAGAGCAGCACCGCCCCGTAGAGCGCGACGGGCGCCGCCGCGAACCGGTTCTCGCCCATCCATGCCGTCACGAAGGGGAAGAGCGACAGCCAGAAGAGCAGGTGCAGGTTCGCCCACAGGATCCTGCCGCTCACGCGATGCACGGCTTGCAGCATGTGGTGGTGGTTGTTCCAGTAGACGCCGACGAAGACGAAGCTGAGCACGTAGCTCAGGAACACGGGCGCGAGCGGACGCAGCGCGCTCCACTCCGCGCTGTGGGGCACCTTCATCTCCAGTACCATGATCGTGATGATGATGGCGATCACGCCGTCGCTGAACGCTTCGAGCCTCCCCTTGGTCATGTCGACGGATCCTCCCCGCGTCTCCGCGCCAGGTGAGACGCCGCAGCCATACCGGCAAGACCTCACCGACATCGTACCCCGTAACTTCGCGGTCGTCTCGCGGCATGTCGTGTGTCAGCGGTTGAACGGCGCCTCGTTGATCCAGTGGAACCCGCGGCTCACCAGCGGAAAGCGCGACGGGTCGACTTTGCGCAGCTCCGCCCGGATCGTGTCGAAGCCCATCGCGCCCTCGAGGACGAGGTGGTCGCCGTCGTTCTGCGCCGAGAAGACGTGCGTCGTGCCCGGACCGAACCAGTCCTGCAGCTCGATCTCGTGCTGCTCATGGTCGTACGTCACCGAGAAGCGGAGCATCGTGTCGTCGAGGAGCAGGACGCGGGCCCCCCAGCTCTCCAGCGAGACCCAGCGCCACCTGGAGGAGTTGCCGAGAAGGGGCTGCACGTCGTGTCCGTTGCGCGCGAACTCGTCGACCTCGTACAGGCCGTGCAGGGGATCCGACGCGGCGATCTCGCCGCGGTAGCTCAGGCTGCTCGACAGCGAGACGAAGAGCGCGAGGCCGATGGCGGTGACTTTCGCCGCCCATGCGAGGCGGCGGCGAGCTCCGCCGGCGAAGTGCGGCGCGAGCTCTGCGGACGGCACGGTCCGGTTCCGAACGAAGAGGTCGAGCACCCGCGGCAGATCGGGTGCCGCGAGGTACACGGCCATCAGGAGAAGGTGCGTCGAGTAGAGCTTGACCGGCACGTCGTACGAGAAGTTGAGCAGCACGACGTTGGACATCACGCCGATGGTGAGCAGCGCTCCCAACGTCGTCGTGCGCCGGGAGAAGAGCAGCGCGCCGCCGATCACCTCCAACGCGCCGGCGAACACCGTGTACGACGTGGAGTAGCCCATGAACGTCCACAGCAGGCCCATCGGGGAGGAGCTGCCGTAGGGCTGCACGAGCTTCGCGAGCGGCGGAAACGGGAACTGCGTCTTGAGCACCTTGGCGAAGCCGTAGTCCAGCAGGACGAAGGCGAGGTAGTAGCGAACGTACACGTGGAGCGCCGCGAGCAGTCGCGGGTGGGACGTTCGCCGCCGGTCGGCGGCCGACCAGACGATCGCGGTGGCGGCGGCCAGCAAAACGAACGTGAGAGCGAGCAGGTAGTCGATCGTGCGGTCGCCGCTGCCGTTCTCCGCCACCGGGATGTCGGAGCCGAGACCGAGGACGTCTCGGCCCACCCACTGGGCGACCGCTCGGCAGGGGGCCGCGTACGCCTCGGAAATCGCTTCGGTCCACGGCACCCAGCCGAGGGGGAAGGGCAGGATCGTGAAGACCGCGTACGCGAGGAGAAAGCGAAAGCCGAAGCGCTTCCACGGACCCCAGCTCCCCGGGTCCGATCTCGCTTCTGCGTTCGCTCCCATGTCGAGAGGGTACACGACCCGCGTGGGGCGGTCGCCAGCGCCTCGCTCGGGGCAACGCGATCGATCCTACGGCCCGGCCGACCCACCCTCCACGACGAACCCCGCCCAGTAGAAGGGGTGGGTGGAGCGTCTCTCGGCGCGGCGTGCCTGCAGCACCTGGCCGCTCGCTGCGCGCGCCGCGGCCGCGGGATCGAGGCCCTGGGCGAAGCGCGCGCGGTACAGCGCGCGCATCCATTCCGCGGTGGCGGCGTCCTCCACTTGCCAGAGGCTCATCACCAGCGCGCGGGCGCCTGCGCCGCGCGTTCCGCGCCGCGGGCG
>JBQTGV010000004.1:0-10866 GCA_052390515.1 Candidatus Eiseniibacteriota bacterium | reverse complement strand
GTTCGTGATCGTGGGGGCGCCGAACTTCTTGTCGAGAACGACGTTCCTGCCCTTCGGGCCGAGCGTCACCTTGACCGCCTCGGCCAGTTGGTCGACGCCGCGGCGCAGCGCATCGCGGGCCGCGCTGTCGAACTGCATCATCTTCGCCATCTGTCATGACCTCCCGATTCGGAATGCGTGCGCGGTCAGAGGACCGCGAGGATGTCGGTCTCGCGCAGGATCAGGTACTCCTTCTCGCCGACGTTCACTTCCGTGCCGGAGTACTTGCCGTAGAGCACGGTGTCGCCCTTCTTCACCTCGGGCGCGATCCGCTTCCCGTCCTCTCCGACCCGGCCCGGTCCCACGGCGATGACTTTGCCCTCCTGAGGGCGCTCCTTCGCGGTGTCCGGAATGATGATTCCGCTCTTCGAAACTTCCTTGGCGTCGAGGGCCTCGACCAGCACGCGGTCCCCCAGCGGCTTGATGTTCATGGCGTCTCCCTCCCAGGCGCCGCCCTCGGGCGGGCCGTCGATCTGGCACTAATCCACCGAGAGTGCTAACAGGGCGGAGTCGGGCGCAAGGTACCGGCGGAGCCGGGGCGTGTCAAGGCCGACGAGTGCCCGCCTGCGGCCCCGCCCCCGGACGCGCAACGGCCGGCGAGGGTGCCTCGTTCCGGCCCTCCCCGGAATCGAAACGGCCGGCGAGGTCTCCCCCGCCGGCCGCCGGCCGAGCCCGTTCTGGCGGACGTCTAGCTGTTGCCGAACGGCACGTCGAAGGTCTGCGGGATGATCCCCTGGAAGACGATCTTGATCTCGTACTCGAACAGCGTGGCCTGTCCGGTCGGAGACGACGTTCCGCTGTACTGGTAGCGGATGTTCGGGTTCGTGATCGGCGTCCCGGTCTGAAGGCACACGATCAGGTCGTACATGTAGGTGTTGAGCAGGTTCAGTCCGCCGACACCGATGATGTTCGTGATGTCGATCCAAGCCGTCGGATCGGCGACGTTGCCGACGCCCGCGGGATTGCTCCAGCCGGTGACCAGGACCTGGTCGCCGCCCGGGATCGGGACTCCCGCCGCGTCGAGCCGCGCCACGCGAAGCGACGCGTTCGTGATTTGGCGGTTCGCCACCGCGTCGGGCTGGATCACCCGGTAGAAGATCTGCGAAACCTTGACGTCGGCCGTCTGCGTCGCCGCATCGGTGCCGACATCGTTCACGTCGATCCCGGCGTCGTCCAACGCCCCCTCGATGTCCATGTCCGCTTTCAGGTCGATGTCCGCGGACTGGAAGTTGATCACGTTCTGGCTCCCCGATGCTTCGATCCGCACCGTGGTGGGGAAGCCGATCACCAGCTCGATCACCTTCTCTTCCACGCACGGCCCGCCGAGGAGCGGCAGCGCGGCGAGGACGAGGGCGACGGCTTGCAGGCTGTTTCTGGTTCTCATGTCGTCTCCCCCTAGATCCCGAAGCTCAGGCCGCCGGCGAAGCCGGTCTGGGCCGCGATGTCGAACTCGCCGTGGATCTTGATCACCGGCAGGTTGATTCCCATGCCGAGCGTGAGGTGGCCCGTGTTCTCCCGCTCGAACTCCGCGGTGAACGTCTCGCCGTTCGTCGTCTCGTACTCGGCGTCCATGGCGAACGAGTCGAGCCCGACGCCGACGTACGGCTCGATGCTCACGACCGCGCCGAACCTCTTGCTCCCGGTGACGTTGACCGCGAACGCGGACGCGTCGACGATCCCGTCGCCGATCTTGAAGGACTGCCACATCGCGCCCACGGCCAGGTCCACCGGGATGCCTGGCAGGTACTGCGAAACGCTGTGCTGCCCGCCGATGCCCAGCATCTCGAAGTCGCCGAGGTCCTCGTCCTCATCGCCCAGGGAAAGGGAGATGTAGCGGAACATGGCTCGCGTGCCGAGGATGCTGCCGATGGTGACCTGCGGCACGGCCACGCCGAAGTGGCCCATGTCGAACCCGCCGGGATAGACGAACTGCGCGGACGAGCCGAGCGTCTCGTGGTCGACGGCGACGGCCTGCTCGTCGCCGATCACGGTGGGCGCCTCCGTGGAGGCGTACCCGGGAATCTCCGGCGTCGTGAACACGCGGTCCTCGTCGGAGAAGCTCATGTAGGCGGCCTTGAGGTCCACGGTGAGGTTGAAGCCCGTGGTCGGCACGTGGCCGCTCTTGAAGATGCCGGAGTTGAGGGATGTATTGAGCCCGGAGACGAGGGGCCCGAGGTACCCCTGGACCTGCTCCGTGCTGAGCGACGAGAGGTTGTCCTCGAGCTGCGCGTGGGCCGGCGCCACGGCCAGGAACCCGGCCACGGTCAGACCGAACACGCCACGCAAGACGTGACGATTCATAGAATACCCCTGAAGGAGTGGACCCGCTGCTCCCGGAACGAACCGATCTTCTGGACGGCGCCGTCCCGAGTCAATGGGAAAACTCGTAACTATTTGCGAAGGTAGCGGTCCACGGCGAGCAGCCCGGCCAGCGTCAGCCCCACGTCCACCCTGTCCACGGTACGGCAGCGCGGTCCGATCAGGGGCGCCAGACCCCCCGTGGCGATGGCTGGCGCCTTCGCCCCCATCTCCGCGCGGATGGCCTCGACCAACGAGTCGATCATCCCGACGGCCCCGTTCAAGATGCCCGAGCGGAGGCAATCCCGCGTGTTCGCGCCGATGACCCGGTCCGGGAAGACGAGGTCCACCTTGGTGAGGCGGGCCGCGCGCCGGAAGAGGTCGTCGGATGCCGTCTCCACGCCGGGGGCGATGATCCCGCCGACGTAGCGGCCCTTCGGATCCAGGACGTCGAAGTTGGTGGCGGTGCCGAGATCCACCACGATGGCCGGGAAGCCGACCATCTCCCGGGCGGCCAGAGCGTTGACGATGCGGTCGGCGCCGACTTCGCGCGGATCGTCCACGGCTACCGGGATGCCGAGATCGAGCTCCGCCGAAACGATGACGGGCGGGTGTCGCAGCTCGTCCCCGACGTACTGCTCCCAAGTCCGCGTCAGGCTGGGAACGACGGAGCAGAGCACCGTACGGGCGATGCCCGCTTCACCGCCGTCGATGCGGCGGCAGAGGTGCGCGACGGCCTGCGACACTTCCCCGACGGTGGCGTCTCGGCGCGTGCCGATGCGCAGCGTCGAGAGCGACGTGCCGGCGTCGTCGAAGACTCCGAGAACCGTGTTCGTGTTACCGATGTCGGCGGTGAGCAGCATCGCGCGGGAGTCTAGCACGCGGCGGCGAACTACTCCGGCGAGAGGCCGGCGAGCTTCGCCCGCCAGTCCGCCGCTTCGGCGGGACGACCCAGCGAGTCGTGCAGTGCCGCCATCACCCGCAGGGTCCTCTTCTTGGTGAGCTCGGTCATCGATGCGGACTCGATCACGATCGGGGCGTTCTCCGAGAGAAGGGACTCCGCCGCGAGGTGCTCTCCCCGCACGAGGAGACACTCCCCGAGAAGCGTCCCGGTCAGGGCGGTCCGCCAATCTCCGGGGGGGTAACTCGCCCGTCGGATCGCGAGCGCCGACCGGAGCAATGGCTCCGCGTCGGCCCACTGCCCCTCGTCCATCAGGATCGATCCCAGCCGATTCGCGGAGGCGGCGACGTCCGGGTGCTGCTCACCCAGCAGCTTCCGGCGCATCGCCAGGGACTCGCGCGCGAGTGCCGCGGCTTCGCCCGGGCGGCCGGCCTCGCTGACCGCCCCGGCGAGAGCGAACAGGGCCAACGCGACGTCGGGGTGCTCCTCCCCGTGGACCGTCCGCTGGATCTCCAGGCTCTGGCGGGCGGCTCGCTCCGAATCCTCGGACCTGCCCTGCTCGTGGTACAGGGCGCTCAGGTTGTTCAGCATCGTGGCCACGCCGGGATGCGTTTCGCCGAGCGTCTTCCTCCGGATGCGCAGCGCCTCCGTGTACAGACTCTCCGCCTCGTCGTACCGCCTCAGCGACTTGAGAAGCACGCCCAGGTTGGACATGAGCTGCGCAGTGAGGGGATGCTCGCGCCCGAAGATCCGCTCGTCGATGGCCAGAGCTTCGCGGTACAGGGACTCCGCTTCGTCGAACTTCCCCTGCTGGCGCAGCACGACGGCCAGCTCGTTCATGGACGAGGTGACGTCGGCATCGTCCTCGGCGAGAACCCGGCGCTGGACACCGAGGGCCTCGCGCAGGGTCTCCTCGCTCTCCGGGAACCGGCCGAGGGCTTTCAGCACGGTTCCGAGCGCGATGAGGATGCTGGCATGCTCCTGCGTCTCGTGGCGACCCGACTCCCGCAAGCTCGTCGAGGCGCGCCGGAGCATCTGCTCCGCCTCGTCGTACTTCCCCGTTCGCTGCAGCGCCTTGCCGAGCCGCGTGACGCTCTCGACGATCGCCGGATCCCTCGGATCGACGGTCGCCTCCATGTCGGAGAGGGCGCTTCGCCCGACGGCTTCCGCCTCGTCGTAGCTCCCCTGGTGCAAGAGCACCTCGCTCAGCAGGCCCCGAGCCTCGGCCAGCAAGGAGGTGGGGCGACCGCCCTGGGCGAGATCCAGCGTGGCCACCGCCTTCCGGGCCAGGCTCTCGGCGTCGGCGTAGAGACCCAGGTTCATGTAGGTCCGCGCCAGCGTCAGCTGGAGCGGAGCCTGTACGCCGGGCTCGTCACCCAGCTCCGCCTCCACCTTCGCGGCCGCGTCGTCCAGGATGTCCCGGACGAGCAGCCCCTCTCCGCGCGCGATCGTCGGATCCGCGGAGGCCAGCATCTGCTCGAGGAAGGAGCTGACCCGCTCGGCTCTCAGACGTTCCACGCGCTGGCGGCCGAACATCACGGCCATGGTGACGCCGAATGCCACCACGAGCAGCGCCAGCACGCCGGTGAGCGCCGTGATCGCCTTGTGCCGGGCCACGAGCTTGCGCAGGTGGTACGCGGTGCTCGGCGGCCGGGCGAGGATCGGATGGTTCCCCAGGAGCCGGCCGACGTCCTCACCGAGCGCCGCCGCCGTCGGGTACCGGCGGTCCGGGTCCTTCTCCAGCGCCTTGAGCGTGATCCACTCCAGGTCTCCCTGGAGACGGCGCCGCAGCGAGGACAAGTCCGTCTGCCGCAGCCCCGCCACCCGAGCGCCGGAATCACCCAGCTCACGGAGACGGACCGTCAGCCGGGCGGGCCGCTTCTCGCGGATTTCGCGCAGCATCTCGAAAAGCTCGCCGCTCGTGGACTCCCGATCGAAGGGCAGAGCGCCGACGAGCAGCTCGTACAACATCACGCCGAGCGAGTAGACGTCGGATCTCGTGTCCACTCCTCCGGGGGACGCGCTGGCCTGCTCGGGGCTCATGTACTCCGGTGTGCCCACCGCGACGCCGCGCATCGTGTGCAGCGTCTCCTCGGTGAGCCGCGCTCCCAGGGCCTTCGCTACCCCGAAGTCGATCACTTTCACCAGAGGTCGTCCGTCCACGCGCGTCACCAGCACGTTCGACGGCTTGAGGTCCCGGTGGATGATCCCCTTCTGGTGAGCGTGCTGCACTCCGTCGCAAAGCTGGCGGAACAGCGCAAGCCGCTCGTCCACGGCCGACTTCGCTTCGTCGGCGTGTCGCGTGATCGGGAGGCCGGCGACGTACTCCATGGCGATGTACGGCTGCCCGCCCTCCGTGGCGCCCGCGTCGTACACCACCGCGATGTTGGGATGGTCCATCAGCGCGAGCGCCTGACGCTCCGCCTCGAACCTGGCGAGCACCTGACCGGAGGAGGCGTCGGCTCGGATCACCTTCAGCGCCACGCGGCGACGGATGGGCGCGGACTGCTCCGCGACGAAGACCACACCGAACCCGCCTTCTCCGATCCGCTCCAGGATCCGGTAGGGACCCACGGTCCCCGAATCCTGCACGGGGCCGGCGGGAAGCGTGGAGAGCCGAGTCGGACGCGACTGTCCGGGGCCGACGGCTTCGTTCGCGGAGAGAAGAGCCTCGACCTGAGAGCGAAGGCTCTCATCGCCGGCGCATGCCTCGTCCAGATAGGCGCGCCGCTCGCCGTTCGCCAGGGGAAGTGCGGATTCGAAGATGGCCCGCAGACGATCCCAGGAGGAGGGGCCGCTCATGGACCGAGCGTACCCCACCGGGCACGCCCGGGAAAGCGAGTGCGTCCGCCGGCCCGGTACCCTCTGCGGCCGCTATTCGGTGATCCCGAGCTCACGCAGGCGGCGCGCCTGCAACTCGGGGTCGGGCTGGTGCACCGGCATCCACTTCTCGGGATGCCGGAGCTGATCGAGCGCCTCCTCGAACTCGGCGGCGCGCTGTTCGTCGCCGTTCAGCCGCGCGATCTCGAGACCGAGCTCCATGTTCCGCAGCTCCAGGTCCCGCTTGAGCTGCATTCCCTCCTCGTGGAACGCTCTCAGCGCGTCGGGATCGGAGGCGGCCTTCGCGGCTTCGCCGAGCTCCTGCAGCCGGCTCATCGTGTCCTGCCGGAGATCGAACTGCTCCCGGTACAGCCCTTCGATCCGGGCGCGGGTCACCGGGTCCTCCGCGCGGACCGGCCCGAGTCGGAAGACGTTCGGGTCGATGCGGGCCGCGGGGTCCGCGGGCACGGCGCGGGCTTCGCCCGGGATCGCCGGCGGCGCCGGGCGCGATACGGGGGAACCCGCGATCGAGATCAGGGGCAGGGCAAGGGCCAGAACGGCCGGGGCGATGGCGGTGCGCATGGGGTCCTCCCGGGTCGGGGGTTGCTCTCCCATGCGCCGCGGCGGCCGGAAGGCGGACACGGTGCCGGCTCCCGGACGTGCTAGGCTTGAGCGATGTCCGACTCGGAGCTGACGGGCGCGATGCTCGAGGCGCTCTACCAGGAGCTGCGGGCGCTGGCCCGGGCCAAGCTCAAGCGCGAGCGCCCTGGCCAGACGCTCCGGACCACCGAGCTCGTGCACGAGGCATTCCTGCGTCTGCAATCGGCGAAGTCCGGTGCCTGGCAGGGCCGCGGACACTTCTTCGCCGCGGCCGCGGAGGCCATGCGCCGCATCCTCATCGAGCGGGCCCGCGCGCGCGGCCGGATGAAGCGCGGCGGCGATGAATCAGGACGGGCGCCGCAGCGCCTGCTGCTCGAGGACCTCACGGCCGCCGATCTGGCGGTGGGCTACGACATCGAGGAGATCCTGGCGCTCGACGATGCGCTCGAGCGCCTCGGCCGCTCGGACCGCCGCGCCGCCGACGTCGTTCGCCTGCGGTTTTACGGCGGCTTCAACACGCAGGAGACCGCAGAGGCCCTGGGGGTCACCGACCGCACCGTCCGGCGGGACTGGACCTTCGCCCGGGCCTGGCTCTTCGACGCGCTCCGCTGACGCGCGCAGCCTCCGCGTCCGCTTTCCGCACACCGCGTCGCATGGGGGGGTAACCGGCGCTCCGGCTTGCCCGGAGGGAGGATCCCCCATGAAGACGATTCGTGTCACTGTCCTGATGCTCTCGGCGCTGGTCGCCGACCCAGCCCGCTCCGTCCCGTGCGTCGACTACCTCGACTTCCCCCTGGTGCAGGGAAGCGGTCGCACGCCGCAGCCCTCCAGTGACGTGGGGGTGTACGGGGACCGAGCCTACGTCACGCAGGGGTTCACCGGCCTCGCCGTCTTCGACATCTCGGATCCGTCCAGCCCGGAGCCGCTCCCGATCCTGCCCGTCGACGGATACTGCATCGACGTCTCGGGTCCGCATGCGTACGTCTTCGGCGGCAGCTTCGCCGGCACCCAGTTCTTCACGCACATCGACATCTCGAACCCGTCCGACCCGCAGGTGCAAGGAGCCGTCAGCCTGGCCGGGCAATATGGCTACGACGTCGCCGTGTCGGGGAACTACGCCTATCTGGCAACCGGGCTCAACCTCACCGTGGTCGACATCTCGACCCCGTCGATGCCCCAGGTCGTCTGGACCGGCTCCGGCGCAGCCGGCGCGGTCGCCGTGTCGGGAGGTTACGCCTACGGTGTCAACTCTTCGACGTTCACCGTGCTGAGTCTCGGGAACCCCTCGTCGCCTGTGATCGTGGGAAGCGCCGGCATTCCCCCATTCCCCGGCTACGGTGGCTTCGGGGTGGCAGTCTCCGGTACGTGGGCGTGCGTCGCGCTGGGAGGCACGAGCCTCCACGTCATGGACATCTCGAATCCTGCAGCCCCGCAGCTGGTCACCTCGGTGCCGTTGGCCGCGAACGTGGAAGACGTGACCGTCTCCGGCACCGTCGCGTACGTCGCCACTCCGGGCGGCGTCACCCTGGTGGACATCCAGAACCCGGCGTCCGCGTTCGTGATCGAGACCATCGCCGTGCCGCTGTACGCCGCCTCGTCGTACGTGAGCGGCGTGACGACCGCGGGGACGCCGCCACGGGTGTACGCGGCGACCTTCTACGGCTTGACCATCCTGCAGCTGTCGGCCGACCCCTTCGTTCAGGTGGCCACTCCGGGAAGTGCCGCCACCGGCGTTGCGGCCGACGGCTCGCTCGCCTACGTCGCCGATGGAAGTCTGGGCTTGCAGATCATCGATCTCCTGATGTCCCCGCCTCAGATTGTCGGAAGCGTGGACACGCCCGGGTTCGCGTCCGAGCTCGAGGTCCAGTGGCCATGGGCGTACGTCGCCACCGGCTACTCGGGAATGCGGGTGATCGACGTGAGCAATCCGCAGGCTCCGTTCGAGGCGGGCGCGATCATGCCCGGTGGTCTCACCGTCAATGATGTCGAGGTCGAGGGCGACGTGGGCTACATCACCAGCAATGGAGACATCTCCGGCAGCGGATTCTACACGATCGACCTCAGCAATGACGCCGCTCCCCAGGTCATCGCCTATGAACCCCTCGTCTACTACGGCGACGCGCGATTCGAGGTCGAAGGCGGCGCGACCGCGTACCTCGCCGACGCGTACAACGGGGTTCAGGTTATCGACGTGTCGGATCCGCAGACCCCAGTTGTCGTATTCACAACTCCGACGCCGGGCGGTTACGCCTTGGACCTGGATATATCGTGGCCTTACCTCTACCTGGTCGACACGGGTGGGCTCCACGTGTTCAACCTCAACAACTGGGGGTTCGTCGGAAGCCTCTGGTTGCCCAACCTGCAGCGCGTCACGGTCGATGGCAACTACGCCTACGTGAACGAGTCAGGGTTCGGCCCGGTCCACGTGATCGACGTCTCGAATCCGTTCAGCCCGCAGCTCGTCACCAGCATCAGCCTGGGATGCTGCCCGTCCAGCACGGCGATGAGCGATCATGGGCTGCTGGTCGCGAGCGGCGAGGAGGGACTCAAGATCCTCCCCGCCCAGTGCGGCCCCACGCCGAACCTGATCCCGGTGAACCCGCCAGCGGGCGGTTGGGCCGGCACGGTCGTCGCGCGGAACAACACCGGCGCGACCTTCACCTCCGTGCCGCTCACGCCTCTCGACGGGAACCTGGCGAACACGTCCTTCAACGCTCTCTGGACCAACGACGGAGGGGCCACTGCCGGGGCATGCCAGGTGACGATCGCGGTCGACGACGCCGCGCGATGGTCCGCGCCGGTCACGCCTACGGGTGTCGGTAACTACAGGTACAGGATCAACACGCCGCAGGGAGGCCCGCAGAGCACCGTCCGCGGAGGACGTCACCACGTGCAGCTACGCCTCGACGATCTCTCGCAAGTCGTCGAGGAGTACGAGTGGGACAACACCTTCACCGACTGGTTCGCATGGTCGCCGCTCGGGTTGCAGGACCATGCACCCGTGACCGAGGCCGCGCCGCCCACACCACAGCCCTCCGGCTGGGGGCCGTGGGAGTCGTGCGTGGGCTACCGCGCCGCCGTCGACTCGGTGCACTGGACCGCCGTCGCGTCTCTTCCCTCGGGATCGGCGGCGATGTACGACGTTCGCCTGCACGCCAGCACCGCCGGGTTCGGCTACCGTCTCGTGGAATCGAACGACCTGTCGTCCGGAGACATCGAGTTCTGCGTGGTCAACCACAACATGGTGCCCTGGAATCAACCCCGTGACTGGTCCGTGGTCAACGTCAACGGCGCCACGGACTCCTACACGGTGCAGCAGTCCAACTCGACGTTTCTCGGCACGCTGATCAACGGCGTCACCTACTCGGGGACGATCGACTTCTCCGGCTCGATCCTGGAGCTGTTCGAGTTCTACGTGGGCCCTTCGCTCCTCGGCATCCCCATCTACCTGTCCGTGAACAATCTGGACGCCACCACCGACGTGCGGCTCGACCTCTTCCGAGCCCAGGTCGCGTACCACTCGAAGTCCTCGACCATGGCCAGCGCGAACGCGAACGGCGTGGGCGGCGACGAGCACCTGCCGCCGGTCACCTTCACCGCGTCCGGCTTCTACTGCATCGCGGTGTCCAAGGCGGCGTACGCGCCACCGGGCCCGAGCAGGTCGGCGGCATCGCTCTTCGAGCTCGTCTTCTCGACCACCACCCAGGTGACGGACGTGCCGGCGCCGGCAGGCGCAGCGCCGCCGACCGAGTTCGCGCTTTCCGCACCGCGGCCCAACCCGAGCCGCGGCATCGCTTCCATCGAGCTGGCCGTGCCTCCCGGCCGCGGCGCCGCCACCGTCTCGGTGTACGACCTCGCCGGACGACGCATCCGCTCGCTCGTGGCGAGCGAAAGCACGGCGGGGCGCCACCTGCTCAGCTGGGACGGCCGGGACGGCGATGGAGCGAACGTCGCCGCGGGGGTCTACTTCGTCCGCCTCCAGGCGGCGGGCGTCCACGAGTCGAAGAAGATCACGTTGCTCAGGTGAAGCGGACCGCCCGCACGCTCGGGAGCCCTGGCCACTCCCCTGCGTGCGGGCCCCGCTGCTCGACGGCTCACCCGCCTTCCCGCCGGCTAGTGTTGCGGCAAGAAAAAAAATATAATATTGGGGCGCGTAAGCACGGGAGGCCTCCCGGCCGCGCGCGCATAGGGGGCGCCCGCCCCCCCCC
>JBQTGV010000003.1:0-64629 GCA_052390515.1 Candidatus Eiseniibacteriota bacterium | reverse complement strand
GTGCGAGGCGCTTGCAAACGGTCATGGCCGCGCTCCTCGAGCCGTGGCTCTTCGACGTCCCCGACGCGTTCGAGAGCGATACGCTGCGCATCGACGCGGACGTGGTTCGCTCCCGGCTCGAGCACGTCCTCCGCGACGAGGACGTCCGCCAGTACATCCTGTGAGGGGCCGGCTCCTGGCGACGGTCGCGCTGGGCGTCGTGGCGCTCTCCTGCGCGAAGGTGGCGCCGCCTCCCGGCGGCCCCGAGGATCGGGAGCCGCCGACGCTCGCCGAGGTGCTCCCGCCCCACGACGCCGCCGGAGTCGCGCCCGATTCCGCGGTCACACTCACGTTCTCCGAAGACCCGGATCATCGCAGCGTGATGCGCGCCCTCTCCGTCCATCCGGCCGTGGAGTTCCGGGAGAGCGGCTGGAGCGAGGGACGCTTGCGCCTCGTCCCGGAAGGCGGGTGGGCGGCCGACCGGCCGACGTGGGTCGTGCTCGGGGGCACTGCGCAGGACCGCCGCGGCAATCAGCTCGGAACGCCCTTCCGCACGCGCTTCACGACGCGCGCCGCCGTCGACTCCGGGCGGGCGCTCGGGCGCGTCTGGCCGGGGCGGGAGGTGACGCAGGGCGCGCCCGTCGTGGTCTGCGCGTACGCCGACGCGGCCGACTCCCTGGATCCGTCGGCGGACTCGCCGGTGTCGATCGCGGACGCCGGCAAGGACGGCGAGTTCCGGCTCGACGGGCTGGACGTCGGGCGGCGCTACCGCGTGGCCGCGCAGGTCGACCGCAACGGCGACCTTCGCCCCAGGGATCGCAACGAGCTCTGGGCCGAGGCGCCGGACGTCGTCGCGTTCCTCTCCCCGGACACGAACGAGGTCCGCCTCGGCGACTTCCTGCTGGGCACGCTGGACACGCTCGGCACGATCCGCGGCGAGGTGCGCGCCGATTCCGCCGACGTCGCCGTCGTCACGACCGTCGGAGCGCCCGTGGGCGACGCCGCGGTGCTTCCCGGTGGCGGAACCTTCGCGCTGTCCGTGGCCACGGGCGCCGCGTACCGCGTGCTCGCGTTCGTCGACGCGGACGGCGACACGGTGCACACCGAAGGCGAGCGGCGCGTCGACCTGGAGGAGGAGGTCTCGCTTCGCTTCACCGCCGAGCGCACCGGCGTGCGCTTCGACCTTACCGCCGGTGAGACGCCGGCTGCGCCGGACGCGCCATGAGAGTCCCCTTCGTGAAGATGTCCGGCGCGGGCAACGACATGATCCTGATCGATCACCGGGTGCCCCTGCTGGCGGGGCGGATTCCCGAGTTCGTTCGCGCCGCGTGCGACCGCCGGTTCGGCATCGGCGCGGACGGCGTCATCCTGCTGGAGGACGACGCAGCGGCCGACTTCGCCATCCGCTTCTTCAATCCGGACGGCGGCGAGTACGAGCTCTGCGGGAACGGAGCGCGCTGCATCCCCGCTTTCGCCGCGGAGCTGGGCTTTGCGGGTCCGAGCTATCGCTTCCGTAGCGCGTCCGGAATGCACCATGGCGCGAGCGCGGGCCTCGGCTCGGCGCGCGTGGGGCTGCCGCCGGTGCGCGAGACGCGGCTGGACATCGAGGTCGATCTCGAAGGGCGGCCCGCCCGCATCGACTGGGGCGACATCGGCGTGCCACATGCCGCGTTCTGGGTCGACGACGTCGCCGCCGTGCCGATCGGGCGATGGGGGCCGCATCTGCGTTCGCATCGCGCGTTCGCTCCGGCGGGCACCAACGTCAGCTTCGTGCAGGTGAGCGGACCGGATCGGCTGCGCATCCGCACGTTCGAGCGCGGGGTGGAGGGCGAGACGTTCGCGTGCGGCTCCGGCTCGACCGTCGCCGCGACGATCGCCCACGAGCGGAACCTCGTGGGCCGGACCGTTCGCCTGGACGTGGCCAGTGGGGAGACGCTGACCGTCCACCTGCCCGCGGAGAGGGGCGGAGGGGCGGACCTCGAGGGCCCGGTGAGCCGCCCCTATCACGGGGTGGCCGACCTCGACGAGCTGCTCCGGCGAGGACCTCCGTCGCGGTAACGGATTGAAAGAAAGTACTTTGACACGATTCCGGACCCTCTGCTAACGTCCCCCATCGTACGTGCTTGGCGGGGCTTTCAGCCGGCCCGAGCACCGGGAGCGACCGACGGCTCGGGCCCCCTGCCGGCCCGGAGGGGGTCCCGAATGACGAAAGCCGACCTGGTCGATCGCGTCACGTCCGCGACCGGATTGACCAAGCGGGACGTGGCCATCGTCGTGGATCGGTTCATCGAGGCCGTCGGAAACGCGCTGGCCGGCGGGAATCACTTCGAGATCCGCGGCTTCGGCAGCTTCAAGGTGAAATCCCGAAGGTCCCGCGTGGCACGGAATCCCCGGACCGGCGCGACCGTCGAGGTTCCCCGCAAGGTGGTCCCGTACTTCAAGGTGTCGAAGGAGCTCAAGAAGGTGATTGAGGACTCCAACCCGATCTCGGGGGGTGCGGCTCGATCCGCGGGAGTTTCCGCGCCCGACGCCTGATCCCTGCCCGTTCAAGGAGTTCTGCCGTCATGCCGAGTGGGAAGAAGAGGAAGCGGAAGAAGATCGCCACGCACAAGCGGAAGAAACGGCTGCGCAAGGACCGTCACAAGAAGAAGGGCAAGTAGGCTCACCGACCGGGAGGCGAATCGTGCGCGACGATCATCAGGATCGACGGAGAGAGAACCGCGCCGACCTCCAGGTTCCCATCGAGCTCACCGGCGGCCAAGGCGACGCCCTCTCGGTCTCGACGATCAACATCGGGGCCGGGGGGGTGTACCTTTCCGTGCCGCGCTTCATTCCTCCGCTGACCAAGCTGTCCCTCTCCATGCGCATTCCCGGGCCGACCCCGTCGGATGCGCCGGCCTTCGTGGAGACCGAGGCGATCGTCGTGCGCACCCTTCCGGAACGCGAGCAGAAGGACCAGTCGAGCTACGAGATCGCCTGCGCGTTCCTTTCGCTCTCCGACGAGCACCGCGACGCGATCCACCGCTACGTGCTGAGCCACGGGGGCCTTCCCGCCGCCTGAGAGCCTGACGAAACGCCCGTGCTACACCGGGGCGTCCCGCCTGCCGATTCCTCCCGGGAGTCCGGCTCGGGAGGGCGCTCATGTCCGACATGCAGAAGCTCCGCGCGGAGTTCCTCGAAGAGAGCGAAGAGACTCTCGAGAAGCTCCAGCGCGACATCGAGCGCCTTGCGGACTGCGGCGACCGCCCGGACCCGGAGATCCTCGACCGCACGTTCCGTACCGCGCACTCCCTCAAAGGCGTGTGCGGGATGTTCGGCCTCCAGGAGATGACCGCCGTCTCGCACGCGCTGGAAAGCGTCTTCGAGGGCCTTCGCGACGGGACTCTGGGCATCGACCCCGCGGTGCTGGAGCTGCTGCACCTGGGCGTCGACACGCTCCACGGGCTGCTGGCGAAGGAGACGGGGCGAGGATCCGAGGGGCCGCCGGCCCGCGAGGTCATCGACCGCATCGAGCGGCACCTCGAGCGGATCCGGAGCGCCGCCGCCGGCGGATCCCCTTCGGCCGATCCCGTCGCCACGGCTCTCGAGATGCTGTCTCCGCCCGAGCGCGCGGCGGTGGTGCAGGAGGCCAAGCCCGGCAGGACCCTCGCGCTCGTCCAGAGGGATCTGCCGCACTCGGGCTTCGAGGCGACGTACCGGGAGCTGCTCGTCGCGGTCCGCGAGTGGGGCACGGTCCACGGCGCCGCATCCGCCCCCGCCGGTGACGATCGCTTCCGGCTCTCCGTCGTCGCCTCCGGAGCGGGGGAGATCTTTCACCTCATGCGGGCCACGGGTGCCTTCGGTGTCGACGTGACCACGCTCGACCCGGACCGGGTTCGCGCGTGGGCCGCGGCGGCGGGTGCAGCACCTGCCGCGACACCCGCACCGCCGGCGGCGGAGACGCGCGGCGCCACGCTCCGGGTGCCGGTGGAGCGCGTCGACCGGCTGCTCTCCGATCTGGGCGACGTGGTCCACGCCAAGATGGCCCTCGACACCGCGGCGGCCACGCTGCTCGGCGCCGTCGCCAACCGCGTGCGGCGCACGGAGATCTCGCAGTCCTTGCGGAATCTGGATCGGCGCATCCGCGTGCTGCAGGACGAGGTGCTGCGGGTGCGCATGGTCACGCTGCGCTCGCTCTTCCAGAAGGTGGAGCGCGCGACGCGCGAGGCGTGCCGCCTCGTGGGGAAGGAAGCGCGGCTGGTCACCTCCGGGGAGTCGGTCGAGCTGGACAAGCGGATCGTGGACGCGCTGGCCGAGCCGCTCATCCACCTGGTCCGGAACGCCGTCGACCACGGGATCGAGGATCCGCAGGCGCGCGCTCGACGCGGCAAGAGCCCGGAGGGCACGGTGACGCTCTCGGCCTGGACAGAAGCGGGCAGCACCTTGCTCGAGGTCTGCGACGACGGGGCCGGCCTCGACTTCGAGCGGATCCTCCGCAAAGGGCGGGAACGTGGCTTCCTGACGCAGGACGCGGCTCCGACACGCGCCGAGCTGCGCGAACTCGTGTTCCGCCCCGGGTTCACCGTGCGGGACGCCGCCGGCGAGCTCTCCGGCCGCGGGGTGGGGCTGGACGCGGTTCGCGCCGCGGTTGCCGAGCTGGGGGGATCGCTGTCGCTCGAGGAGGCGGAGCCCGGCACGGTCTTCCGCCTCCGCATCCCCACGACGCTCGCCCTAGTGCAGGCGCTCCTGGTCGAGGCGGGCGGCCAGGGCTGGTTCGTCCCGCTCGCGGCCATTCTCCGCACGGTACGGGTTCCGCCATCGGCCCTCGAGCAGGTCGGCGCCGATGAGGTCGCCCTGCTTCCGGGCGAAGCCTTTCTGGTCCAGGACCTCGGCGCGGTCCTGGTCGGCAAGGGCGTCGACCGCAACCGCGACTGGATTCACGGCGTCGTGCTCGCGGCGGGCGCGAACCGCCGGCTGCTGCTCGTCGACCGACTCGGAGCACAGCGCGAGATCGTGGTGCGCTCGCTCGGCGCCGCGCTTCCGCCGATCCCGGGAATCGCCGGAAGCACCGACCTGGGCGACGGTCGCACCGTGCTGATCCTCGACCCGACGGCGCTGCTCGACGGCGAAGCCGCCGCCTGCGCGGGCTCGCACTCATGAGCGCGCCGCCGGGGCCCTTCGTCACCTTCCGGCTCGACGGGGCCGAGTACGCGTTCGCGCTCACCGACGTCGTGGAGCTGACCCGCGTGCTCCCCATCACTCCCGTGCCACGCACGGCTGACCGCGTACTCGGCGTCGCCACGTGGCGGGGCAAGACCATCGCCGTGCTGGACGTGGCCGCCCACCTCAAGCGCCGCCCCCGAACGCCCGACGCAAGGGGCAGACTGCTCGTGATTGGTCGGCCCGACCCGTTCGCGGTGCTCATCGGAGAGCCGGGACGCCTCCTCCGTGCGGAGGACGCCACTCCGGTGGAGCTTCCGGACGCGGCCGGACCGGGCGAGACGGCCGGGATCTCCCTGGTGCGAACCGCCGGTGGGCTCGTTCGCGTCGTGGACCCGGCATGCCTCCTCGGCGATCCCCCCACGCTGCTCGCGGAGGGTCGATGAAGCCCATCCAGCCCTGGTCGCGCTCCCGCGCCATCGGAGCGCTGGCATCCGGCGTGCTGCCGCTCGCCGCCTGCGCGCTCGTGCTGGGCCCCTCCGCCTGGCGAAGTCCGTCGTTCCCGCTCGCGCTCGGGGCCGGCCTGCTCACGGCGATCGTCGCCGGCGCCATCGTCACGCGCCCGCTCGTCAGAAGGCTCGCCGTCTGGGACGCGCGGCTCCGCGAGGCCACGGCCCGGCTCGAGGAAGCGGAGCGGAAGAGCCAGGAGGGACGCAAGGACCCGCTGGTCCTGCTGGACGGCATCGAGGTTCCCGCGCCCGCTCCGGACGAGATCATCGAGGAGGCGCTCTCCGAGCTCGCCGCCGCGCTGCAGGACGAGGAGCGGCTGCGCGAGAGGCGACGCGCGCGGGAGGGCGACGTCCGCACCGCGATCCGCACGACCAAGGATCTCGGCGGCGGGGACGGGGATCCCGTCCTGACCCGACTGCCCGCGCTGCTGGCCGACGTCGACTCCGGCGTGCGTGCCATCCGTGACGCCTGCGACGGCGTGCTGCAGCAGACCATCGCCTCGGGCGAAGTCTCGCAGATGCTCTGGAACAACACCCAGGCGGGGAAGGAGACCGGCGGCCGCGCGACGAGCCAGACGGCCGAGCTGGAGGCGCGCATCGAGGGCTTCTCCAAGCTCGTGCGGCGCCTGGAGGGTCGTTCGCGGGAGATCGGGCAGGTGCTGCTCGTGCTCAACGACATCACCGAGCAGACGAACCTGCTCGCCCTGAACGCGGCGATCATCGCCGCGCAGGCGGGCGAGCGCGGTCAGGGCTTCGGTGTCGTGGCCGACGAAATGCGCAACCTCTCGGAGCGTGCCTCCAGCTCGACCAAGGAGACGGAGATCCTGGCCCGCACGCTGCAGGACGACGTCACCAAGGCCTCGCAGAACATGAGTGAGGCGGCGGAGGCGGTGAAGCGGCTGCGTCAGGCCCTCGCCGAATCCCAGGAGAACGGTACGCTGCTCGCGGACCTGGGTCGCAAGAACGTGGACGCCACGCGCGCCGCGCTGGGAAGCGCGGAACGGCAGGCGGCGGACGCGCGCGACCTGGCCGGAAAGCTCCGCGAGCTGCGCGACGTGAAGGAGCGGCTCGAGGTGCTGGACCGGGAGCGCATCGTGCCCATGCGGTCGACGCTGACCGACGTGGGAGGCCTGCTCGAGGAGCTATGGCAGCTCGGCGCGCTCCGCGACAACCTCAAGTCCCGGCTGGAGGGCGGCATGCAGGCCATCCGCGACCACCGCGGCCGCGAGAGCAGGGACCGCGAGACGCTGCGCCAGCGCATCCTCGACCTGCGCGAATCCGGCCGAGCGTGGCGGTCCGCGCTGGAGGACGGCCGCCACCGGGACGACCTCGTCCGCGACCTGGCCCGCGAGATCCACACCCTCGCCATCGCCGCGAGAGACCGGTAGCCGTTTCCCCAGGGCGGCAGGTTCTTCCGGTCTCTCCCCAGAGCACCGCTCGACGAGCCATCGGAGCCCCGTTTCCGAGCCCCCGCGACGTGGCACGCACCTTGCCCTAGGGCACGTGATCGGAAACGGAGGAAACGAATGACCGGAGGACTTCGCGTCGCCGGCAGGGCGATGGGCAACTTCTCCGCGCGGCACGACGTGATCTCGCACAATCTCGCCAACGTCTCCACGTCGGGATATGCGCGGCAGGACACGTTCCTGGAGAAGCTCCGAGACGCGGGCGGTGACCCGTTCGCCGGACCGGTCGTGCACGCGCGCACCGAGCTGCGCGGCGGACCGCCCGTGCTCACCGACGATCCGCTGGATCTGTCGCTGGAGGGCTCGGGCTTCTTCGTGCTGCAGACCGAGAAGGGCGACCGGCTCTCCCGCATCGCCGAGCTGCGCGTGAACTCCGGCGGCTTCCTGATCGACGGCGAGGGGCATCCCGTGCTCGGCGACCACGGCGTGCTGCAGGTCGGCGAAGGCCGCGTGCAGATCGAGCCCGACGGATCGGTGCTCGTCGACGGCACCGCCGTCGACCGCCTCCGCCTGCTCACCTTCGCCAGCGGCGACGACATCCACCGGGAACCCGAAGGGCTGTGGTCCGTCCGTCCAGGCCGCCGTCCCGCCGAGCGCATGGAACGCCCGGTGGTTCGCAGCGGGCAAATCGAAGGCTCGGCGGTGGAGCCCATTTCCGAGCTCGTGGGGATGATCCAGGCGCTCCGCGCCTACGAGGCCGCGGCGAGCGCCGTCCGCGCCACCGACCGCACGCTCGAGCGCGCGGTGAACGACATCGCCCGGATCTGACCGGGCACGGAGGACAGCCGTCATGATGCGTTCCCTCTCCACCGCGGCCACGGGCATGAAGGCCCAGCAGCTCAACGTGGACACGATCGCGAACAACCTGGCGAACGTGAACACGCCGGGCTTCAAGCGCACGCGCGTGCGCTTCCAGGACCTGCTCTACCAAGACCTACGGCCCGCCGGCGATCCGGCGCGGCTGGGGCCGCCCGCGGAGCTGGCCATCGGACACGGTACGCGGCTCTCCGCGACGGAGCGACACTTCTCGCAGGGGACGACCGAGCCGACGAACAATCCGCTCAACCTGGTCGTCGAGGGCGACGGTTTCTTCCAGGTTCGCCGCCCCGACGGCTCCATCGCCTACACCCGCGACGGGTCCTTCTTCCTGTCCTCGGAAGGCTCGGTGGTGAACTCCGACGGCCTGCATCTCGAGCCGGAGGTGTTCCTGCCGGAGGACGTCCAGCGCCTGACCTTCTCCGCGGACGGCGTGCTCACCGCGACGTTCAGCGACTCCAACCTTCCGGAGGAGATCGCCCAGATCGAGCTGGCTCGCTTCGTGAATCCGGCGGGGCTCGAGTCGCTCGGACGAAACCTGTACCTGCCCACGGAGGCGTCCGGGGAGGCGCTCATCGGGACCCCGGGGACCGACGGGCTCGGGACGCTGCTGTCCGGGTTCCTGGAGGGCTCGAACGTCGAGGTCGTCGAGGAGATGGTAGCCCTGATCACCGCGCAGCGCGCGTACGAGATCAACTCGAAGTCCATCCAGACCGCGGACGAGATGCTGTCCCACGCCACGCAGCTGGTGAGGTGACGCCCGATGCGTCGCGCACTCCTCGTCCTCGGCTCCGTGCTGCTCTGCAGCTCGGCGCGGGCCATGAGCCACACCGTCGATCCCGCGGTCATCCGCGCGCGGATCGAGGAGGCCTGGGCCGCGGTCGCCCCCGCGGGCTCGACTCTCGAGGTCCGCCGAGTGCCCACGCTCACGTATGACGGCAGCGATCCGGAGATCTCGGTCACGATGCCCGAGGATCCGTCGCGTGCCGGACCGCGGGCTCTTCCCGTGACCTGCCGAGCCGACGGCCGGGTGATGTCCCGGGGCCTCGCCAACGTGATCGTGCGCAGCGAGCGTGTCGTGTGGAAGGCGGCACGTGCGCTGGATCGCGGCGAGGCGCTTCGCCCGCAGGATCTGGTCGCCGAGACGAGGGAGTTCGACCGCGAGCCGCTGCGGTTGTTCGCCCCGGACCCGGCGAGGACGTTCCGGCTGGCACGCGACGTCGACGCCGACCAGGTGATCACTCCCGCCGACGTGGTCGCCGTGCCCGACGTCGAATCGGGCAGCGAGATCGTCCTCGTCTCCCGCGCCGGCACGGCCACGGTCTCCCTCGAGGCGCGCGCCCGCCAGAGTGGCCACGTGGGGGACGTCATCCTCGTCCACAACCCGCTGACCGGCGAGCTGGTGCGCGCCCGCGTCGTCGAGCCCGGAGTCGCCGAGCTCGTCGTACCGGCGCCGCCGTCGTCGAAGGAGTCCTCATGAGCAGGCTCGCCGTCCCCGCCATCGCATTGGCCGTCGTGATCACCGCCGCGGGTGTGTCCGCGGAGACCGTGGTGCCTCGCGCCGGGTCGATCTTCGCCGACCACGAGGCTCACCGGGTGGGTGATCCCCTGACGATCCTGATCGTGGAATCCACGCAGGCGGCCAAATCAACGCTGACGCGGACCAAGTCCGAGACGGAGAACAACGCGTCCAGCCTCGGGCGGCTCGACTTCCTGGACATGTGGAACCTGGACGTGAACAACGCCTCCCTCGGCGAGGGCTCCACCGCGCGCCGGGGCGACCTGCAAGCCCGCATCACCGCCAAGGTGGTCGAGATCGACGAGGTCGGTCTCCTGGTCGTCGAGGGTACGCGGACCGTGCTGGTGAACGGCGAGGAGGAACGCATCACGCTCCGCGGCTCCGTTCGGCCCCAGGACGTGCGCGACGACAACACGGTGCTGTCGACCTACCTCGCCGACGCCGCGATCGAGTACTCGGGCGAAGGAGTGCTGGCCAGTGCCGAGCGGCCCGGCCTGATCACCCGCGTCTTCAACTGGCTCTTCTGATCGGAGGATCGACGTGACGCTCCCATCGACGCTCGTACGCTCCGCCGCACTGGCGCTGCTGCTCGCGAACCTGGCCGAAGCGGCGCCGGTCCGCGTGAAGGACGTGGTCACGATCGAGGGCTCCGATCCGGTGGAAGTGCTGGGCTACGGACTCGTCATCGGTCTCAACGGCACCGGCGACGGGCGTTCCATCTCGTACACACGCCAGTCCATACGCAACCTGCTGGAGCGGATGGGTCTCACCGTCCCCGACGACCGCATCCGCCCGAGGAACATCGCCTCGGTCGTGGTGACCGCGACGGTGACGCCGTGGGACGGAATCGGCACGCTCGTCGACGCTTCGGTGTCCTCCATCGGGGACGCAGCGAGCGTCTCGGGGGGCCTGTTGCTGCTCACCGAGCTGCGCGGGCCGGACGGGGTACTCTACGCGACCGCGCAGGGACCGCTGTCGGTCGGCGGGTTCGAAGCCTCCGCCTTCACCGGATCTCGCCTGCGCCGGAACCACGTCACCTCGGGCCGCGTTCCCGAGGGCGCGCGCATCCTGCAAGCGCCGCGCTTCACGCTGCCCACCGCGGGCGAAGTGCACCTCTTCCTGGACGAGCCCGACTTCACCCAGGCCGACCGGATCACCGAATCGCTGAACGCGTTCTGGAGCGGGAGCGGAGCGGCCCGGACGGTCGACGCCGGGAAGGTGGCGATCGCCCTGGAACGGCTGCCCGAGCCGGGCGACTTCACCGGCGCCATGGCGGATCTCGACGAGGTCACGGTGGAGCCCGCCGTGGTCGCCAAGGTGGTGATCAACGAGCGGACCGGAACGCTGGTCGCGGGCGGAGACATCCGCGTGCAGCCGGCGGCGGTCTCCCACGGGAACCTGAACGTGCGGATCGAGGCGGTGAACCGGGTCTCGCAACCGCCGCCCTTCGCGGAGACGGGACAGACCGCCCTCGAACAGAACGCGCTGGTCGGTGCGGACACGGGACGCGGCGGGGTCGTCTCCCTGCCGGCCAACACGACCGCCGACGAGTTGGCCACCGCGCTCAACGCGCTCGGAGTCGAGCCGCGCGATCTGATCTCCATCTTTCAGGCGCTCAAGGAAGCCGGCGCGCTGCCGGCGAAGATGGAGATCCTGTGAGCATCCAGCAGGTCTTCGGCATCGGGTTCTCCGGCGCTTCCGAGCACGAGAAGCTCGTGCGCACGGCACGCGAGCTGGAGGCGGTGGTGCTGACGCAGCTGCTCGGCGCCATGAGGCGGACCGTGCCCGAGGGAGGTCTCTTCGGGGACTCCCTGCCCGACGACGTCTTCCGTTCGCTGCTGGACGAGGAGCTGGCACGCACCACCGCGGAACGAAGCCCCTTCGGCCTCGCCCGAGCCATCGTGGAGCGGATGGAGAAGGGAATGGAGGGACGGGCCCCGGTGACCGAAGGGAAGGGCGAAGCCTCGGGCAGCTTCCGGAGAATCGGATGACCGAGACCTTCGCCGACACCGTCGACCGTCTCCGGCAGGTCCTGCGCGAGCAGGTGAGCGGCTGGAGCCGGCTGCTGGAATCCACCCGCGAGTCGAGCCGCGCGGTGCGCGCGCAGGACGCGGGCGAGTTCGAGCGGGTGCTGGCCGAGCAGGTGGAGACGCTGCGCGACCTGCGGGAAATCGATCGACGCCGCGCCGCACTGGTGCGCGAGGTCGGTTCTCCCGACGGGGACGCGGAGCTGGCCGCGCTCGGCGCGGAGCTGGAGAGGCTCGCGGCGGAAGTGAGCCGCGGCGCGCGCGTCGCGCGGCTGGTGATCGAGCGCAACGGCGAAGTCGTCGAGACGCGTCTCGCGCTCCGCCGGCGTGCCGGGCTCGAGCCGGGTCGGGCATCGTCACGCATCGACCGCGTAGCCTAGGGAAGGGGAGGAGCCGTGCCGGGTCTGTTCGGAATCTACGAGATGAGCAAGCGGTCGCTGCTGGCGTACCAGACCGCCATGCACAACGTCGGCCACAACGTGGCCAACGCGGGCATGGAGGGATTCCACCGGCAGCGCGTGCAGCTGGGGAGCGCTCCGACGGCGCAGGAGTACATGCACCGGATCGGGACCGGGATCACCGTGGACTCGATCCGTCGCATCGAGGACCGCTTCCTGGAGCAGGGGATCCTGCGCGAGCTTCCCGTGCTCGCGTCCCACTCGGCGCGCGCCGGCGCGCTCGCCCAGGCGGAGACCCTCCTCGGAGAGCCCTCCGAGGGGGGCATCGCCACGCTGCTCGACGAGTTCTACGACGGCTGGGACGACCTCGCCTCCACCCCGGAGGACGGAAGCGTCCGTGGCTCCGTCGTCCGCGTCGCCGTGTCCGTAGCGGATGCGGTGCGCAGCTCGCGGATCCGGCTCGAGTCGCAGGCCGCCGACGTGAGCGGGGAGATCCGCGCGACCCTCGACGACTTCAACCGCGCGCTCCGGGAGCTGGCCGAGGTCAACCGCCGCATCCTGAGCACGACGGCGGGCGGCGCCGTCGTCGCCGACCTGGAGGACCGCCGCGACCGGCTGGCGGCCACGCTGGCCGAGCTCGGCGGCACGACCTCGACGATCGACGACGACGGCACCGCCATGGTCTGGCTCGCCGAGCGCGTCGTCGTGCAGCGCGAGATCGTTCAGGAGGTCGAGTTCGAGCCTGGAACGGGTCAGCCGCTCACCATCGAGGGCCGGGCGGTCGAGTCCCCGAACCTCGGCGGCCGAATCGGGGGCCTCTTCACCGTGCGCGACGAGGATCTGGCCGAGGCGATCCGCCGTCTCGACGAGTTCGCCGCCCGGCTCGCCGAGGACGTCAACGCGATCCACGCGGCCGGCGTCGACGAGCACGGCCGGCCCGCGGGAGCGTTCTTCGTCCTGGCCGGCGTCGGCCCCGACGGGGTGGGCGCGGCTCAGCGGCTGGAAGTGTCGGCGGCGATCGTGTCGGACGCGTCCCGCGTGGCGGCCGGACGAGTCGTCGCCCCCGGGGAGAACGGCGTCGCCCTGGACATCGCCGCGCTGCGCAACGACCCGAGAGGTGCTTCGGGAATGCTGCAGAGCCTCGTCGTCGAGCTCGGCGGTCGGTCCCGGGAGGCCCAGGATCTGGTGGAGGCGCAGAGCTTCGTCGTGGAGTCGTTCCGCGCGCAGCGGGAATCGGTCTCGGGAGTCTCCCTGGACGAGGAGGCGGCGCACCTCCTGCAGTTCCAGCGTTCGTACGAGGCCGCCGCGCGCGTGCTGGCCGCCGCCGACGAGATGGCTCGCACCATCCTGGCGCTCTGAAACCGGAGGTAGATCGTGCGCGTCACCGAAAACCTCATGCTGCGCTCCTTCCTGGCCCGAACCGGGGGATCGCTTTCCACGATCGCCGAGTGGCAGAACCGCATCTCGACCGGCCGCCGCCTGCTCCGGGCGTCCGACGATCCACTGGCGCTCTCCAAGGCGCTGGCGGCGCGCGCCGACCTGCGCGAGACCGAGGCTTACCGCGACAACACCTCGCACGCCGCGACCCACATGAGCGTGACCGAGTCGGCGCTGGCCGAGACCTCCGATCTGCTCAGCCGCGCGAAGGAGATCGTGCTGCAGGGAATGTCCGACACGTCCGAGGTCGGCGGCATCGGTCCGCTGGCGCGCGAGCTCCGCTCCATGATCGACGAGCTCTCCCTGATCGCGAACCGGGAGGTCGCCGGACGGCGCCTCTTCGCCGGCACGGAGACGCGCAGCGCCCCGTACACCTCCTCGGGCGGCGCGTGGGCCTACCGCGGGAACGACGGCGTGCTGCTGGAGGAGATCGGCCCGGGTCTGCGCGTGGGCATCAACCTGACCGGGCCGGACGCGTTCGAGACGGTTCCGTCCCGCATCCTCGGCGCGGTCGACCTGGACCCGGCGGTCTCCGGGATCACGCCGCTCGCCGAGCTGTTCGGCGGGAGGGGCGTGAACGGCGGCCACATCCGGATCACCGACTCGAACGGGGTCTCCGCGGACTTGGACCTCGCCGCGGCGGTCAACGTCGGCCAGGTGATCGCGGCGATCAACAACGCAGGCACGGCGATCATCGCGTCGGTGACCCCCGACGGAAAGTCCGTCCAGCTGCAGGACACCGGGGGCGGACCGACCTTCTCCGTCACGGATCTCTACGGCGGCACGCTCGCGCAGGGTCTGGGTCTCGCCACCACGTCGTCGACCGGGGCCATCACCGGCCTCGACCTCGATCCCGAGGTCACCGAGAACACCGCCGTCGCGCTGCTCTTCGGCGGCGCGGGCCTCGGCACCGGCGCGATCACCGTGCACAACGACTCGGAGGCGGAGACCCGCTCCGCAGTCATCGATCTCGCCTCGGTGAACACGGTCGGGGACATCCTCGACGCCGTGTCGGGCGCCACGACCGTCGCGGGCGCTCCGCTCGACGTGCGCGCGTCCATCCGGGGTTCCTCCATCACGCTGGAGAGCGTGCGACTGCACACCCGCCTGTCCGTCTCCGACCAGAGCGGGGCGGTGGCCCAGACGTTGGGGGTGCTCGGCGTGGGCGAGGCCCGCGACGTCTTCCGACTGCTGGAGGACGCGGCCCGCGCGATCGAGACGCGGGACCACGACACGATCCAGGGACTGCTCGCCGAGATCGACCTCGCCGTGGACAACACCGCCGGCGTTCGCGGCACCTACGGCGCGCGCGCGCGCCAGGTCATCACGCTCGGGCGAAACCTCGACGGTCAGGCCGTCGACCTGACCATCCGCCTCTCCGACATCGAGGATGCCGACCTCGCCCAGGCGGCGCTGGAGCTCAACCAGGCCCAGACGGTGTACAATGCGGCGCTGGCCATGGGTGCCCGGATGTTCGATCGCAACCTGTTCGATTTCGTGCGGTGAGGGGATGACCGAGCGAAGCACGGTCCTGCTGGAGCACCCGCTGGCCAGGGGATGCCGGGTCGAGCCGGGCGACCTGTGGAGCTTCCCCGAGGGGCTCATCGGGTTCGCGCAGCTCGTCCGCTTCGCGCGCGTGCCTCTGGCCGACGCGGAGCCCTTCGAGCTGCTGGCGAGCGTGGACGACCCCGCGTTCGGAATCGTGCTGGTCGATCCCCGTCACCTGGTGCCCGACTACGTTCTGTCCCTCTCGTCGCGGGACCTCGCCGCGCTGGACGACCCCCGGCCGGAGTCGGTGGAGATCCGCGTCCCGGTCGTGCTGCCCGCGGACGGCGGCTCCCTCGGTCTGAATCTCAAGGGACCGATCGTCTTCGCCCCGAGCGGGCGCGTCGCCGTGCAGCGCATCTCCCGGGACGAGGCTCACCCCGTCCGGTTCGTTCCGAACCTCGCGGGGACCGGCGCGACGTCGTGCTCGTCCTGACCCGCCGAGAAGGCGAGTGGATCTCCATCGGCGATGACGTCGTCGTGCGGGTCCTCTCCGTGAAGGGCGATCACGTCCAGCTGGGCGTGGCCGCGCCGCGCGAGATCGCCGTCTTCCGCGGCGAGATCCGCGAACAGATCCTGGCCGAGACCGAGGCGGCGCGCCGTTCGGCCGCCGATCCGTCGGCCTTGAGTCGACTCCGCCCGCGAAAGCCCCGCTGACCCGCGAAAACAGGTCAATCCTTCCCACGATTCCGCCGATGAGTGCGAGGAGTGCTCACTTCGCGCGCCTCGAACAGGGAGGACACGGTGCGACCGGGCTTGAGCGTGTGCATGATCGTGCGCAACGAGCGGCAGAACCTCGAACAGCTGCTGCCCGGCATCGCCCGGGAAGCGGACGAGATCATCGTCGTGGACACCGGCTCCACCGACGGCACGCTCGACGTGGCCCGGGCCCACGGCGCCCGCGTCATCCAGGACGCCTGGCGCGACGACTTCGCGCTGGCCCGGAACGCGAGCCTCGACGCGGTGCGTACCTCGCACGCGGTGTGGCTGGACGCGGACGACCGCATCGAGCCCACCGACCTCGCGCGGCTGCGGCGGGCCTGCCTCGATCGCCCGGAATCCGCCTTCCTGCTCCTGCTGGTGAACGACAGCCACGATCCCGCCGGCGTGACGTCGTGCTTCCAGCTGCGCGCGTTCCCGGCTCGACCCGAGCATCGCTTCACCGGCCGGGTGCACGAGCAGATCCTGGACGCGCTGCGCGCCACCGGGACGCCGGTCGAGACGCTGGACGTGACGGTGCGCCACACCGGGTACGTGAACGCCGAGGACGTGATCCGCAAGGCACGGCGAAACCTCGAGCTGCTGCGCCGCGAGGCTCGGGACGGGCACGAGAGCGTGGGCGTCCTCTACCACTGGATGAAGGCGGCGCAGCGCGCCGGCGAACCGGACGAGGCGATGCGCATCGCGAGGCGGCTGCTGGACTCGCCCCCGCCCGGCACGCCGGACGAGGTGCTGCAGGCGACCTCGGTCTCGCTCGCCGCAATCGAGTTCCAGCGAGGCGAGAAGGACAGGGCGCTCGAGGTGCTGCGGCGGGCCGTCGCGCGCGTCCCCAACGATCCCATCGCCCGCTTCTTCCTGGGGGACTTCCACCGCCGCTGCCTGAACTACGCCGCGGCGCGCACCGAGCTGGAGGCGGCGCGCGTCGCGCCGATCCGCCACGGTTCGCTGCCCATGCCGGTGACAGGGCTGCGCCGCGCCATTCGACTGGAGCTGGGCGAAGTGCTGGAGAAGCTCGGCCGACCGGCGGAGGCCGCGGCGGTCTACCGCGAGGCGCTGGACGAGCGTCCCGAGGACCGTCCGGCGGCTCGCTCGCTCGCCCGCGCCCTGCTCGCCGCGGGAATGCCGGCCGCGGCCGCGAGGCAGCTCGACGCCATGGGGCACGACGAGTCGGACGCGGGGGAGATCGTGCTGCTCCGCGCCACGATCGCGTTCGACGCCGGCCGCGATGCCGAGGCCGAGGAGCTCTTCGCCCGCGCCGCCGAACGAGTGCCGCGCGCCTGGCCGGCCCACCTGCACCTGGGGCACCTCGCGCTCCGCGCCGGGCGCGTGGAGGAAGCCAGGAGGCGATACGTCGAGGCGCTCCGCATCGCCGACACTCCGGATACGCGCCTGGGGATGGCGGCGGGGGAGCTCGAGGGGGGCCGGCCCGTGGCCGCCCTCGACCAACTGGCGCAGGTGGTCGACGCCTGCGCCCACCGGCCGCTGCCGCGCGGAACGGAGGCTCTCTCCGGGGAGGCACTCGCGCGGACTGGACGGGTCGCCGAGGCGCTCGGCGCCTTCGAGAAGCATCTGGAGCGTCACGGACGGGATGCCCGGATCCTCGCCAGGGTGGCGGATTGCTACCGGATGCTGGGGGCGCACCAGGCGGCACGGCTCGGCTACGAGGAGGCGCTTCGCATGGAGCCGGGGCTGCCCTCGGCCACGGGAGGCCTCGCAGAGCTCTCCCGGCAGGTGAACGCCCGGGAATCGGCTCAAGCCGCCGGCTAGACCAGCCGATCCCTCCATCCGGAAGGTCTCGTCCTTCTTCGGTCCGCGAGGACCGTCCGACCCGAGGGCTCGCGCCTTTGGGGGATGGAACGCAGGCAAGGACGCCTGCGTCACCGCAGTGAAACAGGGAGGTTTCTCCGAATGAGTCTCCGCGTGAATCACAACCGGGGTGCGCTCAACGCGTGGCGTCACCTCACCAACACCGACTTCATGATGAACCGGACGCTCGAGCGTCTCTCGTCCGGGCTCCGGATCAACTCCGCGTCCGACGACCCTGCTGGGCTGTCCATCTCCGAGAAGCTGCGTTCGCAGGTCGCGAGTCTCAACCAGGCGGTGGAGAACTCGGAGCAGGCCATCACCATGATCAACACGGCCGAGGCCGCTCTGAACGAGATCCACAACCTGCTCACCACCATGCGTGAGCTGGCGATCCACGCCGCGAACGAGGGCGTCAACGACGCGACCGCGCTCGAGGCCGACCAGGATCAGATCCGCTCCTCCCTGGACACGATCACCCGCATCGCGCAGAGCACGCAGTTCGGCACGAAGAACCTGCTGGACGGCTCCACCGACAACACGGCCTCGATCGTCGGCGCCTCGGGCATCGGCCTGAATCGCACCGACGACTCGACGCTGGCCTCCGGCTCGCACACGCTGTCCGTCTCGAACCTGACCGCTCCGGCGGGCACGTTCGTGGACGAAGTCGCCGCGTCGGGCGCGGGCGTCGACAACACCGTCGATCCCACGCCGACGAACCTCTCCGCCGGGACGCACATCGTCACCATCCGGGCGGCGACGGCGGCCTTCATCCAGAGCGACGGCCTGCTCGGGAACGACATCATCGAGAGCGGCGGCCTGATGACGATCACCAACGGCGCGACGACGGCCGGCATCAGTTTCGCGTCCGACACCGTGAACACGGCCCAGAACATCGCCGACGCGATCAACTCCCAGACCACGAACTTCATCGCCTCGGTCGAGCTCGACGGGTCGCTGCGCGTCCGCACCGCGGGCGTGGGCGGCACGGAGGCGATCTCCATCTCGGTGGACGGGGCCAACCTGACCCAGACCGAGCTGGGCATGACGACGCTGACCGGCGCCGACGGCACCACGGCGACGATCCAGCTCAACAGCGGTCCGACCCAGGAGCTGACCAACACGGCGGGCACGGTCACGTTGACCGACGGCGCCGGCGGCTCGCTGGACGTCGACACCACGGCGACGGCCCAGGACCAGTTCGCGAGCGCTTCGCTCGAGATCACGGTTTCCGCGGCCCAGTTCGACGTGACGCTGGACAACGGCACCACGGTGACGATGCAGAGCGGCGTGGAGGGCACGGTCAAGTCCGGGTTCTCTTCCGGCGGTGCGCTCAGCGTCGTGTTCGGAGCCAACGTGGCGACCGGTGCGGCGACCATCTCCGTCCTGGACAACGCGCTCGTCTTCCAGGTGGGTGCGAACGCCGGACAGAGCGTCAAGATCGGCGTCCAGAACATGGAAGCCGACGAGATCGGGACCGGAATCGCCAACAACTCCTCGTACGCGAGCCTGGACGAGATCGACGTTCGCTCGGCGCAGGGTGCTCAGGACGCCCTGAGGCTGATCGACCGCGCGATCGACCAGGTCTCCTCGGCCCGGGCGGAGCTGGGCTCGTTCCAGCGCAACACGCTGGAGTCGAACCTGGCGAACCTGCGGATCGCCGCGGAGAACCTCGCGTCCGCCGAGTCCACGTTCCGCGACGCGGATCTGGCTCTCGAGATGGCCGAGTTCACCAAGCAGCAGATCCTGACCCAGACCGGTATCGCCATGATGGCTCAGGCGAACGCGGTTCCGCAGTCGGTTCTCCGGCTGATCGGGTAGCGCCAAGAGAGGGGAGGCCGCGCTCGCGGTCCTCCCCTCGCCCCCGATTCTGGAGGGAGCAGCATGAGCATCGGGTCCGTCTCCAGCAGCCTTTCGGCCGACCCCAGGCGCTTCGCCGTCGAAAGCTACGCTCGTTCCACGCCGGCCCCGGTCCATCCCGCCGCGCCGTCCGTCAGCGCGCCGGCCGATGACCTGGGAGCGCGCGTTCAAGTCGCCGCATCGCGGCTGCAATCCATGAACCAGAGCCTGAGCTTCCGCGTTCACGAGGCATCCGGACAGCTCATGGTTCAGATCGTCGATCGAAACACCGGGGAAGTCCTGCGCGAGGCACCGCCCGCGGAGTTCCTCGATCTCGCCGTGCGCCTGCACGGCATGGTCGAGTTCTTTCTCGACGAGACCAGGTAGTCCGATCGTCTTCGCGCAGCGGGAGGGGAGGAGATGAGCACGAACTTCATCGCCGGGATCGTCTCCGGTCTGGACACGACCGCGCTGATCGACGCGCTCGTCACCTCCCGATCCGGCCCGGTGCTGCTCCTGCAGCAGCGCCAGGCCCAGAAGACGGCGCAGCTCTCCGCCTGGAAGTCCTTCGAGGCGATCCTCGTCTCCCTGAAGGTGGAGACCGATCGCCTGGGGCGCTCGACCCAGTGGAGCACGCCGCGGGTCACCGTCAGCGACGAGGAAATCCTCACCGCCGCGGGCAGCTCGAAGGCCGCGCTGGCGTCCTACGAGTTCGCCGTCGGCGCGCTCGCCGAGGCGCATCAGATCCAGTCGGTCGCGTTCGCCTCGCGAACCGACGCGGTCGGCGGCGGAACGCTCTCCATCACCGTGGGCACGAGGACCACCGATCTCACCGTCGCCGCCGGCGCCACGCTCGAGGACCTCGCCGCGCAGATCGAGGAGGCCGAGGTCGGGGCCAGCGCGTCCATCGTCCGCTCCGATGACGGCGCCGCCGAGGCCTACTACCTGGTGCTGACGTCGGACGAGACCGGCACGTCCTCCGCCATCAGCGTCACGTCGTCGCTCTCGGGCGGGACCGATCCGGTCCTGGCCACCGAGGTGCGGGCCGCGGCGAACGCGCAGTTGCTGCTCGGCGGCGACGGCGGGCTCGCGCTCCAATCCACCACGAACACGTTCGAGGACGTCGTCGACGGAGTGGACGTGACCGTTCGCCGCGTGACCGATCCGGGCGAATCGGTGACCGTCGACGTCGGACGCGACACCGAGGGGCTGGAGACCGCCGTGCGTACGTTCGTGGACCGCTACAATGCGATGATCTCCTTCGTGAACGGGCAGTACGCCTTCGACCCCGAGGTGGGCACGCGCCCTCCGTTGCTCGGGGATGCATCGCTGACGGCGATGACCTCCGAGGTGCGCGGGCTCGTGACCCGTGCGCTCCCCGGCGGAACCGGATCGGTGCGGACACTCTTCGCCGCCGGCATCCGTTCCGGCTCGGACGGCACGCTGACGTTCGACGTGGACGAGTTCCGTGACGCGCTGGCCGCCGATTTCGACGCGGTGGCCAACCTGTTCCAGGCGGATGCCGCGTTCGACGCCGCGGGCATCGAGTGGATCTCCGCGCCGGACGCGGTGAACCTCGCCGAGCGCGAGCTCGAGGTTGTGATCTCGCAGGCGGCCACTCGCGCGCAGCTCGCCGGGAGCAGTATCTCGCTCTCGGGAGGCCTCGTGATCGACGACTCCAACGACGAGTTTCGCATCAGCATCGACGGCATCGCCTCGGAGACGCTGTCCATCGCCCACGGGACGTACACCGACGGGGACCTGCTGGCCGCCGCCATCCGCACAGCGATCCAGGACAGCGCGAATCTCGGCGAGCTCGGCGTCCGTGTCTCCTTCGTGGACGGCGGTTCGGGCAGCGGCTCCTTCACGTTCACGTCGAACCGCTACGGTGAGGACGGGACGATCCTGTTGGTCACCTCGGGATCGAGCGCCTTCGCCACGGACCTGGGACTCTCCTCCGTCTTCGGGCAGACCGCCGCGGGGACGGACGTCGCGGGCACGATCGGAGGCGTGACCGCGGAGGGTCTCGGCCAGACGCTGAGCGTCCCCGACGACGCCGAGGAGATCGGCGGGATCTCCTTCCTCGTCACCGCGACCACCGCGACGACGTTCCAGGCCTCGTTCACCGAGGGCGTGGGCAGGGCGGCCTCGCGTCTGCTCGACAGCCTCACCGCGGCTGGGACGGGCCGGCTGTCGCGGTTGGAAGGCTCGGTGCAGCGGCTCATCGAGCGCATCGACGAGGACGTGGCCGCGAAGAGGGAGCAGCTCGAGGCCTACCGCGCGCGCCTCGTGCGGCACTACACCCGTCTGGAGACGACGCTCGGCCAGCTGCAGAGCCAGGGCGCCTTCCTCTCCGCGCAGTTCGCCGCCGGAAGCAATCAGGGCGGCTTCGGACTCAACACCAAATCCTGAGAGGCCCATGAGCGCTTCGATCGACGCCTACCGAACGACCGACCTGGCCACCGCCGGTCCGCGCCAGATCATCATCCGCGCGCTGGATACCGCCGTCCGCCATCTCGACGACGCCGCCGCCCGGATCGCCGAGGAAGCATCCGCCGAGGAGCCGCTCTCCAAGGCGCGGACCATCGTGGGCGGCCTGATGACGTCGCTCGACCTGAACGCCGGGGACGTCGCGCGGCACATGCTCTCGCTGTACGTCTTCGTGCTGGACCGCATCCTGCGCTCGCGCGCCTCCGCTTCGGACGCCGGCCTCGGCGACGCCGCGCGGGTGCTGCGCACCCTCCAGTCCGCCTGGGAGGAGATGCCGGCCGCCGAGGCGAAGAGGGGGCTCGAAGCGAAGCGCGACTCCGGCCTTCGCGTCCGGGGCTGACCTCGTGTCCCTCACGCGCTTCCGCGAGCTGGCCGGCGAGCTGCGCGCGCTGGCCGGAACCGACGACTGGACGGCGATCGCGGCGGTGCTGGCCGAGCGCCGGAACCTGCTCGCGGGCCTCGTCTCCGAACACGAGGCCGCGCCGGCGCGGGCCGACCGCCTGCTCGGCGAGATCCGCGCCCTCGATCGGGAGTCGGAGGCGCTCCTCGTCGAACGCAGGAGCGAGCTTCGCCGGGAGATGGCCGCGCTGGAGACCGGCCGTCTGGGCCTCTCCGCGTACGGGGCGAACCGTCGCGCTCCGGGCAAGTGGATTGACGAACGCGGCTGAGTATCGGAAGCTCGGTTCCGGTTCGGGGCACGGGTGGGGAAGGAGTCGTCGTGGCGCGCGCTGATTCGGGCGAGTATCCCTGTCCGGCCGTCAACCAGCGCGTCCTCCTGTCCATTCCCTCGGGCGCCTTCGAAGGTTCCTACGTCACCAAGGTGCTCGAATCGAGGAACGGGGATTTCAAGGTCTACGCTCCGTCGTTCCGCGGCACGATCCTGCCCATCCCGCCGGGCGAGGTGTTGCGGCTGCACTTCAGCCGTGACGACTCCCACTACGAGTACGACTGCCGCATTCTCGAGCGGTTTCCCGGGCCCATCCCCACGATCCTCGTCTCCGGTCCGGACGCCACGATCCGCCGCGTGCAGCGGCGGACGTTCTTCCGCCTGGGCGCGAACGTCCCCCTCACCATCGATCCCGTCTCGCCGCTTCCCGGGACGCCACCGCCCGGCCCTCCGTCGCAGGGGGTGACCGTGAACCTCTCGGGAGGCGGGCTGCTGCTCGAGTCGCCGGAGCTGTACCCCGAGGGCGCGCTGCTCGACCTCGCCGTCGGCATCCCCGACGGGAGCCCCGCCGCGCGGATCCGCGCCGAGGTGGTGCGCGACGCGGGGCGCGCTTCGCCCGGTGCCCGCGCGACGTGGTTCCTGGCAGTCGAGTTCCTGAACGTGAGCGAAGCTGCGCAGGAACGGATCACGCGCTACATCTATCTCCTGCAGCGCGCGGTCGGCGGCGAGCAGGGGCCTGCGGAGGGTTCCCGGTGAGCGCCCGCGGGCGAGTGGCGGTGGTGTCGCCGCGCGCGGACCGCCGCGAGCAGGCCCGCAGCTGGATGGGGTTGCTGGCTGACCGCGCGGAGCCGACGTTTTGCGTTTCGCCGCTGGAGGCCGGGACGCGGGACGCGGACCTCGTCGTGGTGGACGAGGAGTGCCCGGATCTGGATGCCTGGATGTCCGCCGAGCAAGTCGCCGGGAGGCCCTCGGATTCCATCGTGGTGTTCGGGCCGAGAGGGAACGGGGCGCCCGCCACCGTGCCGTGGGGCGAGGAGGGAGCGGAAGTCCTGGCGAAGGTCGCCGATTTCCTGGAGCGCCGCGAGCTCGTGCGCCAGGCCGACGACTTCCTGCAGGACCTTCGAGAGTCGGGCGAACGGCTGGAGAGCCAGCGCCGACGGCTCTCCGAGCTCGTCGTCCGCCAGGCGGAGGAGCTGCGCGGCACGAATGCGTCGCTGGTGCGCGAGATCGACGACCTCACCCGCCTTCGCGAGCTGGCGCGCTTCTTCGCGGCGACCGGGCACGAGGCCGGCTTCGACGACCGCCTGTGCGAGGCGGTGAGCGAGGCGCTCGGCGCCGACGGCGTCGCGCTGTGCGAGTCGGCGCTCGGGGAGTGGGAGGTGCGCGGTCTCTCCGGCGTCTCCCGGCGTGGCGCGGCGACCATCGCACCGGCTCACGGCGAGACGCCCGCGGCTCCGATACAGCGATCGTCCCCGCGAAAGGGCCGGGACGCCTGGTGGCTGCCGCTCCGTGCCGCCACCGGGCTCGCGGTCCTCGTGCGTGCGGACCGTGCTGGCTGGAGCCCGACGTTCCTCGACGCGGTGCGCAACCTCGTCGGAGAGGGCCTGGCCACGCGCGCTTCCACCGAGGCGCTGCTGTTCCGCAAGAACCAGAGCGAACGCATCCTGCAGACGCTGCGCGGGGGTCTGCTCAAGGTCGACGGCCACGGTCGCATCGCCCTGGCCAATCCGGCCTGCGCGGAGATTCTGGAGACGACGGTCGAGGCGCTGGAGGGCCGGCAGATCGATCGCGTCTTCCCTCCGGCGGCGCGCGAGGTGCTGGCCGCCGTCTCCTCCGGCGCCGGATCGCTGGACGACGTGGAGACGTTCCTGCGCACCGACTCCGGACGCAGCGTCTCCGTTTCGCTGCGCGCCTCGGCGCTCCGCGGAGGTGAGAACGGCGACGAAATCCTCGTCCTGATCTCCGACCTCTCGCGGCGCAAGGAAGTGGAGGCCGAGGTCCGCCGCGTGGACCGTCTGGCCGCGCTCGGCCGGCTATCCGCCGGCGTGGCGCACGAGATCCGCAACCCCCTGGCCGGGATCCGCACGACCGCCGAGATCCTCCGCGGGCGGCTGGAGGACGACGAGGAGCTTCGCCGCTTCGTCGACGTCATGCTCGAGGAGACGGCCCGGCTCGACCGTATCGTGGGGAGCCTCCTGCAGTTCGCCAAGCCCGCCGAGCCCCGGCGCGAGCCGCTCGACGTCCACGCGCTGCTGGAGCGGGCGCGCCAGCTGCTCGCCGGGCGGGCGGCGGAACGCCGGGTCACCCTGCGCGTCGGCTCCGGGGAAGTCGCTCGGCCCCTCGCCGACCGGGACCAGGTGCTGCAGGTGGTGCTCAACCTGCTGCTCAACGGGATCGAGGCTTCCCCGGAAGGCTCCGAGGTGCGAATGTCCACCCGGACCTCCTCGGGCGGGGCCGAGGTCCAGATCCTGGTCGATGACGACGGACCTGGAGTGGCCACCACGGTGCGGGAACGCATCTTCGATCCGTTCTTCACGACGAAACCGGGCGGGACGGGGCTGGGGCTGTCCATCTCGCAGAACATCATCGCGCGGCACGGCGGCTCGCTGCGCATCGAGGGCTCGGGGTCCGGCACGCGCGCCACGGTGAGCTTGCCGGCGGCGCGACAGAGCGCGCACCGCCGCAGCGGGGGAGGCAATCCTTGGCCGATATCCTGATCGTCGACGATGAGAAGAACCTGCGCTGGTCGCTGCGTATCGCCCTGGAAGAGCGAGGCCATCGCGTCGCCGAGGCGGCCTCCGGCGAGGAGTGCCTGGCGGCGCTCGACGCCGGAGCGCACGACCTCATCTTCCTGGACGTGCGCCTTCCCGGGCGCGACGGCATGGACGTGCTCCAGGAGATCCGCCGGTTCCACGGCGACACGATCGTCATCATGATGTCGGCCTACGACCAGGCTGACACCGAGTCCCACGCGAAGCAGATGGGCGCCTACTACTTCCTGTCCAAGCCGTTCGAGCTCAGGCGGGTCATCGACCTCGTCGCCGACGCGATGGTGAACCTCTCCACGGCGCGCGAAGCGCGCAGCGCACGGCAAGTGAAGGTCGGCCACCGCGAATCGGACCGCTTCCTGGTGGGGAACTCGCCGCGGATGATGGAGATCCTCGGCGTCATCGAGAAGGTCGCGGCGAGCAGCACCTCGACCGTGCTCATCCAGGGAGAGTCGGGGACCGGCAAGGAGCTCGTCGCCAAGGCGATCCACCACCTCTCGCACGAACGCGAGCGGCGGCCCTTCCTGGCCATCAACTGCGCCGGCCTTCCCGAGAACCTGCTGGAGAGCGAGCTCTTCGGCCACGAGAAGGGCGCGTTCACGGACGCGCGGGACAAGAAGCGCGGCCTGCTGGAGATCGCCAACACCGGGACGCTCTTCCTCGACGAGATCGGGGAGATGCCGATCGCGCTGCAGGGACGCCTCCTGCGCGTGCTGGAGACGAAGTCGTTCCGCCGCGTGGGCGGCATCCAGGACATCGAGGTAGACCTGCGCATCATCGCCGCGACGAACCGGGACTTGAAGCGCGACGCCCAGGAGGCGCGCTTCCGTGAGGATCTCTTCTTCCGCCTGAACGTCGTCCCGATCAACATCCCTCCGCTGCGCGAACGCGCCGCCGAGGTTCCGCTGCTGGCCAGCTACTTCGTGCAGCTGTTCAACCGCGAGCTGAACCGCACGGTGCGCGGCTTCTCCCCGGGCGCGCGGCGGCTGCTCGAGGCCTATCACTGGCCCGGCAACGTGCGCGAGCTGCGCAACGTCATCGAGCGCGCCATCCTGCTGGAATCCGCCGACGTGATCCTGGAGAGCCATCTGCCGATCGAGCTCGCTCCGCGAGCCGCGGGCGTGTCGGTGACGCGCGCCGAGGGATTCGTGCCGCGGCCCCTCAAGGACGTGGAGCTCGAACACATCCTCCGGACCCTGCAGCACTTCGGAGGCAACAAGTCGCGCGCGGCGCGCGTTCTGGGGATTTCCCGGCAGACCCTCCGCGACAAGCTGCAGGCGGCGGACGCTGCGCCGGGGTCGGAGACTCTCGGCGAGTTCCCGCCCGAGAGCACGTCCGTCGAGTCTGGCAAGATCCCGATCGGATCGCCCATTTCCTAGCCAGCCGCCCCGGCTGCATTCGGCGCCGCTTCCAACCCCGGGAGCGGCTTCCTCGCCCGCCACGGCCGTCCCCGCGGGCATTCCGGCACCGCTTGCCGATCCTGGCCCCGCGTTTGCAACTCCGGCAGTTCGACTGGAACTCCTGGAGGTTCTTCATGCACACGAACGCCTTCCGCGGGGGATTCGCCCTCGGTGTCGTTCTCGCGCTGTGCGGGCCGGCCGCCTCCTCGGAGCCGGTCCACGACGAGACAGCTCCCGCCGAAACCGTGCACGTCGAGGCGGTCCCGGCGGAGACTGTTTCCCCGGACCGGGCCTCGCTCGTCTCCGCCCGTTCCGGAGAGACACCGCGAGGCGCGACACGGCTCGTCTTCGAAGTGAGCCGTCCCGTGGAGTACCTGACGGTGGAACTGCCGGAGGAGAACGGCTTCGAGATCCACCTGCTCGAGACGGCCACGGAGTCCCTTCCGCAGGCACTCGGCGTCGCCGACGCGCGCATCGCGGGAGTGACCTTCCGCGCGGGGCCGCAGGGGATCGTCGCGCGCGTGGCCGGAAAGGACGAGTCGCTCGTCGCGCGGGCCTTCCGCCTGGAGGACCCGCCGCGAGTTGTCGTGGACGTCTCGACTCCGAGTCAGGCCGCGGCAGCGAAGGCTGCCCCCGCGGCTCCCGCCGTCGCCACCAAGCCGGCGAAGGTCGAGTCTCCGGATCTGCACGAGGCGATCGCCCCGCCCGAACCCGAAGACGAGACGCTCGCCGCGGCGCCGGACGCGCACGGCGAGGACGAGCCGGCCGACGCGGCGCACCATGCGCCCGACGCGCCGATGCAGCCCGAGGACTTCGACGAGCTGCTCACCTGGATCACCGGGCTCAAGCTCGACGCGCGCGCGCTGGAGCTCAGCGAGTCCGAGGAGGAGCGCAGCCGCTACCGCCGACAGCTCGGTCTGCTGCTGGCGGAGCGCGGACTCGTCGGCGAGGCCAAGACGCTGCTCGAGAACGCGCTGGCCTCCGAGGGGTACGACCCGGCCACGGCGTTCGCCGATTCCGTGGTGTTGGCCGAGCTGCACCTGGAGAGCGGAGACGTCGAGGCGGCGTCGGCCATCGCCGAAGCACTCTCCGCGGGCAAGCGAACCGCCCCCGAACGGCTGCAGCTGGCGCGCATCCTCGTGGACTGTCGCTTCCCGGACCTCGCGCGGGTGCATCTCGAGGAAGCGCTGCCGAACCTGACCGGCCGTCCCCGGATCGAGGCCCAGCTGCTGCTGGCTCGCGCCTACTGGGACCGCCGCGACGCACCGAAGGCCCACGACTACGTCGCCAAGTTGACCGAGTCCAAGCACATGCCCCCGGATCTGCTCGGTCCGGCGCTCGTGCTCCAGGCGGACTGCCTCTGGGCGATGGACCGCGCCCGCGACGCGGAGAGTCTGTATCGACGCGCGCTGGCGCTCACGCTCACCGACGAGGAAGCCTCCTGGGCCACGCTCCAGCTCGGCAACCTGGCGCACCGCGCCGGGCGCATCACCGACGCGATGGACCACTACCGCCGGGCGAAGGACAGCTGGCCCGAGACGTTCTACGGCGCGCAGGCCGAGTGGTTCCTGCGCGTCTCCGAGCGCAGCGAGCAGGTGCGGGAAGCCCAGGTCGTGCGCGACCGTGGCTGAGAACGCACGCACCACGGCCAGGGATCGGCGCCTCCGCCGCCTGGTCGGCGCGTATCGCTCGATCCTCTCGCGCTACGAGGAGATCGAGCGTCTCTCGCGCACGGAGCGGGAGCTGCTCGAGGGAAACGGTCCGGTCCGCGAGGTGAACGAGATCCTCGGCCGGAAGAAGAGCGTGCTGGCCGAGATCCGAACCGAGGAGGAGAGGGTGGCCGAGGACCGCTCCTGGTGGATGAGGTCGCGGAGTTCGCTGCAGCCTTCGAGTTGCGCGGAGCTGCTTTCCTGCCTGGACTCCATCTCCCGCGCCATCGAGGGCTCTCTCGCGCTCGAGGCCGAGTGCCGCACGCTGCTCCGCGGTTCGCCGCGTGCGCCGCAGGGCAGCACGCTGGTGGCCCGATCGGCCTACGGCCGCGAGTCGCAGTCGTCCAGGGAGACTCGATGAACCGCGCCGGCATCGCGGCGGATCCCCGCCGGGGCGAGGTCGCCGAGGCTCTCGCGGCGTTCGACCGCGGCTCCCGACTGCTGGAGCAGGCCTATCGGGAGCTCTGGGCATCCCGCGAGGAGGAACGCGGCGCGGGACGCCTCTTCGCCGCGGAACGCGTCCGCGACCTCGTGCACGAGCTGCGCAATCCGCTCGGCGGCGTACGCGGGCTGGCCGCGCTCCTGCGCCGGGAGATCGCGGCGACGGGCGCGCCCGAGCGGGCCCAGCGGCTCGTGGAGCGCATCGACGCCGGGCTCGCCGCGGTCGACTCCATCCTGGAGCGCCACGCCGGGGACGACGAGGATCGTGCCGACGCCGCGCGGGTGGCCGAGGAGACCGCCGGGCTGGCGCTGGCCGAGAGCCGCGCGAACGGCGCCGATGTGCATTTCCGGGTGGAGGCGCCGTCCGGCATCGAGCTCCCCGTCCCGGCGTCGCGCTTCCGCGAGATCCTCTCCAATCTCGTGCGCAACGCCGCGGAGGCCTGCGGCAGCACGGGAACGGTGACCATCCGGCTGGAGTCCTCGCTGGAGGGCGTCGTCGCGTGGGTCCAGGATGACGGCCCCGGCCTCCCCGAAGTTCCCGACGAGGTCCTGTTCCGCCGCGGCTTCAGCACGAAGGGTCCCGGCCGTGGTCGCGGCCTGGCACTGGTCGCCGGCCTGATCGAGGAGCTCGGCGGTTCCCTCACACTCGGGCGGCTCGAGCGCGGTACGCGCGCGCGCGTCCGCTTGCCCCGGAGCTGACCATGCAGGCGCGCAGGGGCCGCGTGCTCGTGGCCGACGACGAGCGCACCATGCTCGACTTCTTCGAGGAGACGCTCTCCTCGGACTGGGACGTGCGCCTCGCCAGCGACGGCGAGGAGGCCGTGGCGCTCATCGGCCGCGAGAGCTTCGACTTGGCGTTCCTCGACCTGCGCATGCCCGGCCGGAGCGGGATCGACGTGCTCCGGCACATACGCGAGTCCGGACGGCGCCTGCCCACGGTGCTGATGTCCGCCCACGCCGGTGCGGAGCACGGCGACGAGCTCCTGCGCGGCGGCGCCGACCTCTTCCTGGCGAAGCCCTTCCTCCCGGAGACGATCGAGCGCACGGCGCGTGAGCTCTCCGGGCGAGGCGGGACGCCGCGGAGGCTCGTGGCCGAGGATCCCGCGATGCTCCGCGTGCTGGAGCGGATCCGCCGCGTGGCCCCGACCCGCGCCACCGTGCTGCTCTCCGGCGAGACCGGAACGGGGAAGGAGCTGCTGGCCCGTGAGGTCCACCGGCGAAGCCATCGCGCGGGACGGCCGTTCCTCTCCGTGAACTGCGCCGCGCTCACCGAGAGCCTGCTGGACAGCGAACTCTTCGGCCACGAGCGCGGCTCGTTCACCGGAGCGGTGCGGACTTCGCAGGGTCTCTTCGAGGCCGCCGATCAGGGCACGCTTCTGCTGGACGAGATCAGCGAGATCTCCCCCGCGCTGCAGGCGAAGCTCCTTCGCGTTCTGCAGGAACGCGAGGTACGGCGCGTAGGGGCCAGCCGCACCACGCCGGTCGACGCGCGCATCATCGCCACGACGAACCGCGACCTGGCCCGCGAGGCCGCCGCCGGACGCTTCCGCGCCGACCTCTATCATCGCCTGAACGTCGTCCGCATCGACGTGCCGCCGCTCCGGCAGCGCCCGGGCGACCTCGCGGCGCTCACCGACTTCGTCCTCGACAAGAAGGCCCTCGAGCACGAGCTGCCGCGTCCGGCAGTGGACCCGGGGCTGCACGCGCGCCTCGCCGCCCAGGCCTGGCCGGGAAACGTCCGAGAGCTGGAGACCGCGCTCGAGCGCGCGCTGCTGCTCTCCGGAAGCGACGTGCTGCGGGCGGAGCATCTGGAGCTGGACGCGGCTGCGCCCGAGACGGGCTGCGCCGCCGTCGGCACGACCGTCCACGACGCCGAGCGCGCGTTGATCCTGGCCACGCTCGCCGCCACCAGGGGCAACCGCACCCGCGCCGCCGGGCTGCTGGGACTCAGCGTCCGGACGCTGCGCAACAAGCTGCACGAGTACCGCAGGAGCGGACACTTCCACGGGGAGGTGGAGCCATGATCGATCGGATCCTGTTCGGCGGCACGAGTCTCAACGTGCTCAAGCGGGCACTGGGCGCGTACTCGGACCGGGCCAAGGTGCACGCCCGCAACGTGGCCAACGCCGAGACGCCGGGCTATCGCTCCCAGGAGATCCGCTTCGAGCAGGACCTCCGCCTCGCGCTGCGCACGAACGGCGAGCACCGCGTGGCGCGCACGCACGAGACGCATCTCGGCCCGGACTCGGAGTGGCCGCAGGGTCGTCTCTTCGCGCGCCATCCGGTGTCGGAGTGGAACGCGAACGGGATCAACGACGTCGACATCGACCGGGAAATGGCCGACGTGGCCCACAACACCCTGCGGTACACGGTGGCGGCCGATCTGGTCAGCCGCGCGTACCGGGGCATGCGCGACGCGATCCGCGGCCGCTCGGTCGGCTAGGACGAAGGAGGGAAGGAACCATGGAGACCGGGAATCTCTTCCGCGCGTTCGACGTCAGCGCCGCCGGCCTCGCCGCGCAGCGCGCGCGCCTGAACGTCATCAGCTCGAACATCGCCAACGCGCAGACCACCCGTACCGAGGAGGGCGGGCCGTACCGCCGCCAGGTCGTGACGGTGGAGTCCGCGGGCGCCTCGCAGTCGGATCTGTTCGAGAAGATGCTCGAGGCGCAGCAGTCCATCGCTCTCGATCCCGCGACGACGTCGCCGCGGCACCTGACCGACGCGGACCTCGTGCGCTTCGAGGATCCCCGTCCCGGCCTGCGCTACTCCGTCGGGACGGACGAGAAGACGCCGACCCGCTTCGAGTACGACCCCGGCCATCCCGACGCCAACGAGGAAGGCTACGTGGAGTACCCGAACGTCGAGGTGATCCAGGAGATGGTCGACCTCATGGCGGCGTCGCGGGCCTACGAGGCGAACGTCACCGTGCTGAACTCGACGAAGTCCATGCTGCGCAAGGCGCTGGAGATCTGACGTCATGACCGACCTGAGAGTCGACGACTTCGGTCCGCTGCGCTACACGCCGCTGGGTCGCTCGCACGCGCCGGCTGCTCCGGGAGCCGACTTCCGGGAGACGCTGGTCAGCGCCCTGCGCGAGGTGAACGAACTGCAGCTCACCGCCGGAGAGAATACGAACCGCCTGGCCGCCGGCGAGGATGTGGACCTGCACGAGGTGATGATCTCGTCGGCGGAAGCCGGCGTGGCGTTCGACCTGATGATGGAGATCCGCAACAAGCTCCTGGAAGCGTACCAGGAGATCCAGCGGATGAGCATCTGACGTGGGTCAACCGGAGGAGCCTCGCGTGTCGACCATGGGACCCTGGAGCGGGAAGCTGGGCATCTGGTGGAATGCGGCGAACGCCACGCAGCGCGCGCTCGTGCTCGGCGGCGCGGCCTGTGCGGTGCTTTCCGCGGTGGTCGTCGTGATGTGGACCTCCCAGCCGGACTTCGTCGTGCTCTTCAGCGCCGTCGACGGGGAAGCGGCCGGACAGATCCTGGAGGAGCTGGACGAGTCCAAGGTGCCGTACAAGGTCACTCGCCAGGGCTCCACGATCCTCGTGCCCGACGACCAGGTGGGCGAGCTGCGCCTGCGCATCGCCGGGAAGGGTCTCACCGGGCCGAGCACCGTCGGCTACGAGATCTTCGACAAGTCCAACCTGGGCATGACCGAGTTCCTGCAGCAGGTCAACTATCGCCGCGCGCTCGAGGGTGAGCTCACCCGCACCATCGTGTCGCTCGAGGAGGTCCGCGGCGCCCGGGTGCACCTGGCCATCGCCGAGCGCAAGCCGTTCCGTCGCGAGCAGGATCCGCCCAAGGCGTCGGTGATCCTGGATCTGCTTCCCGGAGCGCAGCTCCGCGCCGATCAGGTCCGCGGCATCGTCGCCCTGATCTCGGCGTCCGTGGAGGGTCTGTCCTCCGGCAACGTGACGCTCGTCGACTCTTCCGGCCGCGAGCTGGGCGGAGGGATGGCCGACGGCGAGCTGGCGGTCTCGTCCGAGCAGCTCCGCTTGCAGCAGGAGGTCGAGGACTACCTCGGCGGCAAGGCCGCCTCGCTGCTCGACCAGGCCGTCGGCGCGGGCGAAGCCGTCGTCCAGGTCCACGCCGACCTCGACTTCGAACGCGTGGAGCGCTCCGTGGAGAGCTACGACCCCGCGTCCGCGGCCATTCGCAGCGAGCAACGCACCACCGGCGAGGGCACCGGCGGCGACTCGCAGGAGACCGTGCTCACGAACTACGAGATCGACCGCACGATGGAGAACATCCTCAAGTCCGTCGGCTCGGTCCGCCGCCTCTCCGTCGCCGTGCTGGTCAACGGGATCACCGAGCGGCAGGAAGGCGGCGATGTGGCGTTCGCGGAGCGCTCGCCCGAGGAGCTGGCCACGCTGTCGGCCATCGTGAAGGACGCCGTGGGCTTCGACGACGAGCGCGGCGACAGCTTCGAGATCGCCAGCCTCCGCTTCGCGGCCACGCCGGAGGCGGAAGTGGCCGGCGCGCCGCTGCCCTGGTGGCTACTGTTCCCCAGCATGGGGTCGCTGCTTCGCGCGCTGGTGATCCTCGTGGCGGTCGGACTCGTGGCGTGGGGGCTCCGCCAGTCGTCGTCCATCCTGGTCGAGGCGGTGGAGGCGGACCGCAAGCGCCGCGAGAAGGTCCTGACGCTGGAGCGCACGCCGGAGAACGAGGCGGACATCCGCAAGGAGATCATCCGCGAGCACATGAACAACCTGGCACAGGACCGTCCCAACGAGGTTGCGCAGGTGCTACGTAGCTGGCTGGTCGAGGAGAAGACTTCGTGAGCGAGAACGAGATCACGCTGGAGAACCTGACCGGGCGCCAGAAGGCGGCCATCCTGCTCGTCTCGCTCGGGCCGCGTGCCGCCGCCGAGGTGCTCCGGCAGATGAGCCCCCGCGAGGTCGAGGAAGTCACCCTGGAGATGGCCGAGCTCGGGAACATCCCGCACCCGCTCGTCGAGGGCGTTCTCGGACAGTTCTACGAGAACACGCTCGGCAAGGTGAAGGTGCAGCAGGGAGGCATCGACTACGCGCGCCAGGTGCTGCAGCAGTGCTTCGGCTCGGACGAGGGCGAGAAGGTCCTCGGCCGCGTGGTCGACAAGATCCAGTCGCGGAGCTTCCGGGTCTTGAAGCACCTCGACGCGGGGCAGCTCATCTCGTTCCTGCAGGACGAGCATCCCCAGACCATCGCGCTCGTGCTCGTGCATCTCACGCCGCGCCAGGCCAGCGTGGTCATGAGCGGCCTGCCTCCCGATCTGCAGGGCGAGGTCGCGCTGCGGATGGCCCGCCTGGGCACGATCGCTCCGGGGGCCATCAGCACGATCGAGGAGCAGCTGGAGAAGCACGTCAGTGCGATGTCCCTGGCCACCGCGGCATCCGGGGGGCCGCAGGCGGTCGTGGATGTGCTGCATCTCGTGGACCGCACCACGGAGGACGGCATCCTGGAGTCCATCGCCGAGCACGACCCCGAGCTGGCCGACGAGATCCGCAACATGATGTTCGTGTTCGAGGACGTCGCACGTCTCGACGATCGCGACATCCGCGAGATGCTCAAGGAAGTGGAGGTCAAGGAGCTGGCGCTGGCGCTCAAGGGAGCCAGCGAGGAGATCAAGGCGAAGATCTTCGGCAACATGTCCAAGCGCGCCAAGGAGGGCGTGGTCGAGGACATGGAGTACATGGGTCCGGTGCGCCTCACCGACGTGGAGGCGGCGCAGGCCACGGTGCTGAACGTCTTCCGCCGCCTGGAGGAGGAGGGCACGGTCACCCTGTCCGGCGGGGAGGAGCAGCTTGTCGGTTGACGTGATCAAGCGCCAGGAGTTCCAGGGACTCTTCGCCCCGGTGGCCGCCGACGGCGACGGCGTCGCGCGTTTCTCCTCGGCCGAGGCCCGCCTGCGGGAGCTGGAGCAGCAGCTGCAGGAGGCCCGGGCGGAGCACCGGGCCGCGCTCGACGGGGCCGTCTCGCAGGCGCGGCGTGCGGCAGACGAGCAGGTCCGCGCCCAGACGGCGGAGGCGACGGCGGCACTGCGCGCCGCGGCCGCGCGGCTGGACGAGCTGGTCCGCGCCGCCCACGAGACCGCCCACGGCGAGATCGTCGCCATCGCCACGGCCGTCGCGGCGAAGATCCTGCGCCGCGAGATCGCGCGCGACGACGACTTCGCCGTTCGCTTGGTTCGCCGCTGCCTGGAGAAGATCACGGCGCGAAGCCGCGTCCTGGTCCGCGTCAACGCGGCGGATCATCGCCGGGTCCTGGAGGCGCTCTCCGGCCCCGCGGAAGAAGGTCTGCCCGCCCACGAGTTCAGCGTCGTCGAGGACCGCCGCGTCGAGCGTGGCGGCTGCGTCGTGGAGACGCCGGACTTCATCGTCGACGGGCGCATGCGCACCCAGCTGGCGGCCGCGTCCGCCGCGCTGCGCGGGGAGGGCGCATGACCTCGCGAAGCGATGCCGCCCTTCGCCGCCTCTCGCGCACGGACTTGCTGCGGGTGCACGGCCGGGTCGTGCGGAGCGTCGGACCCGTCGTCGAGGCCTCCGGACCGCCGGCCTTCGTCGGGGAGATCTGCCGCATCGAGACCGGTCGGACCCAGCCGGCCGCCATGGCCGAGGTGGTGGGCTTCGCCGAAGGTCGCCTGTTCCTGATGCCGTGGTCCTCGCCGAAGGGCATTCGCCCCGGAGCGGAGGTCGTCGGCACCGGGTCAGCGCTCTCCATCGACACCGGGGAGGAGCTGCTGGGACGCGTGCTCGACGGTCTCGGCCGCCCCATCGACGACCGCGGGCCGCTGCGCTGCGCGGAGCGCCGGCTCGTGCGTGGCGCCGCGCTGAACCCGCTCGAGCGCGTTTCCCCGCGACGGCCGTTCGTCACCGGCGTGCGCTCCATCGACGGACTGGTCACCTGCGCGCGCGGCCAGCGGCTCGGCCTCTTCGCCGGCGGCGGCGTCGGCAAGAGCGTCCTGCTGGGCATGATCGCCCGCGCCTCCAACGCCGACGTGAACGTGCTGGCGCTCGTAGGCGAACGGGGACGCGAGGTGGTCGCCTTCCTGCAGGACGAGCTCGGCGAGGCTGGGCTCGCCAAGTCGGTGGTGGTGGCGGCCACGTCCGACCAGTCGCCGCTGGAGCGCGTGCAGGCCGCGCGCGTGGCGGCGACCATCGCCGAGTCGTTCCGCGACCAGGGCAAGGACGTCGTGCTGCTGGTCGACAGCCTGACCCGCGTGGCCATGGCGCAGCGCGAGGTCGGTCTCGCCGCCGGCGAGCCTCCGACCACCCGCGGCTACCCGCCGTCCTCCTTCGCCATCCTGCCGGAGATCGTCGAGCGCGCCGGCGCCACACGGCGGGGCTCCATCACCGGCTTCTTCTCGGTGCTGCTGGAGGGCGACGACATCGATGCGCCGCTGTCCGACGCGGCGCGCGCCGTCCTCGACGGGCACATCTTCCTGTCCCGCACGCTCGCCACGGCAGGCCACTTCCCGGCGGTCGATCCGCTGGAGAGCGTGAGCCGGCTGCGCGACGACGTGCAGGATCCGGAGATGCTGGCCTCGTGCCGCGAGATCGTGCGCCTGCTCGCCGCGCGACGCGAGATGTCCGACTTGATCGCCATCGGTGCGTACAAGGCGGGCGCAGACGCCGACGTCGACCGCGCGCTCGCGCTGGAACCGCGGGTTCGCCGCTTCCTCCGGCAGGGGCGGCACGAGCTCAGCTCCTGGAGCGAAACGCGCGCGGCGCTGCTCGCGTTGATCGCAACGGCGCCATCGCCGACGGAGGTGGACGTTGTTCCGGCTCGCTAAGGTCCTGTCGTGGAAGGAAGGTCTCGAGCGCCTGGCGCGCGTCGAGCGGCTCGAAGTGGAGCGGCGCGCCGAGGAACTGCAGCGCGCGATCACCGGTCTGGAGGACACGCGGAAGCACTTCCCGGACGGCGGTCCCGGTCCCGATGGCGCCGACGACCTCGCGCTCTGGTCCGGTTTCGGCGAGGGACTCCGGCGCAAGGAGCAGATGGTCCGGCGGAGGCTCGCCGCGCTCGAGCCGCTGCTCGAGGAGAAGCGCCGGGCGCACGTGGAGCTCTCACGGGAGGTGAAGGGTCTCGAGCGGCTCGAGGAACGTGACGCCGCGAGAGAGAAGAAGCGCAGGGAACGCAAGGCACAGGAGGCCATCGACGACGTCGCCGGCCGGCGGAATCTGCCGGGCGCCGGCAGGGAGTTCCCGGGAGGCGCCGCCCCGGAGAGGGGCGCGCTCGGGACGGAGCCGCCCGGAACCCGCATTCCGCGGGATCCTGGGCCGAATCGGGAGACGGGAACATGACCGGAACGGATGTTGCAGAGAAGGACGCCGCCGAAGGCAAGGCCGACGCGGCCGCGCCCAAGGCGAAGGGGCAAGCACTCGCCTTCCTTCGAGTCTGGCTGCCGTTCCCGGTGATCCTGGGCGGCATCCTCCTCTACCAGCTCAAGTTCGCGCATCACGAGGAGGAGGCGCCGGTGGAGGAGGACACGGCGAGCATCTTCGAGGGCGCCGGGGCGGAGCTGCCGCTACTCGTCGCGGCCCTGGAGGAGGAGCGCGCCGCGCTCCAGCAGGAGTGGGAGGCGCTGCGCTTCGCCGAGGAGCGCGCGCTCATCACGCAGTCGGAGATCGGCGCGCGCAAGGTGGAGGTCGAGGACCTGCTGGCCCGCGTCGAGGCGAAGGTCAGCGTGATGGAGGAGGAGCGAGGCGTGATGCTCGAGCAGCTCGCCCGCGTGTACGAGACGATGAAGCCGGATGCGGCCGCCGAGATCCTCCAGGGAATCGACGTGGAGACGTCGACCGAGATCATCCGCCGCATGAAGGAGCGCAACGCCGCATCGGTGATGGCGAGCCTCGAGCCTCGCTCCGCCGCGAAGATCAGCCAGCGCATGCTGCGCCCGTGACCCGAGGAGTGTCCGTGCCGTCCGTCATCTCCTTCGCGCCGCCGAACACGGCCAAGGCACCGCGCACCGCGGCGCCCGTCGACGCACCGGTCGAGGGTGCTTCGTTCCCGGACGCGATCCGTGCCGCGGAGGCCGTGGACCCGGGCGCCCCGGCTTCGCCCGGGGTCGTTTCGCCCGCGGCCGTCTCGCCGGCGGCCGTCTCACCCGCGGCCATGGCGCCCATCGCTTCCGCGCCCGCGGCGGGGACGACCACCATGCCGGTGACGGGGGAGGCTCCTCGTACCGCCGTGCCGGTGAACGTGGGGGCTGCTCGCGCCGCGGTGGCGGCGCCGGATCCCGGAGCCGCGCTCGTGCCGCCGGCGCCCGTGGAGAGCCGTTCGGGTGACGCGGAATCCGGCGAGACGAGCGCCTTCGGCGAACGCCCCACGCCGGCGGTATCTTCCAGGACCGAGACTTTCGGCGCCGCCACGAAGACCGGAGCGAAGACCCACACACTCTCTCCCGAGGCGAAGAGCGACGTGCCCCCGCCGGCCACGTCCGCCGCGGGGGCTCCGCCTCGGAGCGCCCCGCTGCGGTCGGACGCCGCGCCGCTCCCGATTCCCGAGGCGGATGCGGAGCCGTTGCACGGAGCCAAGCAACACCCGGACCCGCCTCGGCGCGGTCCGGCCGCGCCCGTCGTCTCGGCGCCCGATCGTCCCGCGCCGATCGAGCCTGCGCTCGCCCCGTCCGTCCCAAGGCCGTCGTCGCGGGTCGAGCGCGGCGCCGCGCCCACGCACGGGCCCGATGCGTCGCCGCCCGAACATTCAGGCCACGCGGAGCGCAACTCCCGCGGCGGCGAGCTTGCCTCGGTTCGAACGCCGCATCTCGCGTCCGACCGTGCGCCCGCCGGCCCCGTCGCCGACACGGCTCCGCCCGAGGCTGCCGACGAGGCATCGTCCGCCGCCAAGGAACGCGCGCCGGTTGACGCTGCCGCCGATCGCCCGACGCCGCGCCATTCGCCGGAGAAGGCCCCCGCGCAGCGGGACGGCGGCTCCGCAGCGCCACTGGCGCTGTCGAACGAGGTGCTTCTCCCGGCGACCCGCCCGGTGACGCTGCGCACGGGTCGCCCGGCCGCACCCGAGCCGGTCGAAGTTCTGCTGCGCGCGGCGCCCGGACTCGAGCGGCAGCTCGCGCACAAGGCGCGGGAGCTGCTCGCGCGCGGGCACACGCAGATCCGCGTGACGCTGGATCCGCCGTCGCTCGGCAAGCTGCGCGTCGAGCTGGACGTCTCCGACAACCGCATCGCCGCGCGCATCGTGGCGACGAGCCCGGACGCGCTCCTGCTGCTGCAGCGCGACAAGGACGAGCTGGTGCGCTCGTTCCAACAGGCCGGCATCGAGGACGTGACCGTGAACGTGGAATCGGAGCCTCGCGATACGGCTCGGGGCCGGGACGAAGAGGACCGGCGAGGGGATGGGACGAAGGGCGCCCCGGCCCCGGCCGAAGCGAGCGCGCAGCAGAAGGGAAGGACGGCGCGGGGGCCGAGCGCCCGCCGCATCGACCTGATCGCCTAGGAGGAAAGCCCATGGAGATTCCCTCGCAGTTCCAGATCCAGAACCGGCTGACCGAGCGAAGCGCCGCGCAGGAGCCGGAGCACGGCGAGCTCGGCCGCGATGCGTTCCTCTCGCTGCTGATCAAGCAGCTGGAGAACCAGGATCCGCTCTCGCCCATGCAGGACCACGAGTTCGTCGCGCAGCTGGCCACGTTCTCGAGCCTGGAGCAGCTGGAGGGCATCAACGGGAACCTGCAGGCCTCGCTCCTGATGAACCAGTCGGTGAACAACTCGCTGGCCACGAACCTGATCGGCAAGGAGATCCTGGCCGACGGCACGAGCCTGGCGCTCGGCGCGAGCGGATCGCCCGCCTTCCGGATCCAGCTGGACTCCGGCGCGCAGGTCGCGGTCCTGATCCGCGACGAGCACGGAGCGCTGGTGAAGCGGATCGACGCAGGCGCACTGGCCGCGGGAGATCACCCGGTGGTGTGGGACGGCACGAACGAGGCCGGCGACCGAGCCGAGCCGGGGACGTACACGGTCGAGGTCCTCGCCTCGGGCGAGGGTGGCGTTCCGGTGGAGAGCACGGTGCGCATCCGAGCGCTCGTCACCGGCGTGCGGTTCGAAGGCGGCAGCGGGTACCTGATGCTCGGCGACCAGACCATCCCGCTCTCCAGCGTGATGGAAGTGTTCGCGCCGACGGTGTGACGAAGGAACGAAACCGGAGAACGGGAGCGCCCCTCCCGCGAAAGCGAGGTTTGTCGAACATGATGCGATCCCTCTTCGCGGCCGTTTCCGGCCTGCGAAACCACCAGCTGTCTCTGTCCGTGATCGGAAACAACATCGCCAACGTGAACACGATCGGATTCAAGACGGGACGGGCCTTGTTCCAGGAGATGCTCTCGGAAACGCTGCAGGGCGCCTCGCGACCGGGAGCGAACGCGGCCGGAACGAACCCGGTGCAGGTCGGCCTGGGCATGTCCGTCGCGGCGATCAACTCCTCCTTCGGGCAGGGCCAACTGCAGCTCACCGGCAACATGCTCGACATGGCCGTGCAAGGCGACGGGTTCTTCGTCCTTCGCGACGGCCGCGGCAGCTACTTCAACCGCGCGGGCGCGTTCGGATTCGACGGGCAGGGACGCATGACCGCCGGCCAGGGACTGCTGGTCCAGGGCTGGATGGCGGATCCCGCCGGCGTGATCGGATCCGGCTCCGCGCTTTCCGACATCGTGCTTCCGTTCGGGCAGAAGTCCCCGGCCCGCGCGACCACGCAGGTCCAGCTCGCCTCGAACCTCGATTCCGCGGCCGAGGCGCTGAACACGATCACGGAGACCGGCCAGATGCTCGCCACCGCGCAGTCCACCGACGACCTCTCCAGCCTGCTGAACTCCTCGGGGCAGGTCCTCGGGGTCAACGACGGGGACCTCGTTCGCGTCCAGTACGCGGGAACCGGCGACACGCTGGTGACCAACCTGTCCACCGTGGCGCAGACGCCGCTGGACATCCAGAACGGTGACACGATCGTCGTCGGCGACGGATTCGGCACCACCAACCTGACGTTCAACTCGGCGTGGACGCTCGCCGACCTCGCGGCGCAACTCCAGACCGCTCTGAACGTGAACCTCGGGAACGAGACGGACATCGCCGTGTCGGTGAACTCCGACGGGACGCTGCTGTTCTCGAATCCCGCGGGCGGGAACAACGCCGACCTGACCGTGACCGTCTCGGCGGCGGGCCGCTCCGTGTTCAACTCGCTGTTCACCTCGATCCCGGTCATCAACGGGACGAGCAGCGCCAGGTCGGCGGAGACGTTCGTCGATCGGACGCTCGTCGCCGGCCAGCAGTTCACGAACATGTCGTCGTTCGCCGGCGCCGTCGAACAGATCTTCCAGCTCGGCTCGACCGGCGCGCGCGTCACCTTCGCGAACGGCCGCGTGACCTTCTCGAACATCGACGACGGGAACCGCTCCAACGATCTGAACGGCCTGGTGGTGGCGAAGGCGGGATCGCAGTCCTACTTCGAGAGCTCCATGGGCATCACCGGCTCCGACCTCGCGCTGGGCGGCACGCACACTTCGGAGCTGCTCCTCGACGTCGCGGAGACCACCGACCAGATCTCCGACCTGTACAGCAACCAGGGCGTGCACCTCGGGCTGTCCCTCGGCGACGTGTTCACGTTCGACGCGGAGGAGGGCGGCTCTCCGCTGGCTCCGACCACCTTCTTCGTCGTCGGGACGGGTGACGGACCGCGCAACGACCGCCAGATCCAGACGCTCGGCGGCCTCGTGAGCGAGCTCGAGGATGTCCTCGGACTGACCACCACCGGAGGAGTGCAGCTCGTCGACGGCGCCATCCGCGTGGAGGGCAGGTCGGGACTCTCCCACGAGCTGACCAACCTGCGCTTCGCCGAGGCGAGCAACAACGTCCTCGGCGCCGCGACGGCGTTCTCGGAGATCCAGGCGGCCACGGACGTGACCCACGAGACGTCCATCCGAGTCTTCGACTCCCTGGGCGAGAGCCACCTGCTCACGCTGCTCTTCACCAAGGACAACGACACGGTAAACCGTTGGACGTGGGCGGCCTCGGTCGATCAAGGCACGTTGCTGTCCGGCACGACCGGTTCGGTTACGTTCAACTCCGACGGTTCGCTGAACAGCTTCGGGACCGACGACGGACAGCCGCTGCAGATCGATCCGGCGAACGGCGCCCAGGGTCCGCTGGGCATCGACTTCGACGCGGGGACGCGCGGCGGCATCGACGGAATGACCGGTTTCGCCCGCGAGTCGACGACGGCGCTGGTCGACCAGGACGGCTTCACCATGGGCACGCTGGAGTCGATCGCCATCGGGGCCGACGGCATCATCACCGGCGACTTCACCAACGGCACGTCGCGCTCGCTGGCGCAGCTGGCCCTGGCCGACTTCAGCAACCCGATGGGCCTCATGCGGGACGGCGGGAACGGCTGGCTCACCACGCCGAACTCCGGGGAGCCGGTGATCCGCCGCCCGGGAGTCGGTAGCGAGGTCGGGGCGATCAGCGCCGGGACGCTGGAGATGTCCAACGTGGACATCGCCCAGGAGTTCACCAGCATGATCGTCGCGCAGCGCGGGTTCCAGGCCAACGCCCGCACCATCACCACGTCGGACGAGATGCTGGTCGAGCTCGTCAACCTCAAGCGGTAGCCATGCCCGGTAGGGCGGCGGGTCAGCCCGCCGCCCCCCGCGGACCGGGGACCCCAAAACCCGATCCAGAACCCGCCCGATCCGGCCGATGAGCGGGTGGGGAGAGGGCCGGCCCGGCTCGAGGCCGGCGAACGTCCCGGGAACGCCGATGAAGAAGATCGCGAAGATCGCGGTGCCGCTCGTGATCCAGCTCGCCGTGGCGTGGGTGCTCGCGGTGTTCGTACTGGCCCCGCTCGTCGGTGGCCGGCCGTTCCCGTGGCAGGACGCTGCCGCGGACGGAGCAGCGGAGGCGCACGCCGAGGATGGCGAAGGGGCCCACGCGGAGAGCGGCGAACACGGACACGATGAGGACCCGCCCGCGCTCGGCCCGCTGCTCCCGCTGGACGGGATCCTGGTGAACGTCGCCGAGACGCAGGGGCGCCGGTACTTCAAGACGTCCATCACGCTGGAGATGGCCGGCGAGGCGAAGGAGTCGAAGCACGGCGGCGGCGGCGCCGTCGATCACCTGCCCATGCCCGTGCTGCGCGGCGCGATCCTCGACGTCCTCTCGGCCAAGACCCTGGACCAGCTCATCCAGCCCACCGCGCGCGACTCCCTCAAGACCGAGATCCTCGAGTCCCTGAACGCCGAGGTGGGCCCCGGCACGTTCCACGATCTCTTCTTCACGGAGTTCCTCGTCCAGTGAGCACGAGCGCGCGTCCTTCCGCGCCCGCCACGGCCGCGACGCCGCTGCTGCCGGAGCTGGCCGCCGAGGAGCGGGGCGGCGCCCTGTTCGATCTCGAGGCGCTCTCCGATCTCCCGATGCTCGTCGAGGTTCCGCTCGGCGTCGTGCACACGCGGCTGGGCGAAGTCGTGCACCTTCGCCCGGGACAGGTGCTCACCGTGGAGCGTCTGACCGGGGAGCCTCTCGAGATCCGCGTCAACGGCACGCCGGTTGCAACAGGGGAGGTTCGCGTCCACGGCGACCGCTTCGCGATCCGGATCACGGAGGTCCTGAATCCGGACGGCCGGGACGACACGCAGGAGGTGTCCCGTGCGAAGAAGGCTCCTTGATCCCCGGATCTTGCTCGCGCTGACTCCCACGCCGGCGCTCGCCGCCGGCGACGCCGTCCCCTCGCTCGCCGCCGTCGCGATGCGCACCGGCCTCGCTCTGGCCGCCGTGCTGGCCGCGATCGCCGGCCTCGCGTACCTGCTGCGGCGCCTGCGCTTCTCCCCGCGGAACCAGCGCACCGACGCGCGCCTCGCCTCCATCGCTCGGCTGGACCTCGGCCTCCGCCGCGAGATCCGCATCATCGAGGTCGCCGACCAGGTCCTCGTCGTGGGAGTCACCGCGGACCGCATCGACCTCCTGACCGAGCTGGACACCGCTGCGAAAGTCCGCCAGCCGGAGCTCCAAGTTCTGCGCGAATTGACCACTTCCTCGTGATCAGAAACCTGCCGCCGACCAGTTTCTGAACAGCCGAGCGGCGGCCTTCACGACGCGCGAACGCTCGCAGCCGTCTCAACGCGCCCTCTTGCAACGAGTTGCCGCCAGGCGCCCCCCCGAGGCTCGGGTGGCAAGGGAATTGCGAGTTCGTGGTTCGCTCGGGGATCTTCGCCACTCCGCGGAGGGGGCCAGGTGCAACGAATCGCGATAGCAGCCGGCATCCTGGCCCTCGCCACGGTCTTCGCCGCGCCCGCCGCCGCGCAGAGCGCGGTGCCGCTGCCGACGCTCTCGCTCGGCGTCCAGGACGCCACCGAGCCGACGAAGATCGCTCTGACGCTGCAGATCCTGGCCCTGATGACGGTGCTCTCGCTGGCGCCGGCGATCCTCATGCTGACGACCGCGTTCACGCGCATCGCCGTAGTGCTCTCGTTCCTGCGCACCGCGCTCGGCACGCAGCAGCTGCCGCCCAACCAGATCATCATCGGCCTGTCGCTGTTCCTGACGTTCTTCGTCATGGCGCCGACCTGGCGGACGCTCAACGAGGAGGCGCTGCAGCCCTACCTCGCCGGAGAGATCGGCGCCGATGTCGCCTACTCCCGCGCCAGCGGTTCGATGAAGGGCTTCATGCTGAAGAACACCCGCGAGGAGGACCTCGCGCTCTTCGTCGAGCTGCGCGAAGCGGAGCCGCCCGAACAGCCCGAGGACCTCGGCCTGGAGGTCGTCATTCCGTCGTTCGTCATCTCCGAGCTGCGCACCGCGTTCCAGATGGGGTTCGTGCTCTACCTGCCGTTCCTGGTGATCGACATGGTCGTTGCCTCGGTGCTGATGTCCATGGGCATGCTCATGCTGCCTCCGGTGCTCGTGTCGCTTCCGTTCAAGGTGCTGCTCTTCGTGCTCGTCGACGGCTGGCACCTCGTCGTGCAGTCCCTCGCCACCAGCTTCCAGGTGTGACCATGAGTCCCGAGACCGCGCTGGACATCTTCCGGCAGAGCCTGCTCACCGCGCTGCTCATCGCTTCGCCGATGCTCGCCGTCGGCCTTGTCGTGGGACTGCTGATCAGCATCCTGCAAGCCGTCACCCAGATCCACGAGATGACCCTCACGTTCATCCCCAAGATGGTCGGCGTGGTCGTGGTCCTACTCGTCGCCTTGCCGTGGATGCTGCGGTTGATGATCCAGTACGCCGAGGGCCTGCTGGGCAACCTCGGCTCCTTCGCGTGAGGCCATGTTGACGACGCTCTTCGACCTGGACCGCATCCTGCTCTTCACGATGCTGCTGGCTCGCGTCTCTGGGCTCGTGGCCGTCGCGCCGTTCCTCGGCGAGCGGCTCGTCCCGGTCCGCGTCCGGGCGCTGTTCGCCGGCACGCTCGCCTTGCTGATGCTGTCCTTCGCGCCGCAGCCGCCGCGCATGCCGGTGAATCTGGTCGACCTCGTCGTGCTCGCCGCGGGCGAAGTCATGATCGGCCTCGCTCTCGGTTTCGCCGGCCGTCTCCTGATCCAGGCCTTCGAGATGGCCGGCCACATCATCGCCATCCAGATGGGCTTCGCGATGGCCCAGGTCTTCGATCCGATGCAGGGCCACAGCGGCAACCTGCTGGGCCGGTGGATGTGGATCGTGGGCATGACCCTGTTCCTCGGGTTGAACGGCCACCACCACCTGTTGCGCGCTCTCGGCGGATCGCTGGATCTCGCACCGCCCGGCAGCGGCTTTCCCGCGGTCGGCGTCACCGAAGCGATCGTGCGTCTCGGCGGGGACAGCTTCGTCACCGCGCTGCGCATCGGCGCTCCGGTGATCGGGATCCTCCTGCTCACCACCGTGGCGCTCGGCATCCTGGCGCGCACCGTCCCGCAGATGAACGTGTTCGTCGTGGGGTTCCCGGTGAAGATCGCCGCCGGCATCGCCGCGCTGGCCCTTTCGCTTCCGTATCTCCTGGATGTCGCCCGCCGCGAGGTGGGGGAGCTCGTGCACCGGCTCTCCGCCATCGTGCTCGCGGTCTGAGGGGGACACACCGTGGCCCAAGATCCCAACGGTCAGGAACGCACCGAATCCGCGACACCCAAGCGGCGCGAGAGAGCTCGCGAGGACGGTCACGTGGCCCGCTCCGTGGATCTGGCCTCCGCCGCGGTCCTCGCCGCGAGCCTCGGCGCGCTGGCCGCCACCGGGAAGCGCATGGTCGAGGGAGCCGGCGGCCTGCTTCGCGAGACCCTCGAAAACCTGGGACGCACGCCGCTGGACGTGGCGTCGGTGGGCCCGCTGCTCGCCGCGACCGCGCTCGCCGCCGCGGCGATGCTCGGACCGTTCGTCGCCATCGTCGCCGCCGCGGGGATCGCCGCGCACGTGTCCCAGGTCGGCTTCCTGCTGACGACGAAACCGCTCATGCCCAAGCTCGACCGCATCTCGCCGCAGGCGGGGCTCAAGCGTATCCTCGCGAAGCGCTCGCTCGTGGAGCTGGCCAAGTCGCTGCTCAAGCTCGTCATCGTCGGCAGCGTCCTCTTCTGGATCACGTACTCGGCGTCCGAAGACCTGCTGCCGCTCATGAGCGCCGGGGTCCTGCCCGCCTACCAAGCCGTCCTCTCCGCCATGTTCCGCATGGTCTCGGCCGCCGCCCTGGCGCTGGCGGTGCTCGCCATCCTGGACTTCTTCTTCCAGCGCTGGGACTACGAGCAGCAGATCCGCATGACCCGGCAGGAGATCAAGGAGGAGATGAAGCAGAACGAGGGCGATCCGCACATCAAGGGCAAGGTGCGTGCGCGCCAGCAGGAGCTGAGCAGGCGGCGCATGATGCAGGACGTGCGCACGGCGGACGTGGTCGTCACCAACCCCGTGCACTTCGCCGTGGCGCTCAAGTACGACGTGCAGCGCATGGTCGCGCCGCGTGTCGTGGCCAAGGGCCGGCACCTGCTCGCCCGCCGCATCCGCGACGCAGCCCTCGGGGCGAACGTCCCGGTGGTGGAGAATCCGCCCCTGGCGCGGGCGCTCTACCAGACCTGCAAGGTGGGAGCCGAGGTTCCGCTCTCGCTCTACCAGGCGGTGGCCGAGGTCCTGGCCTTCGTCTATCGCCGCCGTGACGCGGTCCACGCCGGAGGCCTCCGATGAGCTCGCGGCGCACGTCCGTGCTGCTGGCGGTGGGGATGTTCCTCATCCTGGCCGTGATGATGGTTCCGGTCCCCACCGGGCTGCTCGACCTCGCGCTGACGTTCAACATCGCCTTCTCGCTGACCGTGCTGCTGGTGACGCTGTACACGAAGGAGGCGCTGGAGTTCTCGGTGTTCCCGAGCCTCCTGCTGGTGCTGACGCTCATGCGGCTGGCGCTCAACGTGGCCTCGACGCGTCTCATCCTGTCCGAGGGATTCGCCGGCCACGTCATCGAGAGCTTCGGTCACTTCGTCGTCGCCGGGAACCCGGTGATCGGGCTCATCATCTTCGTGATCCTGGTCGTGATCCAGTTCGTGGTCATCACCAAGGGCGCGGGGCGCGTGGCCGAGGTGGCCGCCCGCTTCACTCTCGACGCGATGCCGGGCAAGCAGATGGCCATCGACGCGGATCTCAACGCCGGCCTGATCGACGAGGGCGAGGCCCGGCGACGCCGGGTGATGATCGGCCGGGAAGCGGACTTCTACGGCTCGATGGACGGCGCGTCCAAGTTCGTCCGCGGCGACGCCATCGCCGGCATCCTCATCACGGTCGTCAACATCGTCGGCGGCTTCATCATCGGCGTGGCGCAACGCGGCATGTCCTTCGGCGACGCGCTCAACACGTACACGCTGCTGACCGTCGGCGACGGCCTCGTGACCCAGATCCCCGCGCTGGTGGTGTCGGTCGCGGCCGGCATCCTGGTGACGCGCGCTGCGGGGGACGGCGACCTGGGCGGCGACCTCGTGCAGCAGGTGTTCCTCAAGCCGCAGGCCGTCCTGGTGGCCTCCGGGATGCTCGCCGTCCTGGGGCTCGTTCCCGGGCTGCCCACCGTGCCGTTCCTCGCGCTGGCGATCGGCGCGGCCGTGCTCGGCACCGTCACCGTCCGCAAGGCCCGCGCCGCCTCGGCGACGGCCGCGCGCGCCGAGATCCGTCCGGAAGCGCCCAAGGGCCCGGCCCCGGTGGACGACCTGCTCGTCGTCGACGCGCTGGAGATCGAGATCGGCTTCGGCCTCATCGCCCTGGTCGACTCGAACCAGGGAGGCGATCTGCTGGACCGCATCACCATGATTCGCCGCCAGGTCGCCAGCGAGCTCGGCTTCATCGTGCCGCCGGTGCACGTGCGCGACAGCGTGCAGCTCGCCCCGTCGCAGTACCGCATCCGGGTCAAGGGCGTGCCCCTGGGCGAGGCCACGATCGAGAAGGACCGCCTGCTGGCCATGAACCCGGGCGGGGCCCGCGGCAAGCTCCGCGGCATCGAGGTGCGCGAGCCCGCCTTCGGCCTGCCCGCGACGTGGATCCCGCGCTCCGAGCGCGACGCCGCGGACCGCCAGGGCTTCACCGTGGTCGAGCCGTCCGCGGTCGTGGCGACCCACCTCACCGAGATCATCAAGGCGAGCGCGCCGGAGCTGCTCGGCCGCCAGGAAGTGAAGCAGCTCGTGGACGGCGTCCGCGAGCGTTCGCCGGCGGTCGTGGACGAGCTGGTGCCGGCGCTCCTCTCCCTGGGCGGCGTGCAGAAGGTGCTCTGCGGGCTGCTGCGAGAGCGGGTCTCGATCCGCGACCTGGTGACGATTCTCGAGACGCTCGCCGATCACGCGGGCTCGACCCGCGACGTCGGCGTCCTGGTAGAGCGCTGCCGGCAGGCGCTCGGCCGCGCCATCTGCGACGCGCATCGCGGGACGGACGGCAGCGTGTGCGCCGTCACGCTCTCGCCCAAGGTGGAGAACAGGCTGGGCGATTCGCTGGACGGCGAGGGCGGGAGACTCGCGCTGCCGCCCGACCTCGCCCGCCGTCTGCTCGAGAGATTCCACGCTCACGTGGAGAAAGCCGTCGCGTCCGGGGTGCAGCCGGTGGTGCTGACCTCGGGCCGAATCCGCGGCGCGGTGCGCCGCTTCATCGAGCCGGCCCTGCCGCACGTCTCCGTGCTGTCGTTCGCGGAGATCGGGCGGGGAACGGCTGTCACCTCCGTCGGAACGGTGAAGCTCGATGACGAGTAACGCGAAGAGGTACCGGGGACGCACTCCCGGCGAAGCCATGCGCAAGGCGCGCGGTGAGCTCGGTGACGACGCCCGCCTGCTCAGCGCGCGGCGGGTTTCCGCGCCGGACACGCCCGCACTGTACGAGGTCCAGGTCATCCCCGCGCTCGCGCCGGGCGCGCGTCTCTCCGCGCCGGACGAGGGCGTACAAGCGCTGCGCCGCGAGATGGAATCGCTGCGCGAGGCGATCGCCCGGATGGCGCCGCCGGCCCCGCCGACCGAGCGGGCCCCAGCCGTCGATCCGGAGACGGACCGCAGCGTCGAGCTGCTCCGGCGCCGCGGGATGAGTCGCTCGCGCGCCGAGCGGATCGCGGCCGCCGCCGCGGCGCTCCCGGCCGGGTCCCGAAACCCCGCGGATCGCCTCCACCAAGCTGTCGCCGCGGACCTCGCCGCCGGCGTCCCCGAGCCCTGGACGCGCGTAGAGCACCCGCTGGTGCTCGTCGGCCCGAGCGGAGCGGGGAAGACGTCCGTCGTGTCCAAGCTCGCCGCCGAGCTCGTGGCCGCCGGCGAGGAGCCCGTGCTCGTCACCGCCGACTCCGAGAGCCTCGCGGGGGAGGACGTCCTCGAGGCGGTCGCCGGTGCACTCGGACTCCGCCTCGAGACCGCCTTCCTCGAAGGCCGCCTGGCCGAGCTCGCCGAGCGGATCGGCGGCGGCACGGCCGTTCTCGTGGACACGCCGGCGCGGAGCCCCTTCGAGCGGGACGGCGTCGACTCGTTGAGCCAGCTGGTGGAAGCGCTGCCCGGAGCGGAAGTGCTGGCGGTCATTCCGGCGACGGCGGACCTGGACGAGGCTCGGTTGCTCGCCGAGGGCTACGCCTCGCTCGGCGCGAGCCGCGTGATCCTGACCAAGCTGGACGAGCTCGCCCGGCCGGCGCGCCTGGCCGACCTGGCCGGTGCGCTCGGGCTGCCCGTCGCGTGGGTGACGTTCGGGCGCGAAGCCCGCGGCGCCGCCTCCGCACCGGGCGACGTGCGCGTCGTGGAGCGCGTGCTCGGTGCGACGCTCGGCGTGGAGGCGTCCGCCTGATCGGGCGGCCGAGACGACATGGCGAAGAAGGACGAGGGACTACCGGTGGCCGTGGCGACGCAGGGAGGACTGCTGGCGACGCTCGCCGTGCTGCTGGTCGGCACGGCGACGGGCATGCGCGCGTGGATCGTGCTCATCAAGGCCGCGATCGCGTTCCTGCTGGTCTCCGCCATCCTCCGCTTCCTCGTCGCCGCGATCCTGCAGGTGCTGCGCCTCAAGGCGGAGGCGCCCCCCGAACCGAAGAAGAGCGAGACCGAGACCGAGATCGGCGCGACCGCGAAGGCGATCGCGTCCGCTGGACGTTCCCCCGAGCCCATGGAGAGAGCCGCTTCATGATGAAGTCCGACGGCGTCGAGAAGCTCTGGCACGACTACCGCAAGACGCGCTCGCCCGAGATCCGCGAGAAGCTGGTGCTCCGCTACGTGTCCCTCGTGAAGTACGTCGCCGGGCGCCTGGCGATCGGCCTGCCGCCGTCGGTACAGGCCGACGACCTGATCAGCTCGGGCATCCTCGGCTTGATGGACGCGATCGACAAGTACGACCTGGAGCGCGACACGCGCTTCGAGACCTACGCGGTGACCCGCATCCGCGGCGCGATTCTCGACGAGCTCCGCGCCCTGGACTGGATCCCGCGCTCCACGCGTCAGAAGGCGCGCCGCCTCGAGAGCGTGTACGTCGAGCTGGAGAGCTCGCTCGGGCGGTCGGCCAGCGTCGAGGAGGTCGCCCGCCGCATGAAGCTCTCCACCGAGGCGTTCTACGGGTTGCTCGACGAGGTGCGCTCGACGAACCTCGTCTCCCTCGACGAGTACGTGCAGGGCAAGGACGGGGACGGGCAGACCCGGCTGGTGGACGCGGTCGAGGACCGCGAGAGCCTGGATCCCACGGAGCGGATCGACATCAACGACCTCAAGGAAGTCATGAACGGGGCAATCCTCCGGCTGCCGGCGCGCGAGCGCCTGGTCATCGCCCTGTATTACTACGAGGAGCTCACCCTGAAGGAGATCGGGGCCATCCTCAACGTGTCCGAGTCGCGGATCTCGCAGATCCACACGAAGGCGGTGCTGCGCCTGCGCGGCAAGCTGCGCAGCCAGATGCGTGCGCTCATCTCCGGCCTGATGGGGCGGGGGATCCCACAGGAGTTCTCCACCGCCGAGACGCTGGGTGCCCGAGCGGTGATCGGAGACATCGCCAAGATCCTGGCCCAGTGAGGCGGGCGGCGGGAACGAGCCCGCGGGAGGGTGACCGATGGTCGAGAGCGGTGACCTGCAGGGCGCGGTGCAGCGGACGCTCGCCATGGAACGGCTCCAGGCGCTCCAAGCCCAGCAAGAAGAGCTCAATCGAAAGCGATTCGAGCTGGAATCCGACCGGCAACGTGCCGAAAGAAGGAAGAAAGTCCAGGACTCCCAGCGGGTGGAGGGGAAGCCGCCGCTCGGGGACCGCTACGACGGGAACGCATCTCCCGAGGGGCGCCCGCGCGATCCCGGCGCGGAAGCGCCGGATCCCGGGGAACCGCCGGACGAGGAAACGGGGAGGCACGTCGATGTGCGCGCATGACCGCTGGATTCCGGGTGTCTTCCTCGGGCTCTTCCTGGTCGGACCGAGCCTGGCCGTGGAGCCCCGCGCCGAGCTTCTCGCCGCCGAGGCCGAGCGCGTCGCGGAGACGGCGTCGCCGGCCGGCGGCACACCCGGCTGGATCCCGCTCGTCGCAATCGGCGTGGCGACGACGGCAGCCGCGTTCGCCGGGACGTACTTCGGTGCGCGGCGGTCGTCGCGCAGCCGGCCGCCCGAGGACGCGCACGCCGAGCTGACCGTGGCACGCCGCGCCGACGGGCCGATGGTCATCCGCAGCCAGACGCTGGCGCGGCTTGCCGGCGTGCTCGACGATCTGGAGGAGATCGGTGCAGGTCTCAAGAGATCGAGCCGGAGCCCGGGCGAAGCTCCGGACCGCGACGCCGCACCGCCGTCCCGGGTCACGTTCCGGCGGCGGGAGCCCGAGCCCAGGACCCGCGCGACGCCGTCGCCTCCCGACCGCCGGGGCGATCGCCGGGCGAGTTACGAGCAGGCGCGCCGTCTGCTCCGCGAGGGGCACGACCCGCTCGCGGTGCGTGCGATGACCGGTCTGCGCGGGGCCGAGGTGGATCTGCTCCGCGCCGCTCCGAGCCCGGCGCGCAGGGCCGCGCGATGAACGGGAACCGCGCCCCGGTACAAGCACCGCCCGCAACGGCCGAGCGGATCCTCGTCGTCGACGACGAGCTGAACATCCGTTCGACCCTCGCCGAGTACCTGGCGCTGTCCGGCTTCGAGGTGGACGCCGCGGAGAGCGGAACCCAGGCGCTCGATCTCCTGAGCCGAGGCAACTACGACCTCGTCGTCTCCGACGTGCGCATGCCCGGGGTGGACGGGATCTCCGTCGTGGAGTGGATGAAGGAGACCTGCCCGTCGGTGCCGGTCATCATCATGAGCGGACACGCCACGGTGGAGAGCACGCTGCGCGCACTGCGCCTCGGCGCCTACGACTACCTGCTCAAGCCGTTCACGCTGGACGAGATGCAGCGAACCATCGGCAATTGCCTGGACAAGCGACGGCTGGAGAAGAAGAACCTCGAGCTGGAGCAGACCAACGAGCGCCTCCGGGACATCGAGCGCATCAAGGACGACTTGCTGTCCACCGTGTCCCACGAGTTCCGCACTCCACTCACCGCCATGCGCGGGTTCCTCACGCTGATGACCTGCCAGGGAGTCGAGAACCTCCGTCCGGACCAGGAGCACGCGCTCGACGCGATCCGCGCGAGCGTGCACCGCCTGGACATGATGATCGCGAACCTGCTCACGCTCACCGAGGTCCAGGACGGCGACTACTCTCCGATCCTCGCGCCCACCACCGTCGGGGACTTCCTCGCGGAGTACGAGAGAGGAGTGGAAGCGGGCAGATCGAGGAGCTTCGTTACCGAGATGGAGAGCGGCGTCTCCGGAGCGCGGGTGCGCCTGGACCGCACCCGGTTCCCGCTCGTGCTGGACAACCTCCTGGACAACGCCTTCAAGTTCGAGCGCGACTCCGGCCGCGGCGAGGTCGTGCTGCGCGTGCGCCGCGAGACCGGCCACGTCGTCTTCGAGCTGCACGACGACGGCATCGGGATCGGGGAGAGCCTCGGCCGGGACGTCTTCGACCGCTTCACGCAGGCGGACATGACCTCCACCCGCAAGCACCAGGGCGCCGGACTGGGCCTCGCGGTCGTGCGCGAGGTGGTCGGCGTGCACGGCGGTACGGTCCGCCTGATCCCCCCGGTACTCGGCGGCACGTCGGTGCGGGTGAGCATCCCCGAGATCCCCCCGGAGAGGCACTGAGGCATGGCGGAGATCGTCGACCGGCACGAGGTCGAGCGAGTGATCGAGGGCATCGCGGCGCCGCTGGGAATGGCCGGCGCCCCGGAAGGGGCCGCGCGCGTGTCGGGGCTCTCCTACGACTTCAGCCACCCCGACCTGCTCTCGAGGGAGCAGACCCGCGCCATCCGGACGCTCCACGACGGTTACGCACAGGCCCTGGCCAAGCGGCTCTCGACCGAGCTGCTCGCCACGGTGACCGCTTCGGTGGCCTCCGTGAACCACCTGACCTACTCGGAGTTCCTGACGCTTCTGCCCACGCCCACGGTGCTCGCCGTGGTGAACGTCCCCGAGCTCGACGGGACGATCGCCATCGACCTGAACCCGGGGCTGGCCTTCTCCTTCGTCGATCGACTCCTGGGAGGACCCGGTGCGCCGCTCGGCAAGACGCGCGCCCTCTCCGCCATCGAGGCCGGCCTCATGGAGCGAGTCTTCCGGCGATCGTGCCAGGAGATGAGCGGCGTGTGGCGTCCCATCATGGAGCTGCGCTTCGAGCTCACCTCGATCGAGGGCAACCCGGAGCTCGCGCGCGTGGTCAGCCCGGAGGAGATGGTCGTGCTGATCTCCGTCGAGCTGGCCATGAACGACGTCAAGGGCATGCTGAACCTCTGCCTGCCGTACGTCGTGATGGAGCCGGCGATCCACCGGCTGGGCCAGGGCACCCCGATGTCCCGCGGCACCGATCGCGACGCCCGCGAAGTGCGCGGCTCCCTGTCGCAGTCCCTGCGGTTCTGCCCGGTGGGCCTGGACGTCGATCTCGGCTCGGCCTCGCTGACCCTGCGTCAGATCCTGGATCTCGAGACCGGTGACGTGTTGCGAATCGGGCCGGCCGCGAAGGACGGGGCCGTGGCCATGGTCCAGGGCGTGCCGCGTCTCGTCGGCACACCGGGCACGCATCGCGGGCGGCGCGCGCTGCGCGTGACCGCGGTCCGATCCGTGCATCCCTGAGGAAGGAGGCGAAGATCGTGGCGCAAGCGAAGGGGATCGCGTCGAACCTCGAGCTGTTCGGAGACTTCGTGTCCCGCTTCGCCCGTGGCCTGGCCGCCCGGGTGGAAGGCGGCGTCGAGAACACGGCCGCGGAGAGCGTGCCCGTCGAACGCGACGCATTGGGGAACGAGCACCCCGGCGGCGCGCTCGTGGCGCGCACCGCGTGGACCCGCGCCGAAGAGGCGCACTCCGGGTGCTTCTTCTGGCTGGGAAACCCCGCCGGTCTGCTCGGCGGAGGAGTCAAGCCGACCCACGCTCTCTCCGCCGAAGAAGTGTCCGCGCTGGACGCTTCGCTGCGGCTCAACGTGGAAGAGGGCGGCGAGGACGACATCGCGCTGCAGTGGACCGCGCTCGAGATCGTGCCGCCGGACCAGTTCGGAACGGTGCTGCGCGAGAGCGGCATCCCATCATCCGCCCGTGCGACGCGTCTCGGTATCCGGATCGCGGGCACGGACTACGCTTTCCTGTTCTTCGAGGCTCCCGGCGCTTCGGACTCCGCCACGGTCGAGGTCGCCGCGCCGGCCGCGGATGCTGCCGCGCCTTCGCCCCAGGCGGCCCTCGCCGAGAACGCGGCGAGACCGGCGGCGGTGCCGGAGGTGTCCGGCCCTCCGGATCCCCAGCACCTGCGCCACCTGCTCGACGTGCAGCTCCCGCTCACCATCCGGCTCGGATCGACGCGCATGACGCTGGAGGAAGTGCTGCGCCTCGTGCCCGGATCGGTCGTGGAGCTGGACCAGCGCGACGATCAGCCACTGGAGGTCCTGGCCAACGGGCGGACGATCGCCAGGGGAGAGGTCGTCGTCGTCGACGAGCGTTTCGGGCTCCGGATCACCGAGCTGGCCGGCGCCGCCGACCGAGTCGCGGCGGCCCGCTGAGCCGGGGTCCTTTGCACAGGCACCTGGGGTAGTTTCCCCGGCCCTCGGCGGCCGCGGCTCCAGGTGACCGCGGTTCCCTGGGGATCGCTCGGCGAAGCTCGGGTTTCCTGACACGGCCAGCGCGCACGAGGCTTGCTCCTCTTCCTCCGCGCCATGGCCAAGCTCCTCTCCTTCGCTCTCGCGGCGCTCGCCGCGCTACCCCTCGCACCTTTCGCGAGGGCCGACGTCGTCGTGCACGGCCCGGCCGCCGTGACGGACCGCTGGATCCTCCCGCGAGGCGGTGACCTCGTCCTCTCCGTCGACTCCCGCTCCTGGGCTCTCGTCACCGACCCGGCCGCGGCAGAGCTGTCCAAGCTCGGTGACGGCGCGTTCCATCCCATGGAGACGAACCTCGTGCAGGAGGCGCTCGACGCCCTGCGCTGGTCTCCCGCGGAGCTTCCCGCCGGCCGCATCCTGGTGCTTCCCTTCCCGCGCTCCGGCTATCTCAAGTCGAGTTGCGAAGGAGGCACCATCTTCCTCTCGCCGGGCCTGCGCTCGGTGCCAAGCGAGCACGTGCACGCCACGGTGGTCCACGAGCTGGGTCACCTGGTGCAGCAGCTCCTCGCCCCGGACGGCTCCGAGGCCTGGACGCGCTACCTCGCCGTGCGCGGGCTTCGCGCCGACCGCTACCACGCCGCGGCGCCGCACCGCGACCGACCCCACGAGATCTTCGCCGAGGATTTCCGCGTGCTCTACGGCGGCGCCCTGGCCACCGCTTCCGGGACACACGAGAACCCAGACCTCGCGCCGGCGTCGGAACTGGCCGTGGTCACCGCGTGGTTCGAGGACCTGCGGCGAAGCGCATGGCTCGCCGAGCGCGACCTACCCCAGCCGCGGGGCTTCCCGAACCCCTTCTCCACCAAAGCCTCCGTGGACTTCGAGGTCCGCTTCCAGGGCTCGCAGGGGAGCGGCGGCGAGCACGTCGCGGACGTCTTCGACGTGACCGGCCGCGCCGTGGTCCGGCTGGACGGCCACCCCGGCGAGCCGGGCACCGTCGTGTTCCTGTGGAACGGTCGCGACGCCGGGGGAGGACGCGTGGCGAGCGGCGTCTACCTCGTCCGCTGGCGTGGTCACCCCGGTGCGGGAGCAGCGCGCGTGCACGTACTGCACTGACGCGCGTTCAACCGTTGCACTTTGCGGGCGCCGGCCGGCCGGCGCTCTCGCCATCTCGCCGCACCCCTTCGCCGATCCTGGGCAGGTCTCGCCTCCTCCGACGCCCGGATGCGTGGTCCGCAACTTGCAGCGGCCGCCACGAACGGAACGCCCTTGCCACGACCAGTCATGAAACCACGGAGGAAGGGATGAACCCCCAGAACGTGCGCAGCCCCTTCGCGTGCGCGCTGATTGCAGCCGCCGTCGTCCTCGGCGGATGCGGCGATGACAGCGGCACCACGCCGAACCCCGACGATCAGATCGACACGACGCCGCCGGCCGTGCCGGTGAATCTCGCCGTGGCCGGCAGTCCGCAGGCCGCGAACATCACCGTCGCGTGGGACGACAACGCGGAGGCCGACCTCGCCGGCTATGTGCTGGAGCGAAGCCTGGACCGCGGCGCCACGTGGACGGCCGTGACCGTCTCGCCGCTCTCGGACGCGAGCTACGAGGACTCCTATTACCCGCGTGCCGACTACCGCGTGGCGGCTGTCGACCTCTCCGACAACCAGAGTGCGTTCTCGGGAGCGCGCGCCTGGATCTACACACGCCACAACGGGCCCAAGATTCCCGCGCAGCCCGTCCAGCCGTAGCCTGGGGTCGCGCCGAGGTCCGCCCCGCGGCCGGGGCGGGCCTCGCTCCCGTTGACCCTCCGCACAGGACCGTCTAACCTCTTGAGGGGCGGCCTGTTCGCCGCCCGATTACCCCTCGTCGAGGCTGAGATGCGCCTTCCGGTCGTGCTCTTCGCCGTGGCGGTCTCGCTCGCCCCGGCTGCTCCGCGTTCCGCCTTTGCCGACCTGCTCGAGCCGCCCTACGACGTCTACGAGGCGGGCCCCGTGCCGATCGCGGTCCTGGGCCGGGAGAGGCTGGAACCCTGGCGGATCGTCCACCAGGAGCGCCAGGGCGACGGAGCCTGGTTGCTTCTCGCCTTGCCGGACGGCTCGGCCGGCGCGGACTTGCCCGGGTGGGGGAGACCCCGGTACCTCGGCCGCGTCCGCCCGGGGGAGCGCCTCGTCCTCGTGGCACCGGAGGTCGGCCCTACCGAGCGGCTCCGCAGCGGGCGGCCGCTGACCATCGCTCCCTCGCAGGCGACGCTGTTGGTCACGACGGAGACGCCGCACCGTCTCGCCGGGCGCGCCCGCCACGCGTTCCAGGTGTTGGGGCGGTCGCAGCCTCCGCCCCGCCGCGAGATCGGGCCGGCCCCGGGATTCGCCCCGGTTCTCGAGCAGGCCCGCTCGGTTCGCCCCGGAGGCGGGCTGCGCGCGCCGTCCGACGTCCTCGCGGTCATTGCGCAGGTGCGGCCGGATTCACTGGAGTCCGCCGTCCTCCAGCTCTCCGAGCGGGCGGGGTTCGCCAACCGCTACTACGCGAACCCCAACACCGAGGTGGTGCACAAGACGTACATCCAGGCGAAGTTCGCCGAAGCGATCGGCGCCGCCAACGTCTCCAATCACGCCTTCGAGGTGACCCACCCGGACGGCTATCCGATCACCGTGCACAACGTCGTGGCTCGGCTTCCGTCCTCGCGGCCCGGTGCCGGCGCGTTCCTCATGACCGCGCACTACGACGCCATCGGACTGCGGTCCGATCCGCTGGCGATCTGCGCCGACAGCCTGCGCGATCTCGCCTCGGGCTGCGATTGCTCCGCGTCGTCCGCGGCGATCGGGGCGAACCCGGCGTGCGACTGGGACTGGCGCACCGACCCCACGCCCGGAGCGGACGACAACGCGACCGGGATCGCCACGTTGTTCGAGGCGGCGCGGTTGCTGTCCCCGTTGTCCTTCGACTTCGATCTGTACTTCGTCGCCTTCCAGGCGGAGGAGGTCGGGCTGCTCGGCTCCGCCGCCTTCGCCGACTCCCTCGCCGGATCCGGCCGGGAGGTCTACGGCGTTCTCAACCTGGACATGCTCGGCTACAACTCGCAGCGCAACAGGGCCGACATCGTGGCCAACGAAGGCTCGGAGTGGCTCGCCGACTTCGTCGTCGAGACGTCGCAGCTGTTCGTTCCCGACCTGCCGGTAGAGAAGCACGTGGTGTTCTTCGGGCGAAGCGATCACGCGAGCTTCTGGTCCGCGGGGATCGACGCGATCCTGCTCTTCGAGGATTTCGATCTCCCGTATCCCGGCTATCATACCCACCGGGATCTCTGGAACACGATGTTTCCGCCCGCGGGCCGACCCAACTCCGAGCTGCAGCTGCAGCTGGCCGCCCAGCTGGCCGTGGGGACGATCGCACGCTTCGCGCTGCACTACGACGCGCCCGACCTCGCTCTTCCCGCGGGCGAGCTGACCGTCGCGCCGGCGCCCGGTTCGCGCTTCGAGGCGGGCTCCCCGATGATCCTCACCGCCCGCGTGCACAACTACGGCACGTCCACGCTCGACTTCCAGGGGACGCTCACGGACTCCCTGGCCGCGCGAGTGACGTTCTACGACGGGGATCCGGCGCAGGGCGCGCCGGTCATTGCCGAGATCGACCGCCGCGACTTCTTCGCCGCCGGCGGCGTCGTGGAGATCGCGGCCGGATGGACGACGAGTCCGGGTCAGGAAGGCTTCCACGAGATCCACGCGTCGGTCGCCGGGCTCGACGTCGGCTACGCGTCCACCGAGATCACCGCGGCGAACAACTCCTCGTCGACCTCGTTCTTCCTCGAAGCCCCGAGGGGAAGCGCCCCTCGTCTGCTGACACACTATCCGGTGCCGAATCCGGTGCGAGGCGGGAGGCAGGATGTCGGCATCTACTTCGAGCTCACCACGGACGCCGATCGCGTGACGGTGTTCGTCTACGACCTCGGGGGACAGCGCGTCGGCGCCTTCCACGCAACGGATCTCTTCTTCGCCAACGGCAATCAGGCCGGGGCGAACCGGCTGAGCGGCGCGGAGGACTTCCGCTGGGAAGGACCGGACTTGGAGAGCGGCGTGTATCTCTACTCGATTCGCTGCTTCGACAGCTCGGGGAGCGTCGCGGACGAAGGCGAGGGGAAGTTCGCCTTGGTGAGGTGAAGGGTCGCGGATGCGAAAAACGAGAAGGGCCTCCGCCGAAACGGAGGCCCTTTCGATGTGCCCGCCTTCCGCGACGGGCCCAGGCTCCTCGGGGGAGCGGTGCGGACTTCGCCCTAGCCGGACATCCAGCGGGAAACCCACCAGTCCCGTGCGACGCCCCAGTAGAGCAACGCGGCGAAGGTCGCCAGCGCGAATCTCGTGAGCCAGGGGCCTTTTCTCATCGGGCGACTCCTCGTCCCTCGTTCGGGCCCCGCGAGCGCTTCGACACGCTGCGAGGCCCGGCGCTCGCAGTCTTCGGATCTCTCGGTCATCGCATCCACCAGAAGAGATCCAGGAAGGACAGGAACAGGTATCCCGTCCAGGCCAGGGTCCTCATGCGTGTCTCCTCGCGCTCAATCGACCGGCGGGGTTCGGGGCTGTCCCCGATCCGGATCGTGGCGTCGCCGTGAACCACGTGCATAGCGGGTGCCACGAAGGCGCGGACGGGCCTGTTCGAGGGCTTCGCCTTGACCTGCTAACCGATTGGAATCCTGGCGTTTAAGGAGCAGCCTTCAAGTTCTCTGTTTCACAAGCAGGTACTGCGCGGTGCACGACATCGGCTGCCCAGGTACCGGCCAGTCGAGTGGTCAAGCCCTGATCACCCGTGGCTTCCGAGCGCCAGCGGGGCCTCCGGAAGGAACTTCGCGACGAGCAGGGTCACGTCGTCCGGCAAGCGGCCGCCGACGAACGCCTCGACCGAGGTGACGATGCTGTCCACGACCTCGGCTACGGGAAGGTGAGTGAGGCGGGGAAGGAGCATCTCGAGGCGGGCGGTCCCGTACTCCTCCTCCACTCCGTTGAGCACGTCGGTCACGCCGTCGCTGTACAGGACGAGCATCTCCCCCGGCGAGAACACTTCCACGCCGCACTCGTACTCCGCGCGGGCCTGGACGCCGAGCAGCAGTCCGCCGCGGTCGAGCCGCCGGATGGCGCCGTCCCGCGCCACGACGATCCCCGCCGGATGGCCCGCGTTCACGTAGCGGAAGGAACGCGCCACGGGATCGAGCCGGCCGTAGAGCAGGCTGGCGAAGCTCCCCGGCTGCATGTCCGTGCACAGCCGTGCATTGATCTTGCGGACGACGGGATCGGGTGCGTCCTCGGGTCCCGCCTCGGCACGCAGTGTGGCCTGCAGGCTGGAGAGCAGCAGTGCAGCGGGGACCCCCTTCCCGGACACGTCGCCTACGGCCAGGCCGAGACCGCCGCCCCCGAAGTCCAGCAGATCGTAGAAGTCGCCGCCGACCTCGAGGCAGGGGCGCGTCATCGCGCCGATCTCCACGCCGGGAGCGCGCGGAATCTGCGACGGCAGGAGCGAAGCCTGGATCCGCCGCGCCACGGCCAGCTCCTCCTCGAGGCGACGGCGTTCCAGCGCCTCCTCGTGCAGCCGCGAGGCGGACAGCGCCGTGCCCGCCTGATCGCCCAGGGTGGCCAGCAGCTCGAGGTCCTCGGCGCGGTAGCGCTCCCCCGAAGCCTTGGGTCCGAGCAGCAGGAGCCCCTCGATGTGGCGCTCCCGGGGCAGGAGCACGATCACGTCCGGCTCGACCGCGGTGAGCAGGGTGCGCTCCTCGCGCGAGAGGCGCAGCAGGGGGCGCGGGTCGCGGCGCGGATCGAACGGGATGGGGCCTCCGTAGTCCTTCCACCAGGCGAGCAGTCCCCGGGACGGCGACAGGAGCGGGTAGGGAAGCTCGCGCGGTCCGAGCCCACGCGTGTCCGCGAGGTGCAGCGACTCGTCGGGGGAGGAGCGGATGAAGAGCACGGCACGCTGCGCGCCGAGCAGCTCCGGCAGCCGCTCGGTCAGGAGACGCACGAGCTGGTCGCGCTCCAGGAACGTGGCGAACGCGCTGGAGAAGGAGCGAAGCGTGGAACGGTAGTTGTAGCGGTGGCGGTAGAGCGTTCGGTCCACGAGTCCCTGGACCCGGTCGCGGAGCGGCATGAAGGCGAGCGCGGCGCCGAAGACGACGGCGAAGGAAAGCAGCGTCCTCCCGGTTCCGGTCCGCATCATCACCCAGCTGCCCAGCACTTCGGCCACCAGATAGTAGACCGCCGCGAGCAACGCGGTGAGCGCCGTGTACACCACGCTGCGCTTCACGACCAGCTCCAGGTCCATCAGGCCGTAGCGGATGATCGCGTGGGCGAAGGAGATGGGGACGAGCAGGAACGCGAGGAACGCGTAGCGGTCGCCGGGAATCTCCAGCGACGGATTCACGTTCAGCACGACGCTGAGCAGGAGCGGAGGGAGGATGCCGAGCGCGGTCCCCGGCACGACCCAGCGGAGGCTTCGCCGCAGCACGGGCGAGTTGACGCGCCGCACGCCCCGCAGGAAGAGCCACACGCCGGTCACGATCATCGCCACGGAGATCAGCGCGGTCACGGTCTGCACGATCGGGGCCTGGCTCGGGACACGCCCGCCGAGCACGAGGTCCACGTCGAACTTGAGCAGGATCGCCGCGGCTACGGCCGACGGGATGTACAGGAGCCAGGGGGCGCGCGGATGGCGGATCACCAGCCGCGCACGCTGCGGGAAGTTCAGGAAAAAGTGCAACACCACCGGCGGGAGGAACAGATACGAGATGTCCAGCACCATGCGATCGAGCAGGAACACGCCCTTCCCGCGCACGTCGGGTTCGGGCAGCATGATCCGCGAGATCAGCAGGCACATCAGGAAGAAGAGCGTGGCGACGTGGTCGGACCGGCTCAGGAACACGACGAGGCCGATGAGCACGAACGACAGCACGATGAAGCCGAAGACGAGCTGGCGGACGACGTCGACCCGCGGAACGCGCCCGGACTCGAGACGGACCGTTCGCGTGGAGCCGTCCGGGGAGCGCACCTCGGCGAGAACGCTCTGATCGTCGGCGTACTGCCGCTCCCAGGTGCGCGCCCAGTCCGCGCCGCCGAAGCTCAGGATCTCGTCGTTCTCGCGGATTCCCGCGAGGTCCGCCGGAGACCCCGGCGCGACGCGCCGGACCGTCTGGTCCATTCCGGCGATCCACAGGCCCCAGTAGGGCCTGTCCGGGAGCTGGAGAAGCGAGCCCCCGAGCTGCGCGACCAGCAGGAAGGACGTCGCGACGCCCAGCAGATACGACGACGCTCCCCGCCGACGGTAGCCGCGCATCGCTTCTCCCGGAACCCGACCGCGCGATTAGGACGCGGGGGCAAGTGCGGTGTCAAGCGGAGGGAGCCCTCGCTTGCCGGGGGGGTGGGGGGGTGATAGGGTGGTGCGTCCCTAAGCGGCGAAAGCGCGGGAAAGGCAGGTGCGCGGGGTGTCCGAGCGGCTGACCAAGAAGCAGCTCAAGCACGACCAGTTCCTGGAGAGCCTCTACGGGGTGTGGGCCTACGCCCAGGACCACCTCGGGGTGGTCATCGCGGCGCTCGTCGGTGTCGTCGTCGCGGTGGTGCTCGGCGTTCGGGTCGGCGGCTCCGCGGTCGGCGGCGGCTCCGAGGGCGGGAATCCGGAGGCCGAGCGGGCGCTCAGCCTGGCGCGGACGCAGTTCATGGCGGGCCAGAGCGAGGCCGGCCTCGCCGCCCTGGAGGAGCTCCGCAAGCAGCACCGCGGGACTCGGGCCGCTCGCGAGGGCACCTACCTCCTCGGCAACGCACTGCTCGAGGCCGGCGAAGGGGCGCGCGCCGCGCAGGTCTTCGAGGAATTCTTGAGAGAGCCGCTGCATGATGATCTCCTGCAGGACGCTGCACGCCTGGCCATCGCCTCGTGCCAGGAGGAGACGGGAGACATGGCGGCGGCGCTGGAGGCCTATACAGCCCTGTGGAAGGGCGAAGGCCGGACCGGAACGCGGCTCCTGGCGGCCCGCGGCGCAGCCCGAGCCGCGGAGGCCCTGGGGCAGTCCGACCGGGCGGCCGCGATCTACGAGGAGATCGCCGACGCCTACCCGGACGCCCCCGAGGCCGAGGAGGCTCGTTTCCGCCTGCTGGAGCTTCGCGGCGGCCGTTCCTGAACGAGGGGTGACCCATGGGTCACCGCTGGGTCGAGGGAGTTCCCGTCTGGGGGACCGCAGAGCCTGACGCGGTCCGACAGATCCGGAACTGCGCCCGCACCGCCGAGCGCGTCGCGCTGATGGCGGATCACCACCTGGGATACTCGGTGCCGATCGGCGGGGTGGTCGCCTACGCCGAGCACGTATCGCCTTCCGGGGTCGGCTACGACATCGCCTGCGGAAACAAAGCCGTCCGCCTGGACATTCCCGCTGCCGAGCTTCGCGCGAGGCTCCCTCGCATCATGGACGACATCGCCGGAACGCTCTCCTTCGGCGTGGGCCGTACCAACCGCGAGGACGTGCCTCATGCGCTCTTGGAGGACGATCCCGCCTGGGATGTCCCGGTCGCGGCGAAGCTCCGCACGCTCGCGCGCGAGCAGCTCGGCACGATCGGGAGCGGCAACCACTACGTCGACGTGTTCACCGACGAACTCGAGCGCGTGTGGGTGGGCGTGCACTTCGGATCGCGGGGGCTCGGCCACAAGCTGGCGACGCACTTCATCCGCGCCGGCGGCGGCAAGGACGGGATGTTCGTGGATCCGGTGCTGCTGCGCGCCGACGGGCCGCTCGGCCGCGAGTATCTGGCGTGCATGGAGCTCGCCGGGCGGTACGCGTACGCGGGCCGCGACTGGGTGTGCACGCGCGTGGCGCGCCTGCTCGGGGCGGCGATCCTCGAGGAGGTGCACAATCACCACAACTTCGCTTGGCGCGAGCGCCACGACGGCCAGGACCTCTGGGTGATTCGCAAGGGCGCGACTCCGGCGTTCCCGGGCCAGCGTGGGTTCGTGGGCGGCTCCATGGGCGATCTCTCCGTCATCGTCGAGGGGATCGACGGACCGGACGCGAGAGCCGCGCTGCGCTCGACGGTGCACGGCGCGGGCCGGGTGATGTCCCGGACCCGGGCTGCCGGCCGGCGGCGCTGGCGCGGCGGCAGAGCCGGCCGTTCCGGCGGCGGGGAGATCTCCCGGGATATGATGCTCGCGTGGCTGGCGCCTCTCGGGGTCGAGCTCCGCGGCGCCGGGACCGACGAATCGCCTCACTGCTACAAGCGGCTGCCGGACGTCCTGGCCGCGCACTCCGAGTCCATCCGCATCGTGCACCGCCTCACGCCCCTGGGCGTCGCGATGGCGGGCGAGGACGAGTTCGATCCCTTCCGGGACTGAAAGGGCTAGTGTTCCGTCTCGAAAGAAATGATCAGATGGCCGAGCGTCGTAGCCGCCGTGTCCGGAGCCACGGACGGCGGAGGCCGGCGGCCACGAAGCGAGCGAG
>JBQTGV010000002.1:0-23562 GCA_052390515.1 Candidatus Eiseniibacteriota bacterium | reverse complement strand
CCCCACTCCGCGCCGAGCCGTTCGGCGAGTCGCGTCGAGGCGTAGTCGGGATGCAGATCCCGCACGACGGCCGCCGGGCGGACGCGATAGAAGCGCAGCAGGTCCTCGACGGCGCGCTCGAGGTGCGCGACTCCCTCCGCGCTGGAGAGATCGCCGAGGTGCTGGCTCGTCACGATCCGGCGTCCCAGCCGCAACGACACCGTGCTCTTGAGGTGTCCGCCGACGGCGAGAATGGGCGCCGACTCCTCGGCGACGATGAGGGGGACCGGCGCATGGCCGCGCGCGCGCCGCAGCACGCGGGCGATCTCCCCCTCGACCACCGCGACGGAGTCGTCGACGGGGCGCACGATGGGCCTGTCGTGCACCAGGAAGAGGTCCGCGATCCCTCCGAGCCGCACGAGCGCCTCGTCCGGGTCGGTGCTCAGCGGCTCGTCGGCGAGGTTGCCGCTCGTGCACACCAGCGGACGCCCCGTGTCGAGCACGAGCAGGCGATGGAGCGGCGTGTACGGCAGCATGATTCCGAGCCGTGGGGTTCCCGGCGCGATCCCGGGCGCGAGAGGCGGCGGTTGCGCCGGTGCCGTGTCCGAGCGACGCTCGAGCAGGACGATCGGGGCCACCGGCGAACGCAGCGCGGCTTCCTCGACCGGGGAGACGACGCAGAAGCTCCGTACCGCCTCGACGTCGGCCATCAGCAGGGCGAAGGGCTTGTCGGGCCGGTGCTTGCGCTGCCTCAGGCGCTCGACCGCGTCGCCGTTCGTCGCGTCGGCCACGAGCTGGAATCCGCCGAGTCCCTGGAGCGCGAGGATCCTCCCGGCGCGCACCCCCGCCGCCGCTTCGCGCAGCGCGTCGTCCGCGCGGGCCAGCTCCGTTCCCGCCGGAGTCAGCAGACGCAGCACCGGGCCGCAGCGCGGGCAGGCGATCGGCTGCGCGTGGAAGCGGCGGTCCGCCGGATCCTCGTATTCGCGGCGGCACTCCTCGCACATCGGGAACGCGCTCATCGACGTGCGCGAGCGGTCGTAGGGCAGGTCCCGTACGATCGTGAAGCGCGGGCCGCACCGCGTGCAGTTCGTGAACGGGTAGCGGGTGCGGCGCGACGACGTGTCGTCGACCTCGACGAAGCACTCTGCGCAGGTGGCCAGGTCCGGCGGTACCGAGGGCTGGATCCGCGCCTCCGACGTGCTCTCGCGGATCCGGAACGATTCGTCGCTCCCGCGGGGGAGCTCCCGGACGTCGACCGCCTCGATGACCGCGCCCTCCGGCGGACGCTTGCGGACCGTCTCGACGAACGCGTCGACCTCCGCGGCCGGCCCCTCGACCTCGATGCGAACGGCGTCCGATCCGTTTCGCACCCACCCGACGAGATGGCGCGAGACCGCCTCGCGGTAGACGAAGGGACGGAACCCCACCCCCTGGACGATCCCGGTCACGCGGAGCTCCAGCCGGCGGGACTGTGTTCGCATCGTTCACCCCCTTGGAGGTGCTCAACGTAGCCGAAGCGGCTGTCCAAAGTACCCCCCAACGGATCGAGGAGTCAGCATCCCTGGGTGGAATAGTGGACTCGGGATACCATGAGGCAGGTCGCGAGACATCGACGACCCCGTCCCAGGGCTCGTGGGGGAGGGGAACGATGCGGCCGACGATCAGGACGGAGGCTGACCGGGATCGGCGGTTCGCCGGCTGGATCCGAGGTCTCCCGGGTGCGGCGGGGATCTCTCAGTGCATCCACTGCGGGCTCTGCGCCGGCAGCTGCCCGCTTTCCCCGCACATGGACAGGAGCCCGCGGCAGCTCCTCTATCTCGCCCGCGAAGGATTCAAGGAAGACGTCCTTCGCAGCTTCTCGATCTGGCTGTGCACGAGCTGCTACACCTGCACGGTGAGGTGCCCGCGCGGCATCCAGGTCACCGAGCTCATGTACGCGCTGAAGCGCAAGGCGATCGAAGAGGGGCTGTATCCCAAGCGCTTCGCGATCCCGGTGCTCGCGCGCGAGTTCGGGCGCATGGTTCGCGCCAAGGGTCGGATCACCGAGGCGCGTCTCGTGCTCCGGCTCCTCCTCGAGACAAGCCTCCTTCGCGGCCTGCGCATGATCCCGATGGGTCGTGACCTGCTCCGCACCGGACGTCTCTCGTTGCGGACGGAGCGCATTCGGGACCGCGCCCAGCTGATTCGTCTGCTCGACGAAGTGCAGCGCGAGGAGAAGGCGGAATGAGGCGCTACCTCTACTACCCTGGCTGCTCCGTGAAGGGAACGGCGCGTGCGTACGAGACCTCGCTGCTGGCGGTGTTCGAGGCACTCGACGTGCAGCTCGAGGAGCTCGACGACTGGAATTGCTGCGGCGCGACCGCCTACATGTCCATCGACGAAGCGCAGGCCGCGGCTCTCGCCGCGAGGAACCTGGCGCTCGCGGATCAGCGCGGGCTCGATCTCGTGGCTCCGTGCAGCGCCTGCTGGCTCGTGCTGCTCAAGACCCAGCACCAGCTGGCCGAGCGTCCCGCGCTCCGTGAGCGGGTCGGCCGGGCGATGGACCGGGCGGGTCTCCGTTACCGCGGGACGACGCGGGTGCGCCATCCACTCGACGTCCTCGTGCACGACGTGGGTGTCGAGGCCATCGCGGCGAAGATCAAGACGCCCCTCGAAGGCGTGCGCGCGGCGCCGTACTACGGCTGCCAGATCGTGCGGCCGTACGCGGTCTTCGATTCGCAGGAGGAGCCGCGCACGATGGACCGCCTCCTCGAAGCGTGCGGCGCGAAGGTCGTGGACTACCGCTCCAGGACCCGCTGCTGCGGCGGCAGCCAGACCGGGACGATCCCCGAAGTGGGACTCTCGTGCGTCGCCGCGCTGGTCCGCGAGGCGGTCGACGACGGAGCCGACGTCATCGCCACGGTCTGTCCGCTCTGCCAGTTCAACCTGGAGGTCCATCAGAGACGCATCCGCGACGGCGGCCGCGCGCCGATCCCCGTCGTGTTCTTCACGCAGATCCTGGGTCTCGCGCTGGGCCTGTCCGCGAAGCAGGTCGGTCTCGACCGCTGCATCATCCCGGCGGAGGCGGTGCTGACGAGGGGGGCGATCCATGCATCCTGAAGGCTCGAACGGAGCCCGGGCGAATGGGCACGCGGCTGCGCGGATCGGCGTGTACGTCTGCCACTGCGGAACGAACATCGCCGGGATCGTCGACGTCGCCGAGGTGGCGAGGTACGCGGGGACGCTCGGCGGAGTCGCTCTGACCCGGGACTACAAGTACATGTGCTCCGATCCGGGCCAGGAGCTGATCAAGAAGGATATTGCCGAGCACCGTCTCGACCGAATCGTCGTGGCATCCTGCTCGCCGTGCCTGCACGAGAAGACCTTCCGTCGCGCGACCGGTGAGGGAGGCCTGAATCCGTTCTTCTTCCAGATGGTCAACATCCGCGAGCACGACTCGTGGGTGCACACCGACGTGCAGCAGGCCACGCAGAAGGCGAAGGACCTGGTGCGGGCGGCGGTCGCCCGTGTCCGGTTCCATCGGCCGCTCGAGCGCCGCCGGGTCCCCATCAAGCCGGACGTGTTGGTGGTGGGAGGCGGAATCGCCGGGATCCAGGCGGCGCTCACGGTGGCCAACTCCGGGAAGCGGGTCACCCTGGTGGAGCGAGAGCCGAGCATCGGCGGCCACATGGCCCAGTTCGACAAGACGTTCCCGACGCTGGACTGCGCCGCTTGCATTCTCACGCCCAAGATGACGGAGGTACGCGCACATCCCAACATCACGCTCTGGACCTACTCGGAAGTCGCCTCGGTCGAGGGCTACGTCGGCAACTACCGCGTGACCGTCCGCAGGAAGCCCCGCTACGTCCTGGAGAACCTGTGCGTCGGCTGCGCGGAGTGCGTCGAGGCGTGCGTGTACAAGAAGACGAAGTATCCGGACGAGTTCAATCTGGGCCTGTCCAACCGCAAGCCGATCTATCTGCCCTTCGCGCAGGCCGTGCCCCCGGTCGTGGTGATCGACCCGGAAGCTTGCATCGAGTTCAAGACCGGCAAGTGCAAGAAGACCTGCGTCGAGGTCTGCGGCGATCGCCACGCCATCGACTTCCGACAGAAGGAGAGCCTGGAGACGATCGAGGTCGGCACCATCATCCTGGCCACGGGCTTCCGGACCTTCGACGCGCATCGGGCTCCGCACTACGGGTACGGCACCTACCCCAACGTCTACACGGCGCTCGAGCTGGAGCGGCTGGTCAACGCCTCGGGGCCGACCGGCGGCGAGGTGGTTCTCCGGGACGGGCGGAAGCCGGAGTCCGTCGGGATCATCCACTGCGTGGGGAGCCGCGACGAGCACACCAACCGTCACTGCTCGCGGGTGTGCTGCATGGTCTCGCTCAAGCTGGCGCACCTCATCCGCGAGAAGACCGACGCGGAGATCTGGGAGTGCTACATCGACATGCGGACCGCCGGGAAGGACTTCGAGGAGTTCTACAACCGGGTCGCCGAGGAGGGCGTGCACCTCATTCGAGGCAAGGTCGCGGACGTCTCGCGCAGTCCGGACGGCGACGGGCGCGTCGTCATGGACGTCGAGGACACGTTGGCGGGAATGGTGCGGCGCATTCCCGTGGACATGGTCGTGCTGGCCGTCGGGCTGGAGCCGCGCGCGGATGCGGAGGACGTTCGACGGACGTTCAACATCACCTGCTCGGGCGGCGGCTTTTTCATGGAGCGGCACGCCAAGCTCGCGCCGGTGAGCACCTTCACCGACGGGATCTTCCTGGCGGGCTGCTGCCAGGCGCCCAAGGACATCCCCGACAGCGTGGCCCAGGCCGGTGCCGCGGCCGCGGAGGCCATGGCTCTCGCCGACGCCGGCTGGGTCGAGCTCGAGCCCAACACCGCGTTCGTCGTCGAGACGGAGTGCTCCGGATGCAAGACCTGCGTTTCGCTCTGCCCGTATCACGCCATCGCCTTCGACGACACCACGAGGAAGGCGAAGATCAACGAGGTGCTGTGCAAGGGCTGCGGAACGTGCGTGGCGGCGTGTCCGTCCGGCTCGATCGTGCAGAACCTCTTCGAGGACGCGCAGGTCTTCGAGGAGATCGAGGGGGTGCTGAGTCATGTCTGAGACGACGCGGACGTCGACAGGGCTCGAGAACGGCGGCTGGGAGCCGAGAGTCGTCTGCTTCTTCTGCAACTGGTGCACGTATCTCGCCGCGGATCTGGCGGGCACGTCGCGGATGAAGTACCCGGCGAACGCGCGGGTGATCCGGCTCATGTGCTCCGGCCGCGTCGATCCGCAGTTCGTGCTCGACGCGTTCGCGCGGGGAGCCGACGGGGTGCTGCTCGGCGGCTGCCACCCGGGCGACTGCCATTACCAGAGCGGCAACACCAAGGCCCTGCGACGTTTCCAGCTGCTGCGCAGGGTGCTCGCCGGGCTCGGCATCGACGAACGGCGGATCCGCCTGGAGTGGATCTCGGCCTCCGAGGCCGACAAGCTGCGCCGCGTCATGACCGAGATGATCGACGAGGTGAGGGCGCTCGGTCCCTTCCGCGGCGGTGCTGCGGAGCTCCGCAGGTCGTCTCCGGCATCGCCGGATGCAGCGCCGGCGGCAGCGAGCGCACGGGCCGAGGAGGTGGCCACGCCATGAGCGACAAGCCGAAGGTGGCGCTCTACTGGTGCGCGAGCTGCGGCGGCTGCGAGGAGGCCGTCGTGGATCTGGCGGAGAGGATCCTGGAGGTCGCCGCCGCGGTGGACATCGTCTTCTGGCCGGTGGCTCTCGACTTCAAGAGGAAGGACCTGGAGGCGCTGCCCGACGGCGCGCTGCTGGCCGGTTTCGTGAACGGAGCGGTCCGCACCAGCGAACAGGAGGACATGGCGCGCCTGATCCGGCGGAAGTCCCGCGTGCTGGTGGCGTTCGGCGCGTGCTCGCAGCTGGGCGGCGTGCCGGGGCTGGCCAACCTGTGGAGCCGCGAGGAGGTGTTCCGCACCGTCTACCGGGATGCGCCGAGCACGGTGAATCCGGAAGGCGTGATCCCGGAGGTCCGCTGCCGGGACAACGGGCACGAGGTGACCCTGCCGAGCTTCTTCGACACCGTCCTCGCTCTCGACCAAGTGGTCGACGTCGACTACTACGTGCCCGGTTGCGCGCCGACCGCGGCGATCACCTGGAGCGCCATCCAGACGCTGCTGAGCGGAGAGCTGCCTCCGAAGGGCAGCGTTCTCGCGCCGGATCACGCGCTCTGCGAACAGTGTCCGCGGAGAGACTCGCGGCCGGTGGACCTCGAAGTGGCCGAGTTCAAGCGGCCTCACCAGGTGGTGATCGACGAGGTCACCTGCCTGCTGGCCCAGGGCATCCCGTGCATGGGACCCGCCACACGGGCCGGGTGCGAAGCTCTCTGCCTCGCCGGCAACATGCCGTGCTCGGGGTGCTTCGGACCGACCAGCCGCGTCCGCGATCAGGGCGGCAAGATGCTCTCTGCCCTGGCCTCGATCACCGCCGGCTCCGACGAGAGCGCGATCGATCGGGCTCTCGATTCGCTCCCGGATCCGGTGGGCACGTTCTATCGCTACGGGCTTCCCGGATCGCTGCTTCGCCGGCAAGCACGGGAGCGCGCCGGCAAGGGAGGTGCCTGACCATGCCCGCAGAACGGGACGAGACGGTTCGCGCGACGCTCGCCACGGCCGCCGCCCGGGCCGACGCGTCGTACGCGAGGCGGCGCATCACCATCGATCCGGTCACGCGCCTGGAGGGCCACGGCAAGATCGACATCTTCCTGGACGAAGCCGGCAGGGTGGAGCGCGCGTACTTCCAGGTGCCCGAGCTGCGCGGGTTCGAGAAGTTCGCGCAGGGACGGCTGGCCGAGGACATGCCCCAGATCACCTCGAGGATCTGCGGCGTGTGCCCGACCGCACATCACATGGCCGCGACGAAGGCCCTGGATGCGGTGTTCGGCGTGGACCCGCCACCCGCGGCGAAGAAGATCCGCGAGCTCGTCTACTGCGCGTTCCTGAGCGAGGACCACGCCCTGCACTTCTACTTCCTCGGCGGGCCGGACTTCGTCGTCGGGCCGACGGCGGCCCCGGAGCAGCGCAACGTGCTGGGTGTCATCGCCAAGGTCGGCGTGGAGGCCGGCCAGCGGGTGATCGCCATGCGGCGTCGGCTCCGCGAGATCATCGCCCTGCTCGGCGGCAAGGCGATCCATCCGGTGCTCGGCCTGCCCGGCGGCGTCGCGCGGCGTGTGCATGCGAAGGACGTGACGAAGATCCGCGAGGTCGCCGCCGAGACCGTGGAGTTCGGCAGGTTCACGCTACGCCTCTTCGAGAACGTCGTCCTGGCCGACTCCGGATACGTCGATCTCATCCGCTCCGACGTCTTCACCCACCGCACGTACTACATGGGGCTCGTCGACGGGTGCGGCCGACCGAACTTCTACGACGGAGAGATCCGCGTCGTGACGCCCGAGGGGGAGGAGTACGCGAAGTTCGCGGCGGCCGACTACCTCGACTGGATCGCCGAGCGGGTGGAGCCGTGGAGCTACGTGAAGTTCTGCTACCTCAAGCCGGTGGGCTGGACCGGGTTCTCCGACGGGGCGGGAAGCGGCATCTACTGCGTGGCGCCGCTCGCGCGCCTGAACGTGGCCACGGGCATGGCGACGCCGCTCGCGCAGCAGGCGTACGAGAAGATGTACGAGACGCTCGGCGGCAAGCCGGTGCACCACACGCTGGCGAACCACTGGGCGCGGGTCGTGGAGCTCGTCTACGCGGCGGAGCGGATGCAGGAGCTGGCGCACGATCCGGAGCTGCTCGACCCGAACGTGCGGACGCTGCCCACGGAGACGCCGCGGGAAGGCGTGGGCGTCGTGGAGGCGCCGCGGGGCACGCTCATCCATCACTACGCCACCGACGAGCGGGGAGTCGTCCGCAAGGCCAACCTGATCGTCGCCACGCAGAACAACGCCGCGCGCATCGCCATGAGCGTGGAGAAGGCCGCGAAGGGACTGATCCACGGTCCCGACGTACCGGAGGGAATCCTGAACGAGGTGGAGATGGCGTTCCGGGCCTACGATCCGTGCCACGGCTGCGCCTCGCACTCCCTACCCGGGAGCATGCCCCTCGTCGTCCGGATGCACGGACCGGCGGGCGAAATGACCACGGAGCTGAGGCGGGATTCCCGTGGACGCATCCATCGCGGCTAGCGAGATCCGGATCCTCGCGCTCGGCAACGAACTGCTCGCCGACGACGCGTTCGGCATCGTGGTGGCGCGGAAGCTCCGCCGGCGATTCGCCGGCGCGCTGGACGTGGTCGTCACGTCCGAAGCGGGCTTCCGTCTCATGGACCACCTGCTCGGCGTGCAGCGGGTCGTGGTGGTGGACACGGTGCGAACGGGCCGGACGGAGCCGGGCACTCTGCACGTCGTCGCCGCCGAGGACGTGGATCACGTGCGAGGTGCGTCGCCGCACGCCGTGGGCCTGTTCGAGACCCTGGAGGCCGCCCGCGCGATGCGCCTGCCGGTCGCCACGGAGGTCGTCATCGTGGCCGTCGAAGCCGCGGACTGCGAGACGATCGGCGGTCCGATGACCTCCGCCGTCGATGGGGCGGTCGACGTCGCCGTGCGGAGGATCGTCGAGATGGTGAGCGAGGACGGTCATGCATGAGCTCGCCATCGCCGAGTCGATCCTGGACTCCGTCCGCATGACGGGGCGCCGGTCCGCGGGACGACCCACCGGCGTCGGCGTTCGTGTCGGGGAGGTCTCCGGCGTCGCCGAGCCGGCCCTCCGATTCGCGTTCGACGCGCTGGTGAAGGGTACGGAGCTGGAAGACCTGTTCCTCGAGATCGAGCGCGTCGAGCACGTTCGCCGGTGCTCGCGCTGCGCTGGGGAATTCGCGGTGGCGGAGATTGCCCCGGGCTGTCCGAGCTGCGGGGAGTCGGCCACGGAGTTCGTCCGTGGCGACGAGCTGGAGATCGCTTGGCTGGAGGTGGAAGAACCATGTCACGCGTGAGCGCGAAGACCAAGGTGCTGGAAGAGAACGACAAGATCGCGGCGGAGCTGAGAGGCCGCCACCGGGAGAGCGGCACGATGTGCGTCAACCTGATCGGCTCTCCGGGATCGGGTAAGACGGCGCTGCTGGAGCGGACCCTCGCTCGGATCCCGGGCGGGGTCCGGGCCGCGGTTCTCACCGGAGACATCGAGACGGAGAACGACGCGAAGCGGCTGGAGCCGTTCGGATTCCCGGTCCGTCAGATCACGACCGGAGGGGCTTGCCACCTCGATGCGCGCATGGTGTCCGAGGCGCTGCAGGCCTGGGGCGACGAGCACCCCGACCTGCTCTTCATCGAGAACGTGGGCAACCTGGTGTGTCCTTCGAGCTTCGACCTGGGCGAGGCGGCCAAGGTGGTCGTGACCAGCGTCACCGAGGGCGACGACAAGCCGTCGAAGTACCCGGCCACGTTCCTGAAGGCGGGCTTCGTCGTGCTGAACAAGCTGGATCTGCTGCCGCACGTCCCGTTCGACGTCGATCACTTCCGCGAGAACGTCGAGCGCGTTCGGCCGGAGATGCCCATCGCCGGCATGTCGTGCACGACCGGGCACGGAATCGAGAACTGGATGCGCTGGCTGCTCGAGCGCCTGGAGGCGGCCCGGGCGGAGGCGAAGGCCGGAGCGAGCCATACGTCGGGCGACGCGTGAGCTGCGCCGGCGAGGCCAACAGGAGGCACCGAATGATCGCCAGACGTCTGATCGAGTTTCTGGATCGGAACGAGGTTCCATACGAGACGATCGCGCATCGTCCGACGTACACCGCGCAGCGAACGGCGCAGGCCGCCCACATCCGCGGCAAGGACGTGGCGAAGACGGTGGTCGTGCGGATCGACGGCCGCCTGGCGCTCATGGTGCTGCCCGCTTCGGAGCTGGTCGATCTCGACCAGATCCGGGCCGCCACCGAGGCGAACCTGGTGGAGCTGGCCGGCGAGGACGACTTCCGTGACGCGTTTCCTGGCTGCGAAGTCGGCGCGATGCCGCCCTTCGGCAACCTCTACGACATGGAGGTCTACGTGGACGAGCGGCTCTCCGAGGACGAGCGGATCGCGTTCAACGCCGGCTCTCACACCGAGATGATCCGTCTCCCGTACCGGGAGTTCGAGCGTCTCGTTCGTCCGCGGGTCATCTCCCTCTCGGCGAGCCGGTGACCTGCGGGGGGCAGCGTCAGAGTCGGGGTCTCGAGGGGATCCTCAGCACCGCCGGCGGCACGGGGCGACCGGTCGCCGAGCCGAAGGCCCATGTCGCCGCGAGGGAGACGCGCGTCTGGTTCCAGTCGAACGCGGCCGCGTCCGGCCGCTCTCGTGACTCGCTCACGAGCCGGAGGTCGGCGGAGAGGCGGAGGCTCCGAAGCAGGTCGCGCTCGACCGCTGCGCCCCAGGTCCACACGCGCGACTCGTCGAAGCGGAACTCGAGCGGCCGTCGCAGGTAGCTCGCCTCCAGGCCGACCGAGCCGTGCGCCAGCGCGTAGTCGACGCCCGCTTGGTAGCCCAACGACGATGCCCCCGGCCCGAACTCCTGGTGAAGGCCGGCTCGCGCGCGCCACGGCGGCTCCGGAGTCCATTCGGCAAGCGCCGACCATCGCCAGCCGTCATCCTCGCTCCGCACGAGCGGCGCGTGGGCGCCGGTGTTCTCGAAGTCCCAGGTCTCGCCGCGGAGCCCGATCCGCAGCTCGCTCCGGGGCCGCAGGCCGATGTCGCCGGAGATTGCCCGGTAGGGCACCGGACTGAACATGCCCCAGATCGTCCACAGATCGAAGTGCGGCCGGTAGCGGCGCGCCCCGACCTCGGCGGCGTCGATGAGCCCCGATCCAGACCACGCCAGGCGCGTCTCGCCGCTTCCCCAGTAGCCGGCGGCGACGTCGTAGTCGGCCCCGGCCGAAGCGACGAGTCCGAGCGGCGCGGTCCACCGCGACTCGGCGCCGACTCTCTCGGAGACGAGGTCGTCGGCGCGCGGATCCACCTCTCGCTGATAGAGCACGACGGTCTCGGTGCCCGCCACGGACACGCGCACGTCGGTGCCGAAGAGATGCTGGCGCTCGCGGGGCCGGAAGTCGTCGAGGGGATCGAGCGAGGAGCTCGTCGGCGGAAGCGCGGAGGCACGGGCGAGCCCCCAGCCCCCGTACAGGCCGGCGCGGATGCGTCCTGCGCGCGCGCGGACTTCGCCCCGGCCGCCGTCGTATCCGACGAGACCGAAGCGCGTCGGCTCCTGCAGCCGTCCGGCCCGCGCGCCGACGCGCGAGTCTGCGTACTCCAGGTAGCCCACGAGAAGCTGTACGGCCGGATCGGTCCCCGGCCACTCGTTCGCATCGCCTGCCTCCCCCGCGAACCGCGAGGAAGCGCGGAGGCTCAGACCGGGAACGCCGAAGCCCCAGTAGGTGAGATCCGTCGTGGTGACCACCGGCGCGACCCGCAGTCTCTCGCCCGGGCGGAAGAAGAAGCAGTGAGCGGAGCCGGGAGGGCAGCGCACCGCGATCCCGTCCGGCGTCTCCAGACCGCCGCTCTCTCCGACGACCGCATCGGCAGCCGGGATGCTGTCGAGGGAAACACCGCGGAATCCGACGGACTGGAAGCGGGCGTCGACGCGGAGCCGGTACTCCTCCGCGCGCGCCCCGCCCGGCGCAGCCGTGAGCAGAAGGACCGTCAGCAGAGGGAACGGTGGCAGTCTCATGGCGAGAGCGGGGAGGACCGGAGCTCGGCCCTCCCCCTCGTTCTGCCTAACGTCCGGCGTCGGCCAGGAGCTGCTGCAACTCTCGCTCCCAGTCCATCGACGGGTTCGGGTTCACCCCGTAGGTATCGAACACCGCGTCCGAGCTGGCCAGCAGCAGCGCGGTGATGAGGAACGGGTTGTGCGCGCTCGCCGCCGCGACGTCACCGCCGTGAATGGCCAGGTTGTAGTTGAAGTACGCGCCCTCGGCCACGGTGAACGTCGGGTTCGCGGGATCGATCTCCCCGCCGGCCGAGCCCAGGTTCGGGTCGACGAGCAGCAACGACGCGATCAGGTCCGACGTCAGGCTCTCCAGGAGCAGGATCCGCGAAGTGAGCGCCGCCGCCGCCGCCGTCTCGGACAGGTGGCACTGTGTGCAGGCCTGATACGAGCGCTCCGCGGTCGAGTAGCCGCAGGTTCCCGGCTGCGGGATCCCCTGGCTGTCGACGCACGGGACCGCCGTGAACAGGTGCCCCGTGGAGTGGAACGTGAAGTCTCCGGTCGCCGCATCGACCACGGTGAACTGGCTGACGTGGCAGGTCGCGCAGAGCTTGGGGTTCCCAGCGGAGCCATGGGACGCGACGATCTCGCCCGGGTCGATCGAGACTCCCGGAGGGAACCAGCCCGCGTCACCGAGCAGGAGCGACGTCTCCGGAGCGTGCGGCGTCAGGCCGCGGGACGAGGTCGAGTCGGGATTGACCCGGCGATCGTGGCAGCGAGCGCAGAGATGCAGCTCGGGATCGATCGTGTCCACGGGGAAGCGAAGTTGACTGGCGTAACGCGCCTCGTGAGGATCGTGGCAGACCCCGCACGTGATCGGCAGGTGTTCGGCCGAGTTCTCCTCGAGGTACGCCGCATCGGCCCCCCAGGACTCCAAGATCGCCTGTCCACGATGGCATCCTGCGCACTCCGCGCGCCCGGCGGCTGAGGTCTGGACGGTCGCATGCAGGGAGAGAGCCCACTCCTCCGCGAAGGGATGGTGGGTTCCGGAGTGGCACTCGACGCACCCGTTGTCCAGCGAGGCCGGAACTCCCAGCGCGGGAAGAGGCTGTGAGGCGCTGGGGTTCTCCACGTGGTCGAGTCCGGGCCCGTGGCAGCTTTCGCACTGCACGTCGTGGTACGCGGCATCGGCGACGACGTTGTAACCGGCTGCATCGACGACCGGATTGCCGTTCTGACTCACCGAATGGCAGCCGTAGCAGAAGCTCTGCGCGCTCCCGGACGCCTCGAGCGTGGCGTACGCATCGGCGTGCGCCGTCCCTTCCCACTCCGACTGCTTGTCGGCGTGACAGTTCCCGCAGGTCGTCTGCTTCTCGGCCGGATCGAAGTATCCGAGGAAACCCGAAGCGGCGTCGGGTGGAGGATTGAACACCTCACGATCCCGGTAGACGATCTTCTCATCGTCCGCGCATCCCGCCAGAACCAGGGCGAGTGCCAGAAGACCTGCACCGGCATTGCGAATGCTGGACATTTGACCCCTCCCGGAAGCGTGACCGCCTCCCGTTGGTCCCGGACCTATCTATACGTCATTCCCCGAGATGACCAGTGTTTTGAGACCGGCTAATCGCCTTTTTTCCGGCCGGCTGCATCTGTCTCTCAACTTGTTGATATACAACAGTTTGATACGCAACACGCAACCGACGTCCGGCTCGTGCGCCTTCCTTTCCGAGCGCGCCGGTCCGGAAATCTGCGGCCGAGCAGCATCTTGACGCTGCTCACGATTCGCCATATCGGTGGGGAGCACGTCGATCGGCTGAGGGTGAGCCACCCGATTCGCGGTCTCGCCGGACGCCGTTGCGGCGCGGAGGCTCGTCACGCCCCGATGAAAGAGATCCGCTACCCCACGCTGTTCTACAACAAAGTCACCATTTTCGGCTGCGCTCTCTTCGCCGTCACCGCTGTGACGTTCGTGACGCTCCTGCTCCTGGGCGTGGGCGGCGTGGGCGCGAATCCCTACTTCGGCATCTTCATGCACATGGTGCTGCCGCCCTTCGCGCTGGTGGGGCTGCTCCTCATTCCGTGGGGCATGGTCCGGCGAGCGCGCGTGCTGCGCGAGCGTGGCGTCGACGGCGTGCAGAAGTGGCCGCACCTGGACCTGAACAAGCCCGCTCATCGGCGAGCGGCGGGACTCTTCCTCGCCGCGACGTTGCTGTACGTCGCGCTGAGCGCGGTCGGTTCGTATCAAGCGTATCATCACACCGAGTCCGTCGCGTTCTGCGGCCTCACGTGCCACTCGGTCATGAAGCCGGAGTATACCGCCTACCAGCTCTCCTCGCATGCCCGGGTGGCCTGCACGGCGTGCCACGTCGGCGAAGGGGCCAGTTGGTACGCGAAGTCGAAGCTCTCCGGCGCGTACCAGGTCTACGCGACCGCCTTCGACAAGTATCCCCGGCCGATCGGGACTCCGATCAAGAACCTCCGGCCGGCCCAGGAGACTTGCGAGCGCTGCCACTGGCCGGAGCGCTTCTACGGCGCACAGCAGCGCCAGTTCAACCACTACATGTACGACGAGGCCAACACTCACTGGCCGATCAACATGCTGATCAAGACCGGCGGAGGGGACCCCAAGACCGGGCAGACCGCCGGGATCCACTGGCACATGAACATCGGCGTGCAGGTCGAGTACATCGCCCGCGACGAACGCCGGCAGGACATTCCCTGGATGCGGTCCACCGATCGCGCGACCGGCCGAGTGACGACCTATCAGGACGCCGAAGATCCACTGTCCGAGGAGGAGATCGCCGCCGCCACCCCGCGCGTGATGGACTGCATGGACTGCCACAACAGGCCCAGCCACAAGTTTCACTCGCCGGATTACGCGCTCGACATGGCGCTCCTCACCGGGCACGTACCCGCCGACCTTCCCGAGGTCAAGCGCGCCGCGGTGGAGGCGGTGGCCGCCGAGTACCAGACCGAGAGCGAGGCCCTCGAGGCCATTGCGGAGAACCTGCGGGGCTTCTACGCTGACGAGTATCCGGAAGTGCTGGAGAGTCGAGGCACGGACGTGGAGCGTGCCATCGCCGGCACGCAGCGCGTCTTCTCGGCCAACGTGTTTCCCGAGATGAAGGTGCGCTGGGACGAGTATCCGGATAACATCGGGCACTTCATCAATCCGGGCTGCTTCCGGTGTCACGACGGGAACAAGATCAGCGAAGACGGGAGCGCGGTCACTTCCGACTGCCGGGCGTGCCACACGATCCTCTCGCAGGGGAGCGGCGAGCGTGCGCAGATGGCGTCCTCGGCCGAGGGACTGGAGTTCGTGCATCCAGAGGACATCGATGACGAGTGGCGCGAGACCGGCTGCTACGAGTGCCACGAGGGTACCCAGCCCTGAAGCTCCACGGGCGCCGCTGATCCCCTGGTGCCGTCGTATTCACCTCGGGTTCGCGGGCGCGTGGCTTGCCGGCACGCTGCTGATCGGAGCCGCATCGGCGGCCGAGCCGGCGGAGGTCGACTGCAACCGCTGTCACGGGGACGCCGTCTTCCTCGCCGGGAAGAAGGGCTTCCCGGATCAGGACGCGGCCCTGCTGGTACCCGACTCGACGCTCCTGGGCACCGGTCACGATTCCCTCCGGTGCGCGTCCTGTCACGTCCGCTACGACGACGGCTGGCCTCATCGGCCGGAGAAGGCCACCGTCGCCTGCGAATCCTGCCACGCGCTGGCCGGCGCGGACTGGGCCGCCTCGTCGCACGCCGCCGTGGCCGCCGGCGACGGACCGACTTGCGTGAGCTGCCACGGCGCGCATCGCGTTCTCGGCAGCGACGACCCGCGTTCGCCGACGCATTCGCTCCAGGAGGCGCAGCTCTGCGGCCAGTGCCACGGCGACCCCGGTGTGCTGGAAGCCTACTTCGCCGATCCCGCGGACAGCCTCGCACGGTCCGCCGTCGAGACGTACCACGAGACCGTCCACGGCCTCGCGGTGGACCGAAGCGGGCTGGTCGTGTCGGCCACGTGCAGCGACTGCCATCGCGCGCACCTCGTCCTGCCCGCCGACTCCGAGTCGTCGTCCATCCACCACGCGAACGTGCCGGAGACCTGTGGCGCGTGCCACGCCGGCGTTCTGGAGGAGTACAGCGCGAGCGCGCACGGGACGGCGCTGGCGGAAGCGTCGGACGGGTCACCGGAGGCGCCGGTCTGCACGACGTGCCACTCGGCGCACGGAGTCGTCGAGGTGAGCGCCGCTTGGCGGTCCGCGGTGGTGGAGGAATGCGGGCAGTGCCATCAGCGCGTGTACGACACCTACTTCGGGACCTACCACGGCAAGGTGACGAGGCTCGGGGCCGAGCTCGCCGCGAAGTGCAGCGACTGCCACACGCCCCACAGCAACCTCCCGGCCGACGACCCCCGGTCGTCCGTCCATCCGGCGAACGTCGTGAGCACCTGCGCGCAGTGCCATGACCACGCGTCCGCCCGGTTCGCCCAGTATCTCGTGCACGCCGACCGGCATGATCGCGAGAATTACCCGCAGGTGTACTGGACCTGGACCATCATGGTGTCTCTGATGACCGGCGTGTTCGGCTTCTTCGGATCCCACTCGATCCTGTGGCTCGTGCGCAGTCTCGCGGAGTCTCGGCGGTCGGGTACCGAGATGGTCCCGCAAGCCTCGCCGCCCGCCTCCGCAGCGCCGGCGGCGGGCGACCCGCCCCGCGCGGAGGAGCAAGAGTGAACGGAGCCGCCCGGGCGAGGTGGGTCGCGTCCTCCGATCGGGGCGAGGGACCGTACCTCTGGCGCTACTCGCGCGTGGACCGCATCGTGCACTTCCTAGTCATCTTGTCCTTCTTCGGGCTCGTCATGACCGGCGTGCCTCTGCACTTCTCGCACGCGCCGTGGGCGGCCACGCTGATCCGGCTGCACGGCGGAGTGGAAGGAGCCGGCACGGTTCATCGCACGTGCGCCGTCATCATGTTCGGGTACTTCTTCCTGCACGTCGGCTGGATCAGCGTGAAGGCCTGGCGCAGCCCGAACCCCGCGCGCCTCTTCTGGGGACCGGACTCCATGGTGCCGCAGCCGCGCGACCTCGAGGATCTCGTCCAGACGTTCCGCTGGTTCTTCGGCCGCGGCGCGAAGCCGCGCTTCGATCGGTTCAGTTACTTCGAGAAAGTGGACTACTGGGCCGAGCTCTGGGGGGTGGCCGTCATCGGGGGCTCCGGCCTCCTGTTGTGGTTCCCCGAAGCCTTCGCCGCCTGGCTGCCCGGATGGATCTTCAACGTCGCCACCGTGGTGCACGGGATCGAAGCGCTTCTCGCCATGTGCTTCATCTTCACGATTCACGTCTTCAACGGCCAGCTTCGCCCCGAGAAGTTCCCGCTGGACGTCGTGATCTTCACCGGAAGAGCCACGGCGCAGTATCTGGAGGAGGAGCACCCCCTGGAGTACGAGCGGTTGAAGCACGGCGGACGCCTCGCCGAGCGGATCGCACCGCCCCCGCCGCGATGGCTCTACCTCGCGGCCGTGCTGCTGGCGGTCTGCGCGATGGTGATCGGTCTGACGCTCACCGGCCTCGTGATCTGGGCGGGACTTTCGTGATCGAGCGGGCTGGCGTGGCGAAGGTCGTCCTCGCCATCGCCGCCATGGCGATGGCCGTGGGGTGTGCGCCCTCGGAACCGCAGCTCGGTACGGGACCGCACGCCGAGCTGCGCTGCGACGAGTGCCACGAACCCCGCGGCGAGGATGGCTCCGTCGGCTTCGCCTCCGCCGACGCCTGCCGGACGTGCCACCCGCCCGCCGAGATCTCGCCCGTGGTGGAGGCGAAGGGCGTCCGCTTCCCTCACCGGCCGCACTGGGATTTGCTGGCCGGCCTCGAGTCCCCGTGCAGCGCGTGTCACACGCACAGCGGGCCGGGCGCCGACCTCTCCGTCGACGAGAGCAGCTGCTATCTCTGCCACGCGGTCATTCCGAGTCCGGGCTCGAAGATGCACGCGGCCTTCTTCCCGGAGGGTTCGTGTCTGGAGTGTCACGGACCCGAGACCCACGAGGCGCTCGTCGGGCAGACGGTTCCGGTTGACCACGGCGCGGTCCTGGCGAGAGGGATCGAGTGCACGATCTGCCATCACGACGTGCTGGAGGGATCCGGTGCCGTGGCGCAGCAGGTGTGCCGAACCTGCCACGCGTCGCCCGATGCCGTGGCAATGACCGAGCAGGCGGGGAACGGCGACGCCGCCATGCTCCACCAGCAGCACTTCCGCCAGGGGCGGGAGCCGGCCTGCGGGCGCTGCCACGACGGACTCGAGCACCGTGAGGTCGGGGTCGCGAGCGCGGCGGCCCTGGTCTGCGAGAGCTGCCACACCCCTGGCGACCCGGACCTGGCGGCACCGATCGACTCGACCGTGCATCGCGCCCAGCAGCTGCTCTACGCGGGCCTCGCGGCGGAGCACGAGCAGATGCTGCCCGCGGGGAAGTTCGCCGCGCGGGTCTCGTGCGCCGCATGCCACTCGAGCGAGTCCATGAGCCGGACCGCGGATCCGGCGGTCGCCGTGGGGGCCATGAACGCGGAGTGCGTGGCGTGCCACGGTCCCGGGTTCTCCGGCCTCCTGGAGAACTGGGTGGAGGGAATGCGTTCCCGGACGGGAAGCGTCGGGCGATACGTCCAGGAGACGGCGTCGGCCCCGGCGGTGCGCTCGGTGGCCGCGGCCGACTCGCTCGCGCAGCTGGCGCTCCGGCACTGGCACATGGTGGACGCGGGGAACGGCGTCCACAACATCCCCGCGGCGCATGCCCTGCTTCGCCAGGCGCTGGGGGAGGCCGGGAAGTCCTGGAAGGCGGCGGGGAGGGAGGCACCGCAGCCCCCTTCGCTCGCTCCGGATCCGGCCGAGGAGACCTGCGCCCGCTGCCACTACGGGATCGAAGCGAGCCGGACCGACGTGGGAGGCGTGGAGTTCGACCATCGGACGCACGTGATCGAGCAGGGACTGGCGTGCGCGAGCTGCCACTCCCCGAACGACCTGTTCCTGGATGACCGCCGGACGTTCGATCCTGCGCACGGCTCGACGGTCTCCCTTGCGGAGTGCGCCCGCTGCCACCACGCGGGCGCGGACGCGTCCTCGTGCGGGACCTGCCACTCGGACGAGGAGCTGGCCCGGGGTCGACCGGTGACCCTGAGCGTATCCGTGGGCGGAGGTTCGCCGCGCCCGCGCGAGGTATCTTGGGTGCACGACGGACACCGGGACGTGGCCTGCGACCGTTGCCACGGCATCACGCCGGCGGGCGGCATCACTGCGGGAGGCGAGTCGTGCAGGACCTGCCACTCCGAGCACCACACCGCGGACCGCGACTGCGCCGCCTGCCACCGCCTTCCCGAGATCCGCGCCGCGCACTCGCCGGATACGCATACGGAGTGCGACGTCTGTCACTCGAGGGGAACGATCGAGACGCTCGTTCCGGATCGGAGGTTCTGCCTGGTCTGCCACGGCGAGCAGGTGGATCATCATGCCGAGCCCGGCGCGGAGTGCGCCGCCTGCCACTTCCTGGCTTCGCCGGCCGAGCTGCGCCCACGGCTCATGACCGGGAAAGGAGCACCGTGATGCCTGGCGCCGGGGTGTCGACCCGGAGGCGCGCTCTCGCTCTCGCCCTCGCTCTCGCGTTCACCCTCTGCACGAGCGCGCGTGGCGGCGCGGCGGCCGAGCCCGCCTTCGACCACGATCTGCACGAGGACCTGTTCGCATCCTGCGCCGCCTGCCACCGCGGCGCGGAGGAGCCCGCCGCTCCCATGTTCCCCCGCGCCGAGGCATGCGCCGCGTGCCACGACGGCGATACGGCGGGGCGCATCGAGTGGGCCGGCCGGGAGTCGATGACGCCGGGCAACCTCCGCTTCGTCCATACGGAGCACGCCGCGCGGGCCGGTGAGGAGGAGACGGTGCTCGCCTGCGACGACTGCCACACCGCCGACGGCGCGCCGGGCGAGCGGAAAGCATCGGCCGACGGCTGCTTCGTGTGTCACGGAGCGGGCGAACACCTCGACGTGGAGAACGACTGCGCCCAGTGCCATCTCTCGCTGGGCGAAGCGGCCGGCCTCAGCTCCGAGCGGATCGCCTCGTTTCCCCGACCTGCCTGGCACGACGAAGCGGACTTCGCTTCGTCCGGCCACGGCAGCCTCTGCTCCGGCGCCGCGGGCGCCGGCTCGACTTCACGCTGCGCGGTGTGCCATGCGCGGAACTTCTGCGAGACCTGCCACGTCGACGCGGCGAGCCAGCCGGCCATCGAGGCGCTGTCCGCCGACGAGCGCTCTCTGGTGCATCGGGCGGTGTTGCGCGCGCCCGCGACGCACGCCGAGGTGGGCTTCCTGCACGGCCACGGAATGGACGCGCAGGGTGGCGCGGATCGGTGCGCGACGTGCCACACCCGGGAAAGCTGCACCGTGTGCCACGTCGCGACGCCGGAGGTGGCGGGCGCGCTGGCTCCCGCCGCGGCGGGACCCGCGCGCGGCGCGGTCGTCGGCCGCAGAGCTCCGCCAAGCCACGACGTGCTGTTCCGCGAGACGCACGGGACCGAGGCGGCCGCGGACCCGGCGTCCTGCGCGGCGTGCCACTCCCGCGAGCAGTGCCTGGACTGCCACCTTCCCGCACCCGCCTCCGGTCCGCCGGGCTACCATCCGCCGGACTTCCTGGCGCGGCACCCGGCCGCGGCGTACGCGCGCGAGACCTCGTGCAACGACTGCCACCAGCCGGGATCGTTCTGCGCCACCTGCCACGAGAACGCCGGCCTGTCCTCGAACCGCGCCCCGCTCGGCGCGGGCTACCACGACGCGAAGGATCAGTTCCTGTTCGGTCACGGACCGGCGGCGAGACGCGCCCTGGAAACGTGCGTCACCTGCCACACGGAGAACGACTGCATGGTGTGCCACTCCGCGGTCTCGGGCCGCCGGTTCAATCCGCACGGTCCCGGATTCGACGCCGAGCGCCTGCGCGCGCGCGCACCGCAGGTGTGCACGGTGTGTCACGGGGCGATCATCCCCGGCGGTTGAGCGGACTGCGCGTCGTTCAGCGGGCGGCGCCGGACGTGGGAGCGGCTGCGCCCCGGGGCTCCGAGGCGAAGCGGTGCTCGACGCGGTAGGTTCCGTCCTCGCGGTCCCAGATCATGTCGTGTCCGAGCTTGCGGTGGATCGCCAGCGCGCCCTCGTTCTGGACCAGGATCACGTTGGTGATCCCGGAGATGCCGTGCGCGCGCGCGTAGTCCATCAGCAGCACGATGAGCCTGGACCCGATTCCCCGCCTCCGCCACTTCTCCCCGACCACGATCGCTGTCTCGGCCAGCTGGGTTTCCGGGTCCAGGTCGTAGCGCCCGATGGCGACGAATCGCTCCGCGACGCCGGGGTTCTCGAACACGCCGAAGGCCATGCGCTCACGGTAGTCGAGCGAGCACAGGTGCGCCGCTTCGTCGAGGGTGAGCTCCTTCTTGATGGTGAGGTAGCGATGGTAGAGGGTCTGCGGCGTGTGCGAGTAGAAGAACTCCTGCAGGTTCCGCGCGTCCGTCGGTTTGAGCGGCCGGATGGTGAACTCCGCGTCCCCGAACCGCTGGCGTGACTCCCACTCGGTGGGGTAGGGGCTGACGGCGCTGCGCCATACCCTTTCGGGCAGGTGCACGTAGTGGCGCGCCTTGATGAAGCTCAGCAGCTCGTCTCGGAAGGCTGGATCGGCGATGCCGACCAGGGCGAGCGCCCGATCCCGCACCGTCTTCCCGTGGAGGTACGCGATGCCGTGCTCGGTCACGACGTAGTGCACGTCGCCGCGACTCGTCACCACGCCGGCGCCCTCGTCCAGGCGCGGCACGATACGGCTCACCTTGCCGTCCTTCGCCGTGCTGGGCAGAGCGATGATCGGCTTGCCGCCCGTGCTCATCGCCGCGCCGCGGACGAAATCCACCTGACCGCCGATGCCGCTGTAGAAGTCGTAGCCGAGACTGTCGGCACACACCTGGCCGGTCAAGTCGACCTGCAGCGCGGAGTTGATCGCCACGACCTTGTCGTTCTGCGAGATCACCCGCGGATCGTTCACGAAGTCGGAGGCGTAGAACTCCACGTCGGGGTTGTCGTCGACCCAGTCGTAGAGCTTGCGCGTGCCCATGACGAAGCTCACCACGCTGCGGCCCGGCAGCACCCGTTTGCGGCTGTTGTCGATCGCGCCCTCCTCCACGAGCCGGAGGATCCCGTCGCTGAGCATCTCGGTGTGAACGCCGAGGTGCCGCTTCCCGACGAGATGGCGGGCCACGGCGTCGGGGATGCCGCCGATGCCCAGCTGCAGGCAGCTGCCGTCGTCGATGAGGCCGGCGACCTGCAGGCCGATGCGGTTGGCGGTCTCGTCGGCATCCGCGGAGAAGGCGATCTCCAGCAACGGATCGACGGCCTCGACGAGGAAGTCGACGGCGTCGAGGGGGACCCGGGTATCGCCGCGGGTGCGCGGCATGTTGGGGTTGATCTCGGCGATGACCACGCGGGCGGTCTCGATCATCGCGCGCTGCACGTCGACGTGGATGCCGAGGCTCAGGTAGCCGTGGCGATCCGGCGGCGAGAGCTGGACGAGCGCGGCGTCCAGACGCTGCTGGCCGGAGCGGACCAGGGCGGGGATCTCGCTGAGGAACACCGGGGTGTAGTCGGCGCGCCCCTCGCGAACGGCCCGCCGCACGTTCGCCCCGATGAAGTACGCGTTGTGCCGGTAACTCCTCGCGTAGTCGGGATCGGCGTACTCCGCCGTTCCGAGCGTCAGCAGGGACACGACCTCCACGTCGCGCAGCCGGTCGGCCTGGCGCCCGAGCTCGCGGACCAGCCGCTGCGGCTCCGCGCATCCCGATCCCACGAAGATGCGCGTGCCCGACTCCAGGTGCGAGAGCGCCTCGGACGGAGAGACGAGGCGGCTGCGGTAGTCGTCGGCATGCATGATCATCGGAATCTATCACGACTCCTTCCTGGGTCGTACCGCCGGCGTCCCCAGCGTCTCCTCGATGATCTCCTCGGTGACCTCGTTCAGGTGGCGGTCCAGTGCCGCCAGCAGAACCTCGAGGAGGTCCTGCACGGTGATCATCCCGATGCATCGCCCATGCTCCACGACCGGCAGCCCGCTCACCTTCCGGTTGTGCATGATGCGCACGGCGTCGGTGATGTTCTCCTCCGGACCGACCACGAAGACCGTTCTCGTCATGGCGGAGCGCACCAGCACCGGGTTGGTGTCGAACTCGGCGCGCCGGGAGGCCGCCGTGAGCTCGTGGGGCATCAGCACCGTCCGCGCGTCGCGCTCGGAGAGGATGCCGACGAGGCTGCCGTCGTCGTCCACCACGGGCAACTTGCGGATCTCGTTCTCGACCATCTTCCGGTAGGCGAGGTCGACCGGGATGTCCGGACTCGTCGTCAGTACCGGGCTGCTCATCCAGCGACGGACTCTCATCGGCCACCTCCGTTGCGCAGGACCAGGACCGGGCAATGGGCCAGCCGCACCACGCGCTCGGCCACCGAGCCGATGAGCAGGCGCCGCAGCCCCTTTCTACCGTGGGACGGCAGGACGATCAGGTCGGCGCCGAGGCGCTCGGCGAAGTCGGCGATCTCCTCGGCGGGGCTTCCCTCCGCCACGGTGACGTGATGGCCGGCGTACTTCGCGTCCTGCAGCCTCGTCTTCAAGTATTCGCGGACCCGCGCCCGCGACGACTCCTCGATGCGCGCGTTCCACATGAGGGCCGGATCCGCCGGCGCGAGCGGTTGCAGCACATGGATGATGTGCACGTGCGACGCGTCCTCCACGAGGCGAAGCGCCTCTGAGCTGCCCCCGTTTTCTGTACCACTCTCTATGAGAGTCTCGGGGTGAAAACGGGGGTACCAAGATCCCTTGGGACCCCGAGATCGTCGCACCGTGAGCCTGTGGTGAGGCCGGTTTTCGTTGCC
>JBQTGV010000001.1:0-65856 GCA_052390515.1 Candidatus Eiseniibacteriota bacterium | reverse complement strand
CTCCTCCGGCCGAGCATGACGGCGGCGCGCGCACGGTCCGCGCCGCACGGCTCGCCCTGGACGCACCGGCGGCGCCGGAGACGTGGATCGGCGTGGAGCTCGAGGGCCGCTACCGCCTGGAGACCGTTCTCGGCCGGGGCGGCATGGGCGTGGTGTACCGCGCCGTCGACCGCCGCCTGGACCGCTCCGTGGCCGTCAAGATGCTGCCGAACATGCGCATCGACGAGGAGAGCCGCGACCGGCTGCTGGGCGAGGCGCGCGCCGCGGCGGCGCTGAACCATCCGCACGTCGTCGCCGTTCACGATGCGGGCGAACACCACGGCGTGCCCTTCGTCGTCATGGAGCTCGTCGACGGCGAGAGTCTCCGCAGCGCCATGCCGTCGGCCTTCGGCGAGATCGTGGCCGCGGGGCTGCAGATCAGCGACGCGCTGGCGCATGCGCACGCGCGCGGCCTCGTCCACCGCGATCTCAAGCCGGAGAACGTCCTGGTCACCAACTCCGATGCGGGTCCCGTGCTGAAGCTCGCCGATCTCGGGCTGGCGGTCGGCCGCGGCGGCCCGCGACTCACCCGAACCGGCGCCATCACCGGGACCGCGGCGTACATGGCCCCGGAGCAAGCGCTCGGCAGGGACATCGACGCTCGCGCGGATCTCTACGCCCTGGGGGTGATGCTCTACGAGATGATCGCCGGACGGCTGCCGTTCGAGGGCAGTGATGCGCTGGTGATGGTCTCGCAGCACATCCACGCTCCGGTCGTTCCCCCGCGTGCCCACCGGGCGGATGTTCCCCAGGAGCTGGAGGCGGTGGTGCTCCGCCTGTTGGCGAAGGATCCTGACGCGCGACCTGCGTCCGCGGCCGAGGCCCGGGCCGCGTTGCAGGATGCGTCGCTCTCCCCCGCCGCCGCAGCGGATACGAGCGCGGCCGTGGCGCTACTCGAGGAGCTGGCGCGCGGCCGACTGGTCGGGCGCGGAGCCGAGCTGGGAGAGCTGCGCGATCTCTGGCGCCGTGCCACGGAGGGTCGTGGGCACCTGGTGCTGCTCAGCGGCGAACCGGGCGCGGGGAAGACGCGGCTCGCGCGGGAGTTGCTCGTCATGGCCCAGCTCGAGGGCGCGCTGGCGCTGGCCGGAGCCTGCTACGAGAACGAGGCGGCCACGCCCTACTTGCCCTTCGTCGACGCGCTGCGGCGCTGGGTGCGCGCCTGCTCCGACAACGAGCTACGCTCGGTCCTCGGCGACACGGCACCCGAGCTGGCCCGGCTGGCCCCCGAGCTGAACGCCCGGCTGCGGTCCGTGGCGACCCGTGCCGCGCTCTCGCCGAGCGAGGAGCGGTTGCTGCTCTTCGACGAGTTCGCCGGATTCCTGCAGAAGCTCTCGCGGCGGCGCGGACTCGTCTTCTACATCGACGACCTGCACTGGGCGGATCAAGGCACGGTGAGCCTGCTGAGCTACCTTCTCCGCCAGCTCCGGGAGGAGCGGATCCTGTTCGCGGCGTCCTACCGCGAAGTCGAGCTGGACCGCACGCACCCGCTCGGCAACGCGCTGCTCGACTGGAACCGCGAGCGGCTCAGCACGCGCATCACGCTCGGCCGGCTGAGCGCTGCGGAGACTCGCGCGCTGCTCGCTACCCTGCTGGGCGAGGAGCAGATCTCGGAGGAGTTCTCGGGAGCCGTGTATCGCGAGACCGAAGGCAATCCGTTCTTCGTCGAGGAAGTGCTCAAGTCGCTGATCGAGAACGGGAAGGTGTTCCGCAAGGGTGGGCGGTGGGACCGCTGCACCATCGTCGATCTGGAGATGCCGCAGGGCGTCAAGTCCGCCATCGGCCAGCGCCTGAACCGCACCGACCCCGGTCACCTCGAGGCGCTGCGCACCGCGGCCGTGATCGGGAAGCAGTTCACGTTCGGGGAGCTGGCGGCGGCCAGTCCCGAGGGCGACGAGGACGCGTTGCTCGACGCGCTGGACGCGGCGGTCCGCGCGCAGCTGGTCGTGCCGCTCGAGGATGAGGCGTTCGTCTTCACCCACGACAAGATCCGCGAGGTCCTCTACGAGGAGCTGAATCCGATCCGCAGGCGCCGCCTGCACCTGCGCGTGGCCGAGGGTCTGGAGAAGGCTCGGGTGGCGGGGAGGGGCGTGGCCATCGAGGATCTCGCCCACCACTGCATCGAGGGCGGCGACTGCGAGCGCGGTCTCGTGTTCGCGCTGGCCGCAGCCCGCGATGCCGTGGCGATGTTCGCGATCCAGGATGCCATCGGCCTGTTCCACCGCGCACGCGAGTGCGCGGATTCGCTGGAGCGGCACGACGCCATCCGGGAGATCGAGCAGGCCATCGGGGACGCGTGCGTGGCTGGCGGTGAGCGAATCGCTGCGGGGGCGCACTACGAGCGGGCGCTCGCGCTGACGGTCGATCCGCTGGCCCGGGTGAAGCTCAAGTGCGCGGCGGCGGGCACGTACGTGACCGTGGGAGATCCGCGCGCCATCACGTTCGCAGACGAGGCGCTGGCGGAGCTGGATCCCGCAAAGCACCCGGTCGAGACGGCCGACGCCCTGGTCATCAAGGCGCGGTTCCAGCACCTCCGCGGGCAACACCGGGACGCGGTCGCGCTGCTGGAGCGTGCGCTCGATCTGGCCGAGGGCGCGTCGCCCGCGGATTCGCTGGTCTTCATCTACGCGTATCTCGCCGGAGCCCATCAGGCGCTTGCGGACTTTCCAACCAGCGCCCAGTGGGCGTGGCGCGCCATCGAGCTCGGGGAGCGCACCGGCCGCCCGATCTGCAAGGCGGTCGGCTACGAATTCCTGGCGGAGGCCAACTCCATCACCGGGCCGTTCGAGGAGGGAATCGAATTCGCGCGGATCGAGCAGGAGATCGTGCGGCCGCATCGCTCGCGCGAGCGCGAGGGGTGGTCGCTCATGGCGGAGGGCTTCTGCTGGATCGGATGCGGAAACCTGCAGGAGGCCGACCGTGCGCTGCAGACGTCGCTGCAGCTGGCGCGCCAGGTCGGCGAAGCCCGCCTCGAGGTGTTCGCCCTGAACGGTGTCGCGCGCGTGGCCGCCGACGATGGCCGGGTGGATGAGGCTCTCGAGCTGGCCGTGGAGGCAGCCGACCGGGCAGACAGGCTCGGCCTCGTGCACATGCGCGCAGTGGGGCGGTACACGCTGGCGCATGTCGCGCTGGCGCGGAAGGAGTGGGCGAAGGCGCTGGCGTGGGCGGAGGAAGTCGAGGACATCCTGCAAGGCACCGACATCGAGCACCTGCTGCTCCAGGTGCGCCCCCTGCACGTGCGGGCACTGCTCGCGCTGGGGCGAAGGGACGAGGCTCGTCGCCGGCTCGATCAGTACGCGGGGATGCTGCGGACGCGCGACTTTCCGCCCTTGGTGGCGGTGGAACGGGCACTTCGTGACCGATTGGACGCGGGGGAGGCTTGACCCGGAGCCCTCAGCGCTGTGCGCGGTGGCCGACCGGAGAGTTCAGGAAGATCCGAGCCCCCTGAACCGCGAGGAGAGCGAGCAGCAGGGAACCGCCGTTGATCGCCAGCAGCAGCCCGCTCCAGGACGGCATCTCCGCAGCCGCCGCGGTGATTCCCGAGGCGAGCGCGCCGGACAGCTGCAACGATCCCCGCAGGAGCTCATCCGACCACACGGCGAAGAGCGCCGCGATCACGAACGCACCGATCGTGGCCGGCTGGAGCAGCGCGCGCGTCCACCACGGCAGGGCAGGCTCCGCCCAGGCCGGCGCCGGCGCGGCGGCGGGCCGCGGCGCGACCCGGACGCGGCGCATCACGTCGTCGGTGAAGCTGACCGAAGGTCCCGGCGGCAGTCCCTGAAGCAACGCGTCGAGCCGGGCGTCATCGTCACGAGTCATGACCGGCCTCCAGCCGCTCGCGCAGCGCGGCGCGCGCGCGGTGCAGGTGAGTCTTCACCGTGCCGGTCGGTGCGTCCAGCACCCGCGCAATCTCCTCGATGGACTGATCGCCCGCGTAGAAGAGCGTGATGCAGGCGCGCTGCGCCTCGGGCAGCTCTCCGATGGCGCGCTCCAGACGGAGCCGCGTCCCCCAGTCCGGAGTGCGCGCCCCTCGCGTGTCCGCCTGCTCCAGCGCGGCCGGCTCCATCGCCGTCTCCCGGCCGCGCCTTCGCCCCAGCGCCACACGTTCATCCAGCGCCCGCCGGAACGCGATGCGATAGAGCCACGTCGAGAAGCGGGACTCGCCGCGGAAGCCGGGGAGCGCCTGCCACGCGCGGACGAAAGCGTCCTGCGCGATCTCCTCGGCGGCTTCCCGACTCCCGGCCATACGCAGCGCGAGGCCAAAGATCCGGTCGCGGTAACGGTCCACGAGCACCCGGAAGGCCCTCTCGTCTCCGGAGCGCGCCGCTTGGATCCGGGCACGCTCGTCGTCGGCCGCCCGGGATTCCGTCGTGGGTGAGGCGTCGGACACCGGGGCCGCGAGGGCGAAGGTCCAGGCGATCGTCGTCATGACCCTTGAGACTGGGGTCGGCATGCTCTCGGTTTCAAGCGGTTTCTCGAAACCGGCTCGGGATCCGCCGTCGTCTCAAGCGGCAGAAGGACCGGACGGAACACTACGAACGACAGGAGGGGACTCGTGAACGAAGAACTCATCATCATGGTCGCCATCTTCTCCATTCCGATGGTCGCGATCGTCGGAGGCATCGTCGCCGGCATCGTCAAGACGCTCGGGCAGCAGCGGCTGGCCGAGCTGGCCCAGCGAGAGCGCATGCTGGCGATCGAGAAGGGAGTTCCGCCCGATCAGCTCCCGCCGCTGGCGGTCCCGGCTGCTCTCGGGGACGCCGGGTTGACGTTCGAGCAGGCGCAGCTTCGTCGAGCCCAGGGGCTCACCATCGGGGGGATCATCTGCGTGGCCGTCGGCCTCGCCGTCATGATCTTCCTGCAGCACATTCCCGACGGCCGCGACAAGCAGATGTGGGTCGTCGGAGTCATCCCGCTCTTCGTCGGGTTCGCCCTGCTCATCAGTGCGTGGATCGTCCGCCCGAAGGGCGGCGGAAGGAGCGCGTCATGATCCGCATCCTCACCGGTCTCGTGTTCGCGATGTTCGCGTTGTTCGGCCTCGTCGTGGCGAACTGTTCCGCGCAGGCGACACCGTCCGACGGCGGGGTCGACGCCGCACGTCGCCGGAGCGTGATCGACGGCGTCCTCCTCGAGATCGAGCGGTCGTATGTGCTCGTCGAGAAGACCAAGGACGCCGAGAGGCTGCTGCGCGCACGAGCCAGGAACGGCGAGTACGACGCGCTGACCGACGGCGCGTCGTTCGCCGGCGCGCTCACCGAGGATCTCCGCGCGGCGACGGGCGACACGCACTTCCTGGTGCGCTACAGCGCCGAGGCGCTGCCGGCGACGTTCGGAGTGGACGCGCCGGAAACGCCGGAGCAGCGCGAGGAGCGCCGGCAGGATCTCGCATGGGTCAACGGAGGCGTGGTGGAGGCGAAGCGCCTTCCCGGAAACGTGGGCCTGCTGGATCTGGACGCCTTCGTCGATCCGGAGCTCGGGGGAGACGCGGTGGCGGGGGCGATGGAGCTGCTGTCCCGGACCGCCGCGCTGATCATCGACCTGCGCTGGAACACAGGTGGCGACGGGCGCATGGTGGCCTTCCTGGCGAGCTGGTTCTTCGCCGGTGAGCCCGTGCACCTGGACGACGTGTACGTCCGCCCGGAGAACTTCACGCTGCAGAACTGGACCGTGCCGTACGTCCCGGGGGCGAAGTACCTGGACCGGGAGGTCTGGCTGCTGACGAGCGGCAAGACGCATTCCGCAGCCGAAGGTTTCGCGTTCGCGCTGCAGGAACTGGGCCGCGCGAAGGTCGTCGGGGAGACGACGCGCGGCGGTGCGCACCCGATCCGCCGATTCCGCGTCGACGACCACTTCGGCGTCCAGGTGCCGATCGCGCGGGCGATCAACCCCAGGACCGGCTCGAACTGGGAGGGTGTCGGCGTGAAGCCGGACATCGAGGTGCCGATGGACGCCGCGTTGAGGACCGCGCACCTGGCAGCCCTGCGCGGGATGCTCGATGCGGGTGCGGACGAGGGCCGTGTCGACGACATCCGCCGCGCGCTCGACAGGCTCGAGACCGAGGACGCGCGTGCAGCGGCGGCGGCGGCGGCGGACCCGGCGAAGCTGGACGCGTTCGTCGGCCGGTTCGAGACGCCGATGGGGCTCCTCTCCATCCGAAGGCTCGACTCCGGGCTCGAGGCCACGCTCGCGGGCGAGACACCGGTCCTGCTCGTGCCGCTCGGTCCGGACCGGTTCGAGGCGCCCGACGTCGGCGCGCGCTTCGAGTTCCGCCGCGACGCCGCGGGCACGGTCGGCGAGGTCGTGATCCTGCTGGGCGATCAGGAGGCTTCCGGAAAGCGGATTCCCTGATTATGCTGACCGCCCCATGGTCAGCCGCGATGAGATCCTGCACCTCGCACGTCTGGCGAAGCTCGAGCTCGCTCCCGCGGAAGAGGAGCGGCTCGTTGCTCAGCTCGGCCGCATTCTCGACTACGTGGCGCAGCTCCGCGAGGTGGACGAGAAGGCCGACGAGCTGACCCACGTCGCCGTCGTCGAGGCGGCGCCCCGCGGCGATGATCCGCGCCCGGGACTTCCGCGGGCCGAAGTCCTCGCGCTCGCGCCCAAGTCCGACGGCGAGACGGTCCACGTTCCGGCGGTCATCGATGGGGAAGGCTCCGCGTGAGACCGGCGCTTCGCCCCGTGCCGGAGCTTTCCGCGGATCTCGCCGCGGGTCGGCTCTCCGCCGCCGACCTGATCGAAGACTGCCTCGCGCGCATCGAGGAGCGCAACGCCGAGCTGAACGCGTTCGCGTTCGTGGACGCGGCCGGGGCGCGCGCGGCGGCGGCCGCCTCCGACGAGCGGTGTGCAGCCGGCCGCCGGCTCGGTCCGCTCGACGGCATTCCCTACGCCCTCAAGGACAACATCGTGGTGCGCGGGCTGCCGGTGACGTGCGCGTCCCGCGTGCTGGACGGCTACGTCTCCCCCTACGACGCGACGCTCGTCGCGAGGCTCCGCTCCGCCGGCGCGGTGCTGCTCGGCAAGACGAACCTGGACGAGTTCGCCATGGGCAGCTCGAACGAGTACTCGAAGTTCGGCCCGGCTCGGAACCCGCACGACTCCTCGCGCGTGCCGGGAGGATCCTCGGGCGGATCCTGCGCGGCGGTCGCGGCGGGGATGACCCCGCTCGCGTTCGGCAGCGAGACCGGCGGCTCGGTACGGCTGCCCGCGTCCTTCTGCGGCGTCGTCGGCCTGAAGCCTTCGTACGGCCGAGTGTCGCGCTACGGGCTGGTGGCCTTCGGCTCGTCGCTCGACCAGATCGGGCCGGTGGCGCGGACGGTGGGCGGCGTGGCCATGGCGCTCGCCGTCGTCGCCGGGGTGGACCCGCGAGACGCCACGTCCAACCCGACCCCGGCCCCGGCCTACCGTCCGTCGAAGGGCGAACGCCTCGACGGCCTCCGCGTCGGCGTGATCCGCGAGCACGTCGGCGAAGGCGTCGATCACGATGTGCGGCGCCGGATCGAGGAGGCCGTCAGCCGCCTGGCCTCCCTCGGCGCCGTGACCGTCGACGTCGAGCTCCCGCATGCGCGCTACGGCGTGGCTGCCTACTACGTCGTGGCCAGCGCCGAGGCTTCGTCGAACCTGGCCCGTTACGACGGCGCGCGCTACGGTCACCGCGCGAAGGCGTTCGCCGGGCTCGAGGACATGTACACGAAGAGCCGCAGCGAAGGCTTCGGCGATGAGGTGAAGCGCCGCATCCTGCTGGGCACGTTCGCCCTCTCCGCCGGCTACTACGACGCGTACTACGGCCGCGCCATGCGGGTACGCAGCCTCATCCAGAACGACTTCGCGAAGGCCTTCACGCGGGCCGACGTGCTCGCTTCGCCGGTCTCGCCGACTGCGGCCTTCCACATCGGCGAGCGCGTCGACGATCCGCTGGCGATGTACCTCTCCGATGCGCTCACCATTCCCGCGAACCTCGCCGGGGTGGCGGCGCTGTCGGTTCCGTGCGGGACGACCGGCGGCGGGCTCCCCGTCGGTCTGCAGCTGCACGCACCCTTCCTCGGCGAGGAGCGGCTGTTCCACGTCGCCGAGGCGTTCGAGGCGGCGCCGTCATGAGCGCCACGCCCCGCGAGGCGGTGCCCGCATGAGCGCCGCGCCGAGCGCCGCACCCTGGGAGACCGTGATCGGCCTCGAGGTGCACGTGCAGCTGGCCACGCGCACCAAGATCTTCTGCGAGTGCGCGAACTCCTTCGGCGATCCTCCCAACACGAACGTCTGTCCCACGTGCCTCGGGCTCCCGGGTGCGCTCCCCGTCCTGAATCCCGCGGCCGTCGAAATGGCCGTGACGACGGCCCTCGCGCTGGGCTGCAGCGTGGCCTCCGAGTCGATCTTCGCGCGCAAGCACTACTTCTATCCGGATCTGCCCAAGGGTTACCAGATCTCGCAGTACGCGCGGCCCTTGGCCGAAGGCGGTGCCGTGCCGATCGAGGTGGACGGGGAGCGACGGGCCGTGCCGCTCACGAGGATCCACCTCGAAGAGGACGCGGGGAAATCGCTCCACGCCGAGGGGCGGCCCGGCGATTCGCGCATCGACCTGAACCGGTGCGGGACGCCGCTGATCGAGATCGTGTCGGAGCCTTCGATGCGGCGGCCCGAGGAAGCCGGCGCGTATCTCGAATCGCTCCGGCGCATCGTGCGCTACCTCGGCGTTTCCGACGGCGACATGAGCCAGGGGAGCTTGCGGTGCGACGCGAACGTCTCGGTGCGGAAGCGCGGCGAAGCGGGACTCGGCACGAAGACCGAGCTCAAGAACCTGAACAGCATCAAGATGGTGGAGAAGGCGATCGCCGCGGAGGCGCGCCGTCAGATCGGTCTGCTGGAGGGCGGCGGCGCGGTCAGCCAGATCACTCTCCTGTGGGACGACGACGTGGGCGAGGTTCGCCCGATGCGCACCAAGGAGTTCGCGCACGACTACCGTTACTTCCCGGAGCCGGACCTGATGCCGCTCGTGATCGACGCGGGGCTTTGCGAGAGGATCCGGCGGGAGCTGCCCGAGCTGCCCTTCGCCAAGCGGGACCGCTTCGTGAAGACGCTGGGGATCCCGGCGTACGACGCCGCGGTGATCGCAGAGTCGAGGGAGCTGGCGGCGTGGTTCGAGGAGCTGGCGCGCACGACCGGCGACGCGAAGGCGGCCAGCAACTGGACGATGGGCGAAGTGCTGCGCGTGCTGAAGGAGCGGGGCGGGGACGCGGCGCGGGTGCCGGTGACGCCGGCGGCGATGTCGGAGCTGCTCGGCATGGTGGCGCGGGCGGCGATCTCCATCGGCACGGCGAAGGAAGTGTTCGAGGCGATGGTCGCCTCGGGGAAGCCGGCCGCGGCGATCGTCGAAGAGCGCGGTCTCGCGCAGATCTCCGACGCGGCGGTGATCGGCAAAGTGGTGGACGAGGTCATCGCCGCGCATCCCGAGCAGGTGGCGAGCATCCGCGCGGGGAGGGAGCAGGTGCTCGGCTATCTCGTCGGGCAGATCATGAAGGCCACACGCGGCAAAGCCAACCCCAAGCTCGTGAACGAGGTGCTGCGGGAGCGCCTGCGCGGCGGTGGGCCGGCGTGACGCGCCGGCTCGCGCTGCTCGTGCTGGCGCTTACCGCCTCCGGATGCGCGGCTGCTCCCATCTATCGCAACGTACCCATGGCCGACCCCGACCCGCACGTCGCCGTCGCGCCGGCCGAGCCCGCCGTCGTGCAGCCGGCCGACGTGGAGCGGGTGGCGGAGGGATGGCTCGGTACTCCGTACGGGAGAATCGACTGCTCGGCGCTCGCGCAGAGGATCCTCGGCGATCTCGGCGCCGACTTGCCTCGGACCGTCCAGACCCAGAGAATGCAGGGGAAGCCCGTCCCGGAGGGCGAGATCGCGCCGGGGGATCTGGTCTTCTTCCGCCTCGGATCCTCTCGCGTGAATCACGTCGGCGTCAGCCTCGGCGGCGGACGTTTCGTGCACGCGTCGAGGTCGCGGGGTGTCGTGATCGACACGATGACCGACGGCTACTTCGCCCGGGGTTTCGCGGAGGCGAGAAGAGTCCTGTGAACGTCCTGGTCCTGGGCGGAGGCGGCCGCGAGCATGCCCTCGCCTGGGCGCTGGCGAAGAGCCCGTCCCTCGGGCGCCTGCTGTGCGCGCCGGGGAATCCGGGAACGGGACGCATCGCCGAGAACTTCGCCTTCGATCCGGCGGACGGCGCGGGCGTCGTCGCGCTCTGCGAGTCCGAGGACGTGGACCTGGTCGTGGTGGGTCCCGAAGCGCCGCTCGTTGCCGGGGTGGCGGATCGGCTGCGCGCTGCGGGCTTCGCCGTGCTGGGTCCGGGTGCCGAAGGCGCGCGCCTCGAGGGAAGCAAGGCGCACGCGAAGGAGCTGATGCGCGCCGAGGGAGTGCCCACGGCGAAGAGCGCGACGGTGCGCGGCGTCGCCGAAGCGGCCAAGGCGCTGGACTATCTCGGCGACGGCGTCGTCGTGAAGGCGGACGGTCTCGCCGCGGGAAAAGGCGTGCTCATGACCGAGGGCCGGGACGATGCGCTCCGCGCGGTGCAGGCCTGCATCGAGGAGCGGCGGTTCGGTGCGGCCGGTGCCACCGTCGTGCTCGAGGAGCGGCTCGAAGGCGAGGAGGCCTCGCTGATCGCCCTGGTCGACGGCGAGGAGGTTCGCCCCTTCGTCCCGAGCCAGGACCACAAGCGCGCGCTCGACGGGGATCTCGGCCCCAACACCGGGGGAATGGGGGCCTACGCGCCCTTTCCGGGCCTCTCCGGGGCGGAGCTCGACGCGGCGGTGCGGACCTGCCTCGCGCCCATCGCGCGGGGGCTGGCGCGGCGCGGCGTCCCGTACCGCGGCGTGCTCTACGCCGGGCTCATGCTGACGCGGCAGGGACCCCGCGTGCTGGAGTACAATGCTCGGTTCGGAGATCCGGAGACGCAGGTCGTCGTGCCGCTCGTGGAGGGCGATCTGCTGGAGGCGTTCGTGGCGTGCGCGCGCGGGAAGCTCGTCGAGGCGCCTCCTCTCCGGGCGCGCAGCGGCGCCGCGCTGACCGTGGTGGCGGCGTCCGGGGGGTATCCGGGGACCTTCGCGAAGGGGATGCGCATCGAAGGGCTCGACGAGGCGGATGATCGGGGAGACGCGGTCGTGTTCCACGCCGGGACGGAGCAGGGTGCCGACGGACGTCTCGTGACCTCGGGCGGCCGGGTGCTCGCGGTCACGGGTTTCGGAGGCACGCTGGCCGCCGCGCGGGATGCGGCTTACGGTGCGCTCGCCGGCATCCGCTTCGAGGGGATGTTCTGGCGGACGGATATCGGCGCGCGGGGATCGGCGTTCGCCGCGCCCGCGCCGGGGAGGAGGGGCACGTGAAGGATCCCAAAGTGCTCGTGATCGTCGGCAGCGAGAGCGACCGCGAAGCCATGATGGGGTGTCTCGAGTATCTCGATCGGTTCGGCATCCCGCACGAGTTCCTCGTCTCCTCCGCGCATCGTTCGCCAGAGAAGACGCGCAAGCTCGCCCAGGGTGCGCGCGAGCGCGGCATCCGCGTGATCATCTGCGGCGCGGGAATGGCCGCGGCGTTGCCTGGGTTCGTGGCCGCGCTCACTACGCTGCCGGTGATCGGCGTGCCGCTGGCGGGATCGCACCTCTCCGGCACGGACTCCCTCCACGCCATCGTGCAGATGCCGCCGGGAGTGCCCGTGGCCACCATGGCCATCGGCAAGGCCGGAGCGAAGAACGCCGGGATCTTCGCGGCCCAGATCCTGGGCGTCGCGGACCCCGAAATCGAAGCGAGGATCGATGAGTTCAAGAATGAACTCGCAGCCGGCTGATCTCCCCGAGATGGTGCACGTCGCGCCGGGCGTGGTCGACACGCTGCTGGCCGAGCGCGTGGCACACGTCCTTCGCCGCGGCGGCCTGGTGGCCATGCGCACCGATACGGTGTACGGCGTGCTGGCCAGCGTGAACCGGCCCGATGCGCTCGAGCGACTGGTGCAGATGAAGGTGCGCCCGCGGGACAAGCCGTTCGTGCTGCTCGCCGCGGACTGGGTCAGCGTGCGCTCGGTCACGTCCTCGGTGCCGCCGGTGGCGCGCGCGCTGGGCTCGCGCTACTGGCCGGGGCCGCTGACGCTCGTCCTTCCCGCGGCACTGGGCCTGCCCGGGGAGGTGACCGTGAGCGGCGCGACCGTCGCGGTGCGCGTGCCCGGCGATCCCATGCTCCGCGAGGTCGTCGCCGCGACCCGCTGCGCCGTGGCCGCCCCGAGCGCCAACCGCCACGGGGAAGAGCCGGCGAAGAGCGCCGCGGCCTGCGCGGCCACGTTCGGCGCCGAGATCGACCTCATCGTGGACGGTGGCGTCGTCGAGAACCGCAAGCCCTCGACCATCGTGAACTGCCTCGGCGAGCACGCCGAAATCATCCGCGACGGCGCGGTGCCGCTCACCGGCGAGGAGCTGAGGTGCTGACGCCCGACGAGCCGTTCCACATCCTGTTCGTGTGCTCCGGGAACACCTGCCGCAGCCCGCTCGCGGAAGTCGCCGCGCGCCGTCTGTTCGAGGAGGACAGCCTGGACGGGATCGTCGTCTCGTCCGCGGGGGTCTTCGCCCTGGACGGAGGCCGTGCTTCGGCCGGATCCCTCGAAACGGCGCGCTCCAACGGGCTCGATCTGGAAGCGTTCCAGAGCCGGCGGTTGAGCGCCGCCGAAGTGCAGCGTGCCGACCTCATCCTGGTGATGGAGGCCGCGCATCGGTCCGCGGTGCTCGGGCTTTCGCCGCAGGCCGACACGAAGACCTTCCTGCTCGGCGAGCTCGCCGGGAGGGAGGACTCCGACGCTGCCGTGCCCGATCCGTTCGGCGGTGGCACCGAGATGTACCGCAGGACGTTCCGGAGGATCGGTGAGCTGCTGGACGACGCGCTCGACCGCATCGTCGAGATGGCGCGGCGCAAGCGGGCCGGGAGTCGTTGAGAGGAGGGAGTTCGATGCGCCCCTACGAGTTTCTGAAAGCCTCCGACCCGGAGGTCTTCGAGGCGGTGCAGGGCGAGGTCCGCCGGCAGAACGGCGAGATCGAGCTGATCGCCTCGGAGAACTTCGTGAGCCGCGCGGTGCTGGAGGCGGCGGGAACGCCGCTCACCAACAAGTACGCCGAGGGATACCCCGGCAAGCGCTACTACGGCGGCTGCCACGAAGTGGACAAGGCCGAAGAGCTGGCGCGGGAACGGGCGAAACGTCTCTTCGGGGCCGAGCACGCCAACGTGCAACCGCACTCGGGTTCCACCGCCAACCTCACCGCCTACTTCTCGGTGCTGGACCCCGGGGACCGCATCCTCGGCTTCTCGCTCGCGCACGGCGGGCACCTGACGCACGGACATCCCGTGAACTTCTCCGGCCGGTTCTTCCAGGTCGTGCAGTACGAGGTGGAGCGGGACACGGAGCGCATCGACATGGACCGCGTTCGCGACCTGGCGCGGCAGCACCGACCCAAGATGATCGTCGCCGGTGCCAGCGCGTATCCTCGCCTCTGGGACTTCGCCGCGTTCCGCTCCGTGGCCGACGAGGTGGGCGCGGTGTTCATGACCGACATGGCGCACTTCGCCGGGCTCGTGGCCGGCGCGGTGCATCCTTCGCCCGTGCCGCACGCGGACCTGGTGACCAGCACGACGCACAAGACGCTGCGCGGGCCGCGGGCCGGCTTCATCCTGTGCCGCTCGGCTCTCGCCGAGGCGGTGGACCGCACGAACTTCCCGGGCATGCAGGGAGGGCCGCTGATGCACATCATCGCGGCGAAGGCGGTCTGCTTCGGCGAGGCGCAGAAGCCCGAGTTCAAGGACTACGCCCGTCGGGTCGTCGCCAACGCGAAGGTGCTGGCCGACGCGCTGATCGACGAGGGCTTCCGACTCGTCTCCGGAGGCACGGACAACCATCTCATGCTCGTGGACATGACGCCCAAGGACATCTCCGGCAAGAAGGCGGAGCGGCTGCTTGGCGACGTGGGCATCACCGTGAACAAGAACGCGGTGCCGTTCGACACGCGCAAGCCCGCGCTGACCAGCGGCGTGCGCATCGGCACGCCGGCGGTGACGACCCGCGGGATGGGGCCGGCGGAGATGCGGCGCATCGCCCAGCTCATCGGGCGGACCATCGCCAACGAGAGCGAGGACGAGAGCGTGAAGGCGAAGATCCGCGGCGAGGTGAGCGAGCTGGTCGGCGCCTTCCCGCTCTATCCGGACCTCGTGGACGAGACGGCGCGCGCCGGGGCGCGGAGCTGACGTGGACCGCGGCGGACTCCCCGGCAGCGACCTGATCGAACGGGGCCTGCGCGATGCTGCCCGCGGCGAGGAGTCGGTCGAGGCGTTGCTCGTCGCCATCGGAGGTCCGAGGTTGCGGAGGCTCGGCCTCTCCGTCGGCCGGGTGGACATGCCCGAGCACCGTCTCTACGAGCTGCTCGCGAAGGCCGATCCCGACGGCGCGCACTCCCGATACAACGCGCTCCTGAGGCGCCTCACGAGCTTCGTCCGGGCGGCCGAGTGCGCCGGCTGACGGATGCCGGCCTCCTCGAGAGGTTCATGCGCCGACTCGGAGAGGAGGCACGTGACGAGGGGCGGGTGTACTTCACCGGTGGTGCCACGGCGGTCCTGCTGGGGTGGCGCGCGTCGACGATCGACATCGATCTCAAGTTGGAAGGCGGCGCGGACAGCGTCCTTCGCGCCATCCCGCGCATCAAGGAAGATCTCCACGTCAACGTGGAGCTCGCCGCTCCGGACGACTTCGTGCCGGCGCTGCCGGGTTGGAGGGATCGGTGTCTGTTCGTGCGGCGCGAGGGCCGGTTGGACTTCCTTCATTACGACCTGTACGGCCAGACATTGGCGAAGATCGAGCGGGCGCACGATCTAGATCTGAAGGACGTTCGGGAGATGATCGAGCGGCGCCACGTGGCGCCGGCGACGGCGCTCGACCTCTTTCGGAGAGTCGAGAGCGAGCTCTACCGCTATCCTGCAGTCGACCCCGCGTCGCTCCGGCGAAGGGTCGAGGAAGTGCTGGGCGGAGGATGACGTTGGCGCTGCGTCGTGCTTGACGGGTTCTTCGCCGACAACTTCGGCGACTACGCGTTCGTCGCGTGGGCGTTCTTCGCCGGCATCCTGGCCAGCTTGGCCTGCGGACTCGGCGCGATCCCGCTGGCGTTCTCCGGCCTTCGCCTGCAGGAACGCGTCGGGCTCGGCTACGCCTTCGCCGGCGGGCTCATGTTCTCCGCCTCGGTGTACAACCTGCTGATGCCGGCCTTCACCATGGGCACCGACGGCGCCACGGAGCTGTGGCCCGTCGTGAAGACGCTCGGCGGCATGGCGGTCGGCGCGGCGTTCTTGTGGATGCTCGAGAAGTACCTGACGCCGGAGCGGCTGGAGTCGGGCGTGCTCAAGGGAGTGGGCGGCCGGACGTCGGCCCTCGTGTTCGTGGCCATGACCGCGCACTCGATTCCCGAGGGAGTGGCGGTCGGCGTGGGCTACGGCTCCGAGACGCACCTGCACGTCGACCACTTCGGCCACTACATCGCGATCGCCATCGGCATCCACAACATCCCCGAGGGGCTGGCCGTGGCGCTGCCGATGAGGCTGGCCGGCGCGTCGCTCTTCCGCTGCTTCTTCTTCGCCTTCCTGACCAGCCTGCCGCAGCCGATCGCGGCGGTCCCGTCGGGCTTGCTCGTGTGGCTGTTCGAGCCGCTGCTGCTTCCGTTCCTCGGCTTCGCCGCCGGCGCGATGATGTACCTCGTGCTCATGGAGCTCGTGCCGGAGGCGCTCGTGAGGCACACGCGGGCGGAGATGGCGTGGATGTTCCTCGCGGGATTCGGCCTGATGGCGCTGGTGCAAGTGGGGCTGTGACGGGATCGGCCCCCAAGCGGTGGGCGGCGCTGGCCTTCGTCGCCGCGACGGTCGCGCTGGTCTGGCTGGCCTGGACGAGCACGTGGGATTCCACGCGCGATTTCGTCCGCGAAGTGGACATCAACCCCCGGTTGTTCGCGGACTATACGATGCGATTCCATCCGGTGGCGGAGGACCTCCTCGAGAGACGCCGGCCCTACCCCGGCTACTACTACTCTCCGACGTTCGCCGTTCTGATCGCCCCGCTCGGGGCGCTCTCCTTGCCCGGAGCGCTCACTGCTTGGGGAGTCCTGCAGGGGCTCTGGATGCTGGGCCTGCTCCTCGTTCCCGGTCCGTGGTTGGTGCGGCGCGGCCGCGTGCTGTTCTGGGCCTACGTGCTCGTGTTCCTCACTTCGATGCCCGTGCTGCACAACTTCAAGTGGGGCCAGGTCAGCGTCCTGATGACCCTCCTGGCCTTCGGATCGATGTTCCTCTACGGGTATCGTCGCGTCGTCGCGGCGGCGCTCGTGCTGGCCTTCGCCGTGAGCATCAAGTTCTATCCGGTCGTCTACCTCGCGTACTTTCTCTTTCGCAGGGACTGGAGGTTCCTCGCGTGGTTCGCGGCGGGCTGGGCGGCCTTCGGGTTCCTGCTTCCCGCGCTCGTGCTGGGACCGCGGGACACGATCGGCTTCTACCGCGACGCGGCGGCGAACATGGAAACCGATCGAGCGAAGATCACGGTGGACGTGAACTCGCAGTACCTTCCTCACGTCGTCGAGCGTTGGAGCTACCGGGCGGACGGAGCCGCTCGTCCGCTGGGGGAGGACGGCTCCGGGACGAGAACGGCGCTTCGCTGGGCGGCCGGCGCGCTCTTCGCGATGAACTTGGTGTTGCTCGGCCGGTGGATGCGCGGCCGTCCGGGCTCGGACCCGATTCCGGCATTCGCCCTGCTGTCCCTCTCGATTCCGCTGATCATCCCGACCGCGTGGCCGCACTACTTCGTGTTCCTTCCGTTTCTTCAGGTGTGGGCGGCGTGGCGGATCAGTCGCGCGGGGCGGAGGTTCTCTCCGACGGCGGCGGTCCTGCTTGCGTCAGTGATCGCGTCGAGCGTGGCCGGCTATCGGCTCGCCGGCGATTGGTGGACGTACAGTCACGCCGGGGTCACACTGCTCTCGACGCTCGGAGTTCTGATCGTCGTGTACGCCGAGGGGGCCGGGGGAGAGCGCGGGGGCGGCGTGACGCGGGGGTATGCGACGAGGTCAGCGGTACAGGGACTTGACCCGACCCCACGGGGCACTCGTCAGTCCGTGGCCCGCTGAGACGACGGTGCAGCCCATCCCGAACCTCCCGATCTGGCCGCAGGCGGAGCCCGCGGGGTGGTTTCCCGGCAGACAGGGCGACTCGGCGTCCAGGGTCAACACGCGGGCGGCCAAATCGCAGAAGAGCGGGTCGGCGGAGAAGTTCCCGTTCACGCCCAGCTGGCCAGCGATGCACGAGACCCAGTCCCCGTACGCGTTTCCGTAGATGTCGCAGCAGGAGAACGTCGGAGAGCCCGAGCAACGGACCGCGCCCCCGCCGTAGTTGACCGCGATCAGGGTGTTGACCACCTGGGCGGTTCCCGTGAGGTACATGGCTGCGCCGGCCTCGAAGCCAGCGGCGTTCTCGATGAAGGTGCATCCGCTCACGAATGCGTTGGACGCCGCGTACAGCGCTCCGCCGAATCCTCCGCCGAGCGACTGGTTGCGGAAGAACAGGCAGTCGACGAGCCGTGTGTTCAAGGACGAAGAGGCGATGGCGCCGCCGTTTTCCAGGGCGAAGTTGTGAGCGAACAGACAACGGTAGAAGGCGGCATTGGGGCCAGTAATGACCGCGCCGCCGTTCGCCGCGAAGTTCCAGCGGAACTCGCTGTCGTAGACGTCCGTCACCCCAGACACGGAGATGGCTCCACCGTCGGCATAGCCGTAGCCGGCAGGGGCGGCCCCCAGCGTCTCGAAGACGCAGGATCGAATCGTGGTGGCGACCGAGGAAGACAGGCCGCGATAGCCGCGGTACACGCGGATGCCATCCAGGGTGATGCTGCTACCCGATCCGAACGCATGAAACGCGATGCCACCCGAGGCGTCGACGGAAACGCAGGAAGGATCGCCCGTCTCGCTCTTCAACTGGATGGGGACCGTCACGACGATCCCGTTCTCGACGTAGTTTCCGCAAGCGATGAGTACGACGTCACCTGCATTCGCGGCGGCGACTGCGGCCTTGATCGTGGGCTGGTCCTGGGGGACGCGAATCGTCGCGGCATGAACGGGAAGGCTGAGCCAGACGAAGACCGCCACCGCGGAGAACCGCTGCAGTGCCAGCATAGAGGCCTCCCTCGCGAAGAGGGAACGCCCTACCCTACTCCGTCGTGCCACCCGGGGCAAGGCGGCCCTACTTCCCCCGCCCCGCCAGCTCCTCCTCCAGCAACTGCCGCCGCAGGATCTTGAGCACGCTGCTCTTGGGCAGCTCCGCGCGGAACTCGATCCTCCGCGGCACCTTGTAGGCCGCGAGGCGGTCGCGGCACCACGCGGTCAGCTCGTCGGCGGAGAGGTCGGCGCCGGGCCGCCGCACGACGAACGACTTCACCGACTCGCCCCGCTTCTCATCGGGCACGCCGATCGTCGCGCACTCGAGCACGGCGGGATGCTCCACGATGATCCGGTCCACCTCGTCCGGGTACACGTTGTAGCCGGAGCACAGGATCAGGTCCTTGAGCCGTCCGGAGATGCGGAAGTAGCCGTCCTCGTCGGCGGCGGCGAGATCCCCGGTGTGCAGCCAACCGTCGCGGATGGCATGGGCGGTCTCGTCCGGCCGCTTCCAGTACCCGGCCATGACCTGCGGCCCGCGGATCACGAGCTCGCCGTCCTCGCCCGGGCCCACCGGCGTCGTCCCATCCTTCATCGACAGGATGCGGCAATCCGTATCGGGAAGCGGCAGCCCGATGGTGTTCACCTTGCGGCGCCCGCGGTTCGGGTTCACGTGAGTCACCGGTGAAGCCTCCGTCAGCCCGTAACCCTCGACGATCTTCCCACCGGTCAGCTCCTCGAAGCGGCGCAGCGTCGGCTCCGGCATCGGCGCGGACCCCGAGACGCAGATCTTGAGTCCCTTCACCTCGAGGGATGCGGCGTTCGGATGCTGGTTGATCCCGTGCACCATCGCCGGGACGACCGGGAAGATCGTCACGGCCCGGCGATTGATCGCGTCGATCATCGCCTCGACGTCCCGCGGGTTGGGCATGAGCACCATCGTCGCGCCGAGCTCGACGGGCAGGCTCATCGCGACGGTCAGCCCGAACACGTGGAAGAAGGGGAGCGCCGAGAGGAACACCTCCTTGCCCGGCTCGAGATCCGGCAGCCAGGCGTGGAGCTGCTGTGCCTGCCACGACAGGTTCCCGTGCGTGAGCATCGCGCCCTTGGGCACGCCGGTCGTGCCCCCGGTGTACTGCAGCGCGGCGAGGTCGCTCATCTCCAGGGGGATCTCCGGCCGGATGACCAGCGCCGCGTCCACGAACTCCCGGAAGCGGAAGACGTTCTTCGCCCGCGGCACGTCCGCCATGAGTCCCTCGCGCTTCAGCTTGAGCGGCGCCAGCACGTTCAGCGGGAAGCGCAGGTACTCGGGAATGCGGGCGATCACGTAAGTCTCGACGGAAAGCCGGTCGCGAACCTTTGCCACGCTCTTCCGGTAGAGGAAGTCGGCCGTCACCGCGACCTTGCAGCCGGCGTCGTTCCACTGGTGCTCGATCTCCCGCGAGGTGTAGAGCGGATTGGTCATCACCGCCACCGCGCCCGCACGCAGCGTCCCGAAGAACGCGATCACCGTCTGCGGGAGATTGGGCAGCTGGATGGCCACGCGATCCCCCTTCACGACGCCGGCGTCCTCGAGCGCGCGAGCGAAGCGGGTGGCGTAGTGATCGAGCTCGCGGTAGGTGAAGGTGCGGTTCAGGAAGCACACCGCGGCGAAATCCGGGAAGCGGGCGGCCGCCCGCCGCAGGAACCCGTGCAGCGGCACGTTCGCGTAGTCGATCGTGGGCGGGACGCCCGGGTCATAGGCCGAGTGCCACGGTCTCGTCTCCATCGCCCCTCCTACCGTTCCCGTTCGGAATCGTCGCGGGTCGGCTTGACCCCGGGCAAGGGGGCCGGGCTCTCCGCGTCCAGGAAGCGGACGAGACCGGCGTAGCGTGGATCCACGCCGAAGCCGAAATTGGCGAAGAATGCCGGACGGAAGAATCCGGTGGAGACGACCCGCACTCCCTGCGCCCGGAGCCGCTCCAGGAACTCGCGGATCAGGATGGAGCCGATGCCGCGGGCCCGGCGGTGCCGGCCCAGCGCGAGCCAGTCCAGCCGCACGTACGTGTCGCTGATGCGCCGGGAGATGAGCCCGCCAAGCACGCGCTCGTCCGAGTCGGTCACCAGCAGGAGGTCGTCCTCGCCGGCGCGCGGAAGCCGTCGAATACCCGCGGCCCGGAACACCCGGCCGAGCGCGGCGATCTCTCCCGGGTTGGCCGGGCGGCGGATGCGGAAGACTTCGCCCTCCGAGTCGACGTGCTCCACCGCCACGCCGGTGTCGAACTCGCCGGGCTGGTCCTCCTCGCGCACGAGCACGGCGCGGCCGCGCGGATCGACGTGCGGATAGAGCATGCGCGCCAGGAAGAACTCGTCGAGCTCGCTGGGGTGCGCCGTGTCCCGGAGGTGGGTGACCTCGCGGTGCAGCTCCGCCAGCGCCGGCGGCGAGGCCAGCCCCTTGGCGATCAGCTCGTCGAGTCCCTTGGTCAACTCTTCGCCCGATCCGCGAAACACGGTGTGGCGGAAGAGCTGCAGGCGGGAGCCGGGGCGGTCCCGGTCCAGATCGCCCAGGCCGTACGCGTCCTCGATCTGGTCCAGCGTGGCCGCCTGTGCCTCGAGCGTCGCGTCGGCGTTGATCTGTTGCCACCTGCGGTAGCGCCGCGCCGCGACGCGGATGCGCAGCGGCAGGAACCCGCGCCGGCGCACGCCCGAAACGAAGCGGCGGATCGCCCCGGCGAGCTCGCCGTCGGGATCGAGGCCGCCTTCCTCCTCTTCGAGGCGCGCGCACCCCTCCACTTCGCCGAGCACTTCGAGCGCGGCCGAGAGGAGCTGCGGCCATGCGGTGTCGAGCTCGGCGCGTGCATGCCGCTCGGCGATCGGAAGCACGATTCCCGAGTGCACGCCGGCGAGCACGTCCGTCAGCCGCTCGCACTGGCGGCGCTCGGCGATGGAGACGAGGCGGCCGCCGACGAGCCAGTCATGGTCCGGCAGCACGAGCTTGTCCGCCGAGGCCTTCGAGAGCGTCACGCGGCGTCCCGTTCTTCGCCAGAAGTCCACGACCAGGGCCGCGCAGGAGGAGACGAGGAAGGGCCAGAGCTCGCGGAGCCGGGCGCCGGCGCCGTCGTCCTCGGCGGCGAGCGCGTCGACCAGCTCGTCCAGGGACTTGCCCGGCACGAACTCCTCGGTCCACACGCCGTGCTCGCGGTATCCGCCGCCCTGCGTCTTGACGATGGGTCGCCCCGATTCGCCGGTGCGCGCCCGCACCAGCAGCCGCATCTCTTCCTGGACCTCGCTCCACCCGACGCCGCGGTCCGCCTTCACCACGCACTCGAAGCGCGGCGGACCGTGGTCGAGGCCGGCGGGCGACCACTCCAGCAGGTTGACGGAGCGTCCCTCGCCGAGTCCGAGCAGGGAGATCCGCACCGAGCGCGCCGCGAGCGGCGGCAGATCCCGCGCCGGGCTCGTTCCGAAGAGAGCCATCGCCTCGGGCAGCAGCTTCTCTGCCGCGATCGCCCGGCGGATGCGCGCGCCGTCGTCCGGCGAGACGCCGTCCAGCTCGACGGCCTGCTCCCAGGTAACGCCGTCGGCGGTGGCGGGAGCGGGGAGCCGCGCGCGGAACTCGCGGACCAGAGTCCCCAGGTGGTCCTCGAGTCGCTCGCGGAGCGCGTCGTCCAGCGGAAGCTCGGCGAGGTCCACGAGGAGCGAGCGCACCGCGAGGTGGCTCTCCGGATGCTCGACCGCGACGCGCCGCAGCCAGCCGAGCAGTCGGTCGAGCGCGTGCGCCGGCACGCCGGCGTCCGGCTCGCACCAGGCCCGAGCCCGCGCGACGAGCACGTCCAGCTGGTCGCTGCGCAGAGTCATCGGACCGAGCTCCGCCGCTTCCTCCGGCGTCAGGAAGCTCGGGTCGAAGGGCAGCCGCTCGGTGACGAGACGATCGAGCTGCGCGGGCGACAGCGAGCGCGCCACCGCGCGCAGCGCCTCGACGCGCACGTCCGGGTCGGAGAAGCACGAGAGCAGGATCTCCTTGGTCATCGGGTCGGCGTCCCGCGCCTCGCTGGCCAGCGTCTCGCCAAGCCGAACGACCGCTTCCCGGCGTCGTGCCGCGTCGGGATCGGCCAGCACGCGGGCCGCCGCGTGCAGATCCCCGATGGTGACGGACCGCGCCAGCGGGGACGGGACGTCCGGTGCTCCGGCGAGGGGCATGCGTCGGACCAGCCGCGTCCGGGTCGGGAAGCGAACGCCGCGCCGCCACCAGTGCTCGATCCCCGAGCCGGCGAAGCGGCGCACCGCGTCGTTCCCGAGCCAGAGCCGCGCGCGCCCGAAGATCTCGCCGAGGAGGAGATCCGCTCCTCCCGGATCGTAGACGGCATCGCCGACGACGATCCCGCTCTTCTCGCGGCGCACGGCGAGCCTTCGCCCCGCGGCCACGAGCTCCGAGCCCTCCGCGCGGACCTCGCCGGCGGGGATGCCGGTGTTTCGCAGGAACCACTGCGGCAGCTTGCACTCCACGTCGCCGACGGTCACCGCCACCTGCTCCCGAGCGTAGATGGTGCGGATCACCTCGGCGAAGCGTTCGCCCACGACGCTCCGCTTGGGCGTTCCCTTCGCGGTGAGCTCCTTCTCGGGGTCGAGATCCTCGGCCAGCACCGCGAAGTCCAGGATGCGCTCGAAGGGCGCGAGGAAACGGTTCACCGCCTCGACAACGGGGGCGAAGATCTCGCGCAGCTCCAGCGACTCGAGCGTGTCGCCCCGGCGGGAGGAGGCGAAGTCGGTCCGCAGCTCCGCGCTCGGAACGATGAGCGCCGCGCAGTACTCGCGCCGGTCTCCCACGGCGAGGACGCGCTCGACCGAATCGAAGTCCTCGAAGAGAGTCTCGATGCGGCGCGGCGAGATCGTCTCACCCTGCACGTTCTTGAAGATCTCCTTCTTGCGGTCGACGATGCGATAGTGGCCCTGCGCGTCGACGCGCACGATGTCCCCGGTGGCCAGCCAGCCGTCCTCGCGGGGGGGCTCGTCGGCGGCGGGCGGGGTCACGTAAGGTCCGCGGATGAGCAGCTCGCCGTCCTCGGCCACGCGCAGCTCGATGCCCGGCAGGGCCAGTCCGATGGAGTCGTCGCGGTAGTCGGCCGCGGGGGTCATGGTGATCCCGCCGGTCGCCTCGGTCATGCCGAAGCCGGAGTGCAGCTCGATGCCCGCGGCGTGGAAGCGACGGAACACCGAGGGCGGGAGGTAGCCCGCGGCGGAGAGTCCTCGGCGCAGCCGTCCGCCGGTCCTCTCCACGAGCTCCCGCGCCATCCGCGCCTTGTCCGCGGCGGACGTCGGCTCGGCCTCGTCCAGCGGCGCCACCGCCTCCGCGATCTGCATCCACTTCTTCGGAACGGAGATGAAGGTCGTCGGACGCACGCGCGCGAAGGAATGGAGCAGCGGCTCGATGGAGGCGTCGTCCACGAACGCGTACACCGATCCCCAGAACACGCAGCCGAGCATCTCCAGCCACCTGCCGAACGTGTGATAGAGGGGCAGGTAGCAGAGGAAGACGTCGCCCTCGCCGATGTCCGGCCAGGCCGCGGCGCGCGCGAACCGCGTCGTCACGAGGTTCGCGTGGGTGAAAGGGACGCCTTTCGGCGCACCCGTCGTGCCGGACGTGTACATGATCGTGGCGAGGTCGCCGGACCGCACCGTGGCGGAGGTGTGACGCGCGTCCTCGGGCGAAACGCCGGCGCCGAGATCGAGGAACTCGCGGAAGGGTCGGATGCGATCGGAGGGCGGGGCCTCCTCTGGCAGCCACCAAGCCGGAATCCTGGAGGAGTTCAGGGCCGGAGCCGCCACCGCCGCGGCTTCCTCGTCTCCCAGGAAGAGTGCCGACGCGCGGCAGTGTCCCAGGATGAACTCGACCTGCGCCGGCGTGGAGTTCGCCGGAACGGGCACGTCGGCCGCTCCGGAAACCAGGCACGCGAGGTCGAAAAGCGCGAGCTCCGGCGAGTTCGCCCCGAGGACGGCGATCGGACCCCCGGTCGGATCCCTGGCCTTCGACGCGAGCAACGCCCGGCCGATGTCGAGCACGCGCGCTTCCGCCTCACGCCAGGACACGCGCCCCTCGCGACGGGTCCAGGGCAGCAGGAAGAGCGTACGGTCGCCGAGCGCGCGCGCCCTGGAGAAGAACAGCCGCCCGGTGGTGTAGTCCGAGGCGGTCACCGCCTCGAGCAGCAGCTCGGTCCACTCGGCGGCGAAGGGCGTGGAGGCGAAGGCGGTGCGCACCCCGCGCGAGGCGGCGGCCTCCAGAACGCGGTGCAGCAGGGAGCGGTAGCCGTGCGCTCCGGCGGGCTCCGCCTCGGACAGCTTCTGCAGCGTCTCGCGGGTGGCGCGGAGCAGGGCGGTGGCTGCCGCGGCGACGCCGCGGTCCGCGCCCGCCGGCCCCGCCTCCAGCGGCACGAGCGCGTCGCGCACGCGCGCGAGCAAGCCGGCGTCGAACGCGGCTCCGGAGGAGAGATCGGTTCCGGTCATCGGCGCGCCTACTTGATCCGGTGTCCCGGCGGTTCGATCACGTTGTTGAAGATCCAGGCGACGACCTCGCCGATACGGATCTCCTCGGACAGATACGAGCGAATGTCGAGCCGCTCGGAGCTCCACTTCGTCTCCCGCCGCAGCACGGACTCCCGCATGCGGCCGAACTGCTCGAGCCACCAGGCCATGTGTCGCTCGCGCAGATCGACCCAGCCGCGCTCGGCAAACTCGTCGACTTTCCCGTTGCCCAGCGGGAAGACGTGGGCTTTGCGATTGTACGGAGGGATGCGGATGACCGGCCCGCGCAGGATCGTCTTGCCGTCGGGCATCAGGATGGGGATCCCCACCGAGGTGATGGTGTCGCGCAGGGGGCTGGCCAGAACGTGCGCGCTCATCGCCGCGGAGACGGACGCGGCGGTGCGCGGCGCGCCGCCGGCCTCCCGCAGCGCGCCCTCCACCGTCCCGTACAGCTCGCGGAAGAAGTGCGCTTCGTAGAGGTACTTGGCCAGCTGCGGGGGACCGAGCTGGCCGATGGCGATGGACGGCACGCCCCGCTCCTGCTCCAGCTTGTCCAGCTCGTCGATGGCGACGCGGCGGATGAGTCCGCCCTTGTACGAGGGGGAGAGGATGGTCGAGTCGACCGCGGAGATGACGTCTCGGCCGGTGTTGCTTCCCAGGATCTCCAGGGTCACGAGCTGCGCGATCTCCTCCGGCGTCACGAACTCCATCTGCCCGAGCGCGGTGATCGCCTCGAACTCCCCCCGCGCGAAGGTCCCGTTCTCGCCGGTGTTCACGCAGGGGATGGTCAGCGTGGCTCGATTCCCCGACGCGTCGTGGACCGCGGCGAACCCGTCGAAGCGCGGCTCGGTGTCCAGCGTCTCGCCGAGAGTCTGTTCGCGGGCGCGGAACAGGTGATAAGGCTCGTCGGTCGCGAGGCGCACGCCGCCGGTTCCGTTGGCGCGATACTGCAGCCCGCGCACGGGCTGGAAGCCGATGCGCTTGTAGCCGATCATCGCCGCCGGCTTGATCTCCTTGATGATCGGCGAAGACGGCGTGCGCGCCATGAGAAAGAGCAGCCCGGTCTGCGCGAAGGCGGTCGCCGTCTTGGACATCAATGTGGGGCTGGGCTTGTCCTCGCCGTGCGTGTACGGGATGTTGAGCCCCATGCCGCCCGTCCCCGTCGTTCCCACCTTGACGTAGATGCGCGTGCCGGCCTCCACGAGCGCACGGTGCAGCAGCCGAACGTGCAGGATGAGCTGCGGCACGGCGCCGGAGATCAGGTGCTTCTCGACGTCGGCGGTGAACGCGTCGGAGACGTCGTGGGCGGCGCGGGCCTCCTCGAGGTCCCGGGAGACGATGAACGAGCTCGAGAAGATGTCCTGGTAACTGATGGCCGTCGCCGTGTTGACCGAGTCGATGACGGCGCCCGGGCGCTCTCTCCGCAGAAGGCGTGCGAGAAACGACTCTCGATAGGCCGTCTCGAAGTCGCCGAAGAGATCGGCGAAGATCGCCTGGCGGTTCGCGGCGACCTCGGCGAACTCGCGCGGCGAGGGTTCCGGCGCCTGCCGGTCCACCGGAGTCGGCTCCCCGCGGACGAAGAGGTTGCCGTAGTAGCCGGCCACGTCGATTTCGGGGAACTCGTTGGAGAGCGCGGCGACCGCGTCGGCGGTCTCCTGACGATACAGCGAGACCAGCACCACGCGCCGCGGGCGCAGGTCCCGCGAGATGTGGCGCGCGCACTGGAAGCCGACCAGGCCCGCGCCTCCGAGCAGAAGAACGATCTGGTCGCATCCCGACATGGCGATGCATGGTACCACCGTGTCCGATGGGCGGCCACCGTGGCGGGATGATGCCGGGCGCGCTACGATGCCGCGATGCGTCCGTCGGGGATCTTTCTCTGCGTGCTGATCGCCGGGTGTGCGGGCCCTCCGGCGCCGCGCCGCGACGTGATCCTGATCACGCTGGACACGACGCGCGCCGACGGCATCGGCGTGTACGGATGCCCGGACGTGAGGACGCCGCTGCTCGACTCGTGGGCGAGGACCGGAGCCATCGTCGAGCACGCCTTCGCCGACGTGCCGCTCACGCTGCCGAGCCACGTCACGATGTTCACCGGGACGCCTTCGCTCTATCACGGAGTGCGCACCAACGGCGACGCGCGGCTGGGCGAAGCGGCGCCGACGCTCGCCGAGCGCTTCGGCGAGCTCGGCTTCCGCACCGAGGCGGTCGTCTCCTCCCGGGTGCTGGAGGCGGCGACCGGGATCGCGCAGGGATTCGACGCGTTCGACGACTCCCTGACCTCGCCGTACGAGGTGCAGGACGAGTCCGTCTTCCCGCGCGAGCGGCACTGGCTGCCCGCGGTGGACCGCCGCGCGGACGAGGCGGTGGCGCGCGCGACCGCGGCGGTTGGCCGCTTGGCCGGTGGCGGGTCGCGCTTCTTCCTGTGGCTGCACCTCTATGACGCGCACTTCCCGTACGACGCGCCGCCGCCCTGGAACCGCACGCAGGCGGACCGCTACCTCGCCGAGATCGAGTGCATGGACTACGAGCTACGCCGCTTCGCGCGGGAGATCCCGGAGAGCGCCGCCGTGGTGGTGACCGCGGATCACGGGGAAGGGCTCGATGATCACGGCGAGGACGAGCACGGGATCTTGCTGTACGACGAGACCGTGAGAGTGCCGCTCCTGTTGAGAGGACCGCTTGTGCCCGCTGGCACGGTGCTCTCGGAGGTGGTGCGGACGGTGGACGTCGCGCCGACGCTCCTGCACCTCGCCGGCGCACCGCCCGCGTTCGGCGCCGGGGGCAGTCTCGTCCCGGTGCTTCGCGGCGAGGGTCCCATCCCCGGAACCGTGGCCTACTGCGAAACGGTGCAGCCGCGGCTCTGGGGCGGTTCGCCGGTGAAGGCGCTGCGCACGCGGGATCGGAAGCTGGTCTGGGCGCCGAGGCCGGAGCTGTACGACGTGGTCGCCGACCCGGGCGAGACACGGGATCTCGCGGCGGAGCGCGAGGGCGAAGTGGAGGAGCTCGCCGATGAGCTCGAGGACCTCGTGCTCCAGACGATCGGGATTCGTTCCGGGTGGGCGGAGCCGGTCGCGCCGGACGACGAGCGCATGGAGGCGCTGCGCGCGCTCGGCTACGCGGCCGGGGGCGGGCCGGCGGGGGCGCCGGCCGCGACGCCGCCGGTTGCACGCACCGCTCCCGAGGAGCTTCGCCGGGAGGGCTTCGATCCCAAGGACTTGGTCGACGTGGCCATGGCCGGTCGCGATTTCGAGAACGGATTCCACGACAACGCGCGGCGCAAGCTCGAGCGCTTCCTCCGCACCGTCGAGCCGCCGGAGACGCGGCCGGAGCTTCGCCCGCTCTGGTCGCTGGCGCGGCAAAATCTCGGCGGAATCGCACTGCGCGCCGGCCGCTTCGACGAGGCGGCGGCGCAGCTGCGCGAGGCGCTTCGCCACGAGCCGGGGAACGAGGCCGCGCAGTGGGAGCTGGTCATGGCGCTGAACCTCGCGGGGCGGCCGGCGGAGGCGGAGCGCGAGGCGTCGCGGATGGCCGATGCTTCGCCGCCGGCCTGGAAGGTGCGCCTGCAACGGGGGCTCGCGCTCGCGCTGCACGGGCGTCCGGCGGAGGCGAAGGCCGAGCTCGGCGCGGTCGCGGACGGAGCCGCGGATCCGGAGACGCGGCGCGTCGCGGCGATGTTCCGGGACGCGGTGGGCACGGCGGAGGAGCGGGCCGCGCTGGATGCGTACTTGCGGTCGTGGAGCGCGGGCTGACGTCTACCGCGCCACCCCGTACGACAGGAAAAGCGTCTCCTGCCCGGGATTCCGATCGTAGAACCCCGCGTTGGAGACGTGGTGGATGCTGAGCCCGACGCGGGAGAAGCTGCCCACGCGATGGTAGATCTCGAACCCCGAACGGAACTCGAACGCCCCGCCCAGGTTCATGCCGCCGCCGCGCTCGTAGTACCCGGCGGTGAGGATCGGCGTCGCTCCGAGCCCGCTGCGAAGCTCGAGGTCGCAGCTCAATCCGCCGAAGAGGAAGCCGCTGCCGTCCCCGGAAGCGAGCGCGCCTGCCAGCGGCCGGACCGGTCCGGCCAGCGGGCGATGGTGGTACGTGACGGCCAGAAGCCCGGCGACCGGAGCATCGCGGAAGCCGGAGCGGCCCGCGCCGACGGTCCAGAGCGAAGGTTCGCGGCGGGCGTCGTCGTCGGCCGGACTGCCCGCGTCGCCTGCACCGCCCGCGTCGGCTCCTGCGAATGTGGGGACGAGCGCGGCCAGCACGGCGAGGCACGCAGCCGGCAGAGCCGCTTTCATGGTCCGCGCAGCTCTTCTTCCGAGATCCATTTCGCGACGGCCCTTCCCATGACGCGGTTCCCGCGGACGGAGAGGTGCCCGTCGGCGGGGAGCAGGTAGAGTCCCGCGACGCGCGGCTCGCTCGTCGCAACGGGAAGCAGGTCGAGGCTCGGGACTCCCGCCGCCTCGATGCGCTTCTGCAGCGCGTGCTGGAGGGGAATGTCCTCCGGCCGCGATCCGGCTACAGCATACACGTCCGCGGGCAACCAGATCACGGCGAATCTCGCGCCGAGCGCAGCGCACTCGTCACGAAACGCAAGAATCAGCTGCTCGGAGATCTCCCGGCCGCGCTCGAAGTCCGCCTCGGTGAAGTTCCGCACCGGGCGTGTGGTCGGCACGCCCCCGAGCCAGCGGATCCGCGCGGTCTCCCACGCGACCGACAGGAGCCGGTACAGGTGGCTCTCCCGAGCGAGAAAGTTCTCCTGGTAGTAGTCGTGCGAGAAGCGGTCGAAGAGGTAGCCGTCGCGGACCTCGTAGACGTTGCCGAGGAAGTTGTCGGTGAAGTCGTTGGCGAAGAAGCCGAGCAGCACGAGATCCGGACGCAGCGCCGGCCCGAGCCGGCGCAGGTGTGCGAGCGCGCCGATGGTCCCGTAGCCGTTCACCCCGCCGTTCCAGGCCTCGACGGTGCCGGCGCCGAGCTTCGCGTTCAGCTCGCTCTCGACGAGCTCGATCCACTCTTCGCCCTGCGCGACGCCCCACCCGAACACGTAGGAGTCGCCCAGCGCGAGGATGCGCGCGGCCCTCTTCGCCCCCGGCTCGGGACCGCGCAGCCCGAGCGAGTTGGTGGAGAACTCGGTGACGATGCCGGCCTTCTCCAGGCGGCCGGCGAAGTTCGGCGCGAGCCGGTAGCCGGCGTCGTCATCGGGCACGTACATGCCCTTGAGCACGGCGCCCTGCAGAGCCTGCTGCGACGGCAGGGTCTGCGGCTTCACGCCGCGTACGATCAGCTCGGCCACCGGCACGAGTAGCAGGAGCACGGCGACCACGACGACGGTGCTCATCAGAAGGCCGCGCGCTCGGGAGGGCGTCATCGGATCCGCCTCGCGAAGAAGGTGAACGCCACTAGCACGAGCATCCCCGTCCCCGCCAGGATCTCCTTCAGCGGACCGGGTTCCCAGCGCAGTTCCACGGTGTGCCGGCCGGCGGCGAGCGGCACGGCAAGATAGCTCGGCAGCACGTGCACCGCTCGCGCCGGCGCTCCGTCCACCCACGTGCGCCAACCCGGATGGTAGGTCATCTTGAGCACCGCGTGGCACGGCCGGTCGGCGCGGACCTCCGCGGTGAAGTCGTCGCCGCTTCGCCCCACGTGCAGCACCTCCCCGCGCGGGGAATCGGGGAGGGGCGCATCGGGGAAGCGCACGTCGTACGCCGCGGACGACCCTTCCGTGAGCCGCACCTCGGGGTGGACGCCGAGTGGTGCCAGACGCCGGAGCCATGCCACGTGCGTCCGCGCGACGTTCTCGCGGGGCACGTCCACCGCGTACGGCACGTCCACCAGCTCGACGAATCCGGGGCCGTCCACCGCCAGCACGCGGAAGCGTCCGAACGAGCCGATCTCGCTGGCGAAGGAGGCGAAGCGGACGTCCGCCGGCGCGATGATGCGGCGCACGTTGAACGCGCGGTAGTCCGCGAGGTTGCGCTCGTCGAACGCATCGTGCAGGTCGGAGTTCATCGAAGCCATGTGATGCAGGTAGGTGACCGCGTCCATCTGACGCATGGGAGGGAAATCGTACACGGGAACCCAGCCCACCAGGAACTGCCCGCCCCAGGTGTGCCCGCCGGCCCGCCCCTGACCGGCGTAGACTCGGCCGTTGGTGTCCTGCGCCGCGAGGACGAGCGCCTGCTCGAGGTCGCTGCGCTCCGCCTCGAGCCCGGCGGCGGATTCACGCACGAGCGCCGCGTTGTGGCGCAGGTACGCCGTGCGCTCCTTGGCGAGCGGAAGGACGGCGGCCCCGGCGAGAACGAGCGCCGCGGCGACGCCGAGCACCCCGCGATGGGAGAGTCGAAGCAAGAGCTCCGCGGCGCCGACCCCGGCGACGGCGCAGCCCAGCAGGTGCACGGCGGCCAGCAGGCGGGACCAGTGCAGGCCGCCGCCGAGGGGAACGAGGTCGAGCAGGCCGCCCCAGGTCGGGCGTCCGAAGTACAGGGCGAGAGACACGGCGAACAGGGCGAGCAGCGTCCGTTCGCCCTCCGACTGCGGTGTGCGACGGAGCGCGAAGAGCGCGGTGCGCGCCCCGAGCCAGACGAGGCCGGCCGCGAGCAGCAGCGTGAGCACCGGGAGGCGCTGGAAGTCGAAGAGCGCGCCCGAGGCGAGCCGCTGCAGCACGACGGCGTGGCCGAACGAGTCGTACTTCCACGTCGGGACGAGGTCGCTCATGTGGTGCCACGCGTAGTCGCGGAGCATCGGCACCCAGAGGTACGAGGAGGCGGCGGCGGTCACCAGGGCGACGACCGCGAGGCGGCGGAGCCGCGCCGGCACCTCCCTGGGCGAAAGCAGAGCGATCACCGCGGCGAACACGAAGACGAGCCAGCCGAGCACGAGATGCGAGAGGAGCGTCGCGGTGCAGAGCCACGCCGCCCCCGCGAGACCTCGCCCCTCGCGGAGCGCTCCATAGATCCACGCGAGCGCGAGCGGGAAGATCCACATGCCCACGGCCTGGGTGAACAGGCCGAGCCCCTGCCAGGTGTAGCTCTCCAGGTCCGCGCCGTGCAGGTAGTCGGTCTTGGGCCAGAGTGCGAGCATGGCGCCGGCCGCGGCCGCGAGCGGGCGGAACCCGAACCGCCGCAGCGCGACGAACACCGGCAGGGGCAGCGTGCCGAGGGCGAGCCACTCGACGATCCGGAACGCGGTGAGGAGTGAGAGCGTGCCCAACGAGACCTTCGCCAGCGCGAGAACCAGGAGATGCGGCAGGTTCTGGTAGTAGTGGAAGAGCGGAAAGCCGAGCGTCCAGGCGCGCACCCACGGATCGAGGACGCTCTGCCCGCGTTCGTGTGCACCGGCGAGACACTCGATGAGTCCGTAGTGCAGGACGGCGTCGTTCAGGAACGGCTCGGGATGGCGGACCTGCTCGAAGAGCGGCACGAGGCAGAGCGTGGACGCGGCGAGCACCACGGCCACCGCGGCGATGCGCTCCGACCGCTGCGTCAACGCGCGACCGAGACGATCCGCGGCTCGAACCGGAGGTACGCGGATGCCACGCGCGCGACGTCCTCCGGCGTCACCGAGCGGAGCGCGGGCAGATCCGCGTCGAGCGCGGTGGGCGAGCGCCCGGCCAGCTCCGCCATGGCCATGGCATGCGCCTGCCCGATGCGGGTGAGGCGGCGCATGCGGCGGCGGCCCTCGTCGCGGTTGCGGGCGCCCGTGAGCTCGTCCTGTGCCGGCGGCCGCGCGGCCAATTCGGCGGCGACGCGGAGCATCCCCTCCTCCATACGCTCGAGGTTCTCGGGGCGCGTACCGGCGGACATGCGGATGTACGCGCCGGGAGATTCAAGGCGCGCGCCAGCGCCGATCGAGTAGGCGAGGCCTTCGCGCTCGCGGAGCTCCTCGGCGAGCCTCTCGGAGAGGACGGCCACGGCGACGCGGAGCGCTGCTTCGTCGGCTGAAGGCACGTCGAGCGGAGCACCGAGCAGGATCCAGGACTGTTCGCGGCCGGTCGGCGTCTCGTGACGGGCTGGCTCACCGGACGCGTGCCAGTCTCGGGCGGGTAGCGGCTCACCCCCCCCGGCGGAGGGGAAACCGCGGGTGACCGCCTCCTCGATGGCGTCGTACGGCAGGTTGCTGGACACGGCGAGCACGAGACGCTCCGGTGCAGTCATCGCCGCGTGGTGCTGCGTCACCTGCTCGAGCGTCAGGCCGCGGATCGCCGCCGCCGAGCCGAGCACGCCGCCGGACTCGGGGTGGTTCGCCCCGAGCGCGTCCAGGAATCCTCGCTCCGCCACGGACCGCGGCGATCCGACCTCCGCCTCCGCGCGCGTCGCCGCGGCGGTCCTCGCCTTGTCCAACGTCTCCTCGGTGAGCCGGGGAGTGACGACGATCTCGCCGAGCAGGGCCAGCGCGTCGAGGCCGAACGAATCGATCGTCTCCAGCCGCACGTACGAGTGCTCCGGACTGAAGTAGTAGTCGTCGTAGGGAATGCCGTCCGCGTCGGTGACCTTGAGGCTCGTGCCTAGCTCTGCGAGCCGTCCGCGGAGCCGGTTCTCGTCGAGCGTCGCCGTGCCGAGCGCCATCATGCGGTGGATCACGTCGGAGGTGCCGCGCGGCACGCCGGTCTGCTCCTCGAGCTCCGCGCGGTCCTTGAAGAGGACATGCACGGCGAAGGTCCGCGCGTCGGGGCTGGCCTGGTGGATCAGCGTGAGTCCGTTCGGCAGTACGATGCGGCGGGACTCGGGTTCGGTCACCGCGGGCCGGGAGGGTGGAAGCGCAAGTGGCCCGACGGGCGCCCCATCGACTACCATGGCGAATCGTACGTCCGCCGGGACCGGCGGCACTGTCAGCGGCGTCATGGCATCCCCGGCACCCGGCCCGACGGTTGTGGTCAGGATCTGCCCGGACGCGAGCGCGTCGCGAAGGACCTCCCTCACGCTGTGCTCGCTGCAGGTCCGGGTCCGGACCAGCAGGGACTCGGCGATCGACGGATCGCCTCCGTCCAGCAGGTCCGCGCGCATCAGGCCGTAGTAATGCATTTTCTCGCGCAGCGAGATGTCCTCGACGAGCAGCGTTCGTTGCGCGGCCGGCAGATCGTGCGCGACGGAGGGCTCGCTGACCAGCTTCACGAGGTGCGCGAGGATGGCCTGCACGACCGCCTCGCCGCTCGGCCCGCCTTCGGCGACGTCGACCGAGACCGCCAGCAGCGACCATGGCTCGCCCGCCTCGAGAGACGCGCCGGCCGACAGCACGGTCGCGCCGGCAGCCTCCACCGCCCGCGACACCGCGCTCTGCTCACCGTCGGAGAGCACCGTGGCTAGCAGCCGCGCCGCGGCGAAGCTCTCGAGCGACACAGCCGGCATCGGGAGCATCAAGGTCACGCTCGTCTTGCCGAGCCCGGTGATCTCGTGGCGGTGCAGCGCCGACTCGGGAAGGAACGCCGGCCGTGGCGGGACAGGCTTCGTCGCCCCATCACCCTCGGCCTTGCCGAACAGCCGCTCGAGCTCGGCCCGCCCCTCCGCTTCGTCGATGTCGCCCATCAGGACAATCGTGAATCCCTCCGGCCGGTACCGCTCCTGGTAGAACTTCGCCAGCGCCCCGGGGTCCATGCCCGAGATGGACTCTTCCGTCCCGAGCACGGGCAGCGCGCGCGGATCTTCGCCCCAGAGGACGCGCTGCACGAACCGCTCCGCCTCGTACTCGGGGTTCGTCCGGTCCTTGGCGAGCTCCTCCAGGATGATGCCCTTCTCCTTCTCGAACATCGTCGGGGGAAGCGTGGAGCGCAGCAGCATGTCGGCCTGCAGCGCGAGACCTTCGCGCCAGTTCTCGGACGGCAGCAGCAGCTGGAAGACGGTGCGCTCGCGCTGGGTGGAAGCGTTGTTGTAGGCGCCGAGCAGATCCGTCTCGGAGTAGATCTGCTCGCGGGTCCGGGTCGTCGTCCCGTTGAAGAGCAGGTGCTCCAGATAGTGCGCGGCGCCGTTCGTCTCCGGCGTCTCCAGGGCCGAGCCCGCGGGGACCAGCACGGTGCACGACACCATCGGGACGGAGCGCTGTGGGATCAGGACCAGGCGGGGTCCGGCGTCGGCCGCTGCCCCGGCCGTGAGCAGCGCGCCGAGCCAAGCCGCCGAAGCAGTCGCTTGCCATCGCAGCCGTTTCATTCGCCCTCCAGCCCTCCGCCCCGCGAGGATACGGGACCGGAGTGGCAGTGTCCCGACTTATCCGGGCGGTGACGGCGGTCCGCGCCGCCCTGTCGCCGGCTTTCCCGCCCTGTGCTAGGCTCCACCGCGCAATCCACCATGAACACCAAGGGGGAACCCATGAAGCGAATCATCGTGGTCGGCCTGCTGGTCGTGTTCATCGTCTCGTCGTTCGGCTGCTCGCGCATGCAGAAAGGCGCGGTGATCGGCGGGGCGGCCGGCGGAGCCGTCGGGGCAGGCATCGGCAAGGCGACCGGATCGAACACCGCGGTCGCGGCGATCATCGGCGCGGCGGTCGGCGGGGCGGCGGGTGCGTACATCGGCAGGCAGATGGACAAGCAGGCCGAGGAGATCGACCGCGACTTGGAAGGCGCCACGGTCGAGCGCATCGGCGAAGGCATCAAGATCACGTTCGACTCCGGCATCCTGTTCGACGTGAACAAGGCGGATCTGCGTCCCGCGGCTCAGACCAATCTGCAGAACCTCGCCACGATCCTGAACAAGTACCCGGACACGAACGTGCTCGTGGAGGGGCACACGGACTCCACCGGCTCCGACGAATGGAACATGGAGCTGTCCAAGATGCGCGCGGAGTCGGTGAGCCACTACCTCACGCAGCTGGCCGTCGACAACGGACGGTTCTCGATCATGGGCTACGGCGAAGGGCAGCCCGTGTCGACCAACGACACCGCGGAAGGCCGGCAGGCCAACCGGCGCGTGGAGCTGGCCATCATGGCGAACGAGAAACTGAAGGACGCCGCCGAGCGTCAGTCCGCCGGTTGAGGCGACCGTCGTGAAGGCAGTCGGCCGGTCGAGGCGGCCGTCGTGAAGGGCGTCTTCGCCGCGGAGCTGGTCGGGACGTTCTTCCTCACGTTCCTCGGAGCCGGCGCGATCCTGCAGGCGACCGCACTCGGTGAAGCCGGATTCGGCCTCCTGGGGATCGCGCTGGCGCACGGCATCGCCCTGTCCATCGCCGTCTCCCTGGCGATGAACGTCTCCGGGGGACACATCAACCCCGCGGTGACCATCGCCATGCTGGTCGGGGGAAAGGTGAAGGCCGGGGCGGTGCCGATCTATCTCATCGCGCAGGTCGGGGGATCGTTGCTGGCCGCGCTGGTGCTGCGCTCGATGTTCTCGGGCGAGGTGATCGACGCGGCGAAGCTCGGGACGCCCGGGCCCGGTCCGGGCTTCGGGATGGGCACGGTGATCTTCGTCGAGTTCGTGCTGACGTTCATCCTGGTGGTGTCCGTCTGGGGCACCGCGGTGGACAAGCGCGCGCCGGCCATCGGCGGGTTCGGCGTCGGGCTTGCGGTCTTCGCCGACATCCTCGTCGGCGGGCCCATCACCGGCGCGGCGATGAACCCCGCGCGGGTGCTCGGTCCCGCGCTGGCCGGCGGGTACTGGGACCTGCACGCCGCCTACTGGATCGGTCCGATCCTCGGCGGCATCGCGGCGACCCTCTTCTACAAGGGCCTCGTGCTCCAGGAATGACGGCGTCCTTCGGGGCGCCGCTCAGTTGATCGCTCCCGGGCGGCCCAGCACGCGGCGCAGGATGCCCGTCTGCCCGGCGTGGTACGACTCGTGGAAGCTGAACGCCGCGAACATCTCGCCGAGGCTGTCCAGTCGGAACGGGTTCTGGTCGGGCGGGAGCGGCTCGGCGAGCCGTGCGGGCGTGAGGTCGCCGAGCGCCTGCCGGAGCATGTCCTGGGTGCGGTCGAGATCGGTCACGAGCCGCGGGAAGGGAAGGGGCTGCCACCCGTCGGCGTACGGATTCGAGCCTCGGTCGTACGTCCGGATCTCCTCCGGTGTCCACGGCTTCGCCTTGCCCAGCTTGCCGAGCAGGTGATTGCGCGTGGCGATCACGTGTCCCAGCACCCAGTTCAGCGGATTCCCGGCGTCGAGCGGCCGCCGCAGGCTCTCCTCGTGGCTGATGCCGTCGACGTTCTGCTTGATCACGTTGTAACTGAATTCGAACAGGATTCGCAGCGTGGCCGTCGTGATCGGCGGGTGCTGCGTCGAGGTCGCCATGGTCACTCCTCCTTCCGGACTTGGACCCGCGTCACGCGGGCGATGGCTTCCATCACGCGGTCGAATCCGCGCAGATCCTCCGGCGCGAGCTCCGCTCCGATGCGGCGCTCCAGGTCGTCGACCGGCTTCTGCACGACGTCGGCGAGGTCCGCACCCGCCGCCGTGAGGTGAACGAGGAACGAGCGGCGGTCGGTCGCGCAGAGCTCCCGGCGGACGAGGCCCCTTCGCTCCAGCCGGTCGAGCATGCTGGTCAGCGTGGTGCGCCGAAGCCCGAACACCCGGTGCAGCACCGAGATCGCGCAAGGGGCATAGCTCCGCAGGTACGAGAGCAGGTGCGCCTCTGGCGGCGCCAGCTCGAGAGGCGAGACTTCCACCGAGAGGTGGATTCCGATCTGCCGGTAGGCTCGGTGAATGGGCGAGAGGAAGCGGAGGGTCGCCGGCATGTCGCTGTCCCTGCTCCTCTCGGCTAACTGTACGATTTCAGATAATCCGATAGCGCACTATATGCTTCACCCCGCGGCGATGTCAAGCGGGCCGAGATTCAGGTGGTGTCCTGATCATCGCACACCGTCAGGCGAACCATGGCCGAGTTCGACCATGCCGCCAGCGTTGTGCCGGCCCGGTCCCACCCCGTCGGAGAGCGTGGGATCGCAACTAAGCGATTCCGGTGGCTCGTCGCGGCCGAGTATTCTCCTCCTCAGGACCCACCGAGCCCGAGCACCTGTTCCCCCGGCGCCCGGCCTCGGCTCTTCGCCCCCCGCACGAGGCCAGGTCCGGCCCCGTGGCATTCGCGCAAGGAGCCGCTCGATGAACCGATTCCTACGGTGCTCCACTTTCGTTCTCGTCGCCGGTCCGGTCACGGCGTTCGCCGTTCCGCACGATACCCCCTCGCTCGCCGTCAGCAACGTCGGCCAGGCGAAGGTCGCACTCGCCGTGGCCGTGGGACCGAGCGGCGCGCCCGCTGGGTTCCGCATCCAGTGGATCACGGGGGCCGAGTTCGTGGCGAACGGCTGGTCGAGTCCGCAGGAGGCGGACTTCACCGGTTCCGCCACGCTCAACCTCTGGGGCGGAACGACGTTCACTCCGGAGGGCAACGCGGTCGTCACGGTGGAGATCGGCGACCTCTTCGACGAGACGGGTCTCACCGCGACCGCCCTGGACGAGCTCAGCCCGGAGACGGCGTACGTCTTCCGCGCGCTCGTGAACGGCGATGCGACGAACGAGGCGAGCGGTTGGTCGCAGGAGATAGCCGCGACCACCCAGACCTTGGTCAACTGCGTGCGCACGCAGGGGTACTGGAAGAACCATCCCGAAGCGTGGTCCGGACCGATCACCATCGCGGGCATCAGCTATACCCAGGCCGAGCTTCTCGCCATCTTCGGGACGCCCGCTCAGGGCAACGGGCTGATCTCGCTCGCGCATCAGGTCATCGCGACGAAGATCAACCTCCTGGCCGGCGCGAGCTCCGGCCCGATCGCCGCGACGCTCGCGGCCGCCGAGGCGCTGATCTCGAGTTCCTGCGGGCTGAATCCCATCCCGACGATCGGCACCTGCTCCATCCATCCATCCACCACCAGCTCGTACACCGAGGGCCTGGACAACTACAACAACGGAGCCTCGGGCGTGCCTCATTGCGACGCGGTGGACATCGACCCGGCGACCTGGGGCGAAGTGAAGTCGATCTACCGGTGATCGTCGCGCGGAACGAGACGGACCTGGTGGCGCCGCCACGGGGCGGCGTCCCAGGCAGCCCGCAGCTCCTCCGGCCCTTCGAACCGTAAGGGGAGGTCCCGGCAGGGGATCTCCAGCACGACGGGCTGACGGAACGGGAAGGGATGGATCGTCATCGCTTCCTCGTCCCGCCATCGAACGTCCCGGAGGATCCCGTCCGGACCCTTCGCCACGCGGTCCGCGTCCAGCCAAGGCGGCGGATCGAGGGCCAGCGGTCCGGCCAAGCAGGCGACCAGCGAGAGATCGTCGAAGTGGCGCAGGCACGCGTGGGCGTACCGGGCGCGGACGACGTCTTCCGGTCCCAGTGGCAGCGTCCGCTCGAGCCTCTCGCGTCGAGCTTTCTGCCGCCGCCGAAAGTCCTCGGACACACCGAAGCCCGCGTAGTGCATCGTGCACAAGAGAGCGCACCAAGGATGCACGCGCTCGACGAAGTCGAGCCCCTCTTCATAGAGGGCCGCCCGCTCCTCCGCGGGGAAGGTCTCGAATCCGACGACCCCGCCGCTAGCTTCGTCCCGGCGCGGCGTCTCGTCCGCGCGAGACCAGCCGACGTCGTGGAGTGAGACGCCGAGCACCGTCTCGAGGGACAGTGCCTCCGGCTTCGCGCCGTTGCCGACCCACTCGAGCGCGAGCCGCCCCGAAGCGAGCGCGTGGTCATGCTGGCGGATCAGTCGGAGGGATCCCGTTCGCTTCTGGACGATCATCGCGGGGGCATTCTAACTTCGACCGATGTCCGACACGAAGATCCCGATCCGCGGGGAGCACGAGATCCGGCTGCCCGTGCCCTGGAGGTTGGACGGGCCGGCGGATCCGAGCCTACCGCTCGTGCTCTGCCTGCACGGCATGGGCATGGACGAGGACTCCTTCGCCCTTCTCGTGCAGGGCCTCCAGCGCTTGCCCGCCCGGCTCCTGGTGCCCCGCGGCCCGTACCCCGTGGAGATCCGGGGCGAAGGTCGCATCGGCGCGAGCTGGTACGCCTACGACGGTGATCAGGACCGTTTCCGCCGCGAGCTGGAGCGGACGGAGGAGATCGTGCTGGGGTTGCTCGCCGGCGTCGAGGCTTCCCAGGGGCTTCGTCCACGGGCCCGCGTGCTGCTCGGCTTCTCCCAGGGCGGGTACTGCGGCGCCTGGATCGCCGTACGCAACGCCCTCTTCGACGGGATGATCATCTCCGGCGCGCGCGTGAAGACCGAGATTCTCGGCGACGCGATGCCCGCCGCGGCGGCGCGACGTTTCGCCGCGCTGCTGCTCCACGGCGAGCGCGACGCATCGGTCTCGCCGGAGGCGGCGGCCCGCGGCCGGGACGCCCTGCGTGACGCCGGCATCGACGTGGAGCATCACGTGCTCGACTCGGGGCACTCGCTCGGGCGGCGGCAGATCGAGATCATCGGCGAGTGGATGGAGCGGCGCTGGCGCTGACGTGAAGGGCCTTCGAGATCGAAGAAGACGCGCTCCCCCTCGCGAGTCTCCCTACGTCTTGATCCCGATCCGTGCGCTGTAATCGATCCGGTTCAGCAGGATCTTCACGTCGTTCCGCTCGAAGTACTCGTCGGCCGCCTTCTTGACGCCGAGCCAATAGCCGTAGTCGTCGAGGATGAGCACGCCGCCGCTGGAGAGGCGCGGGTACAGGTGCTCGAACTCGTGCCGCGTGGACTCGTACCAGTCCGTGTCCATGCGCAGGAGGGCGATGCGCTTCGGGGCGTTCGCCGGAATGGTGTCCTCGACGCGTCCCTTGACGAAGTGGATGCGCTCCCGGTCGTATCCGGTGCTGAAGACCGCGCGACGGACCTCGTCGATGGGGGCCAGGCACCAGTCGGACGAGGACTCGCCGCTCTTGCGCTGCTGGAACGTCTCCGCCGCCGTCTCGCCGCGGAGCGTGACGTCCGTCGTCCCCGGAGCCGTCATCCCCTCGAACGTGTCGAAGAGCCACAGGTCGCGGTCCATCCGATCGAGCTGCATCAGGGTCCGGGCCACGGCCATGACCGAGCCGCCCTTCCAGGTCCCGCACTCCACGATGTCGCCCTGGATCCCGTGCCGGACGACGTACTTCACGGCCTGGATCAGGGCGTAGATGCTCTCGGTGCTCGTCATCGTGTACGGCTTCACCGCCCGGATGATCTCGTGCTCCTCCTCGGTGAAGTCGAGCTGCTGGAACCGCACGATGTCGTAGCCGAGCTTCCGGAACAGTCCTCGGACCGCCTGCTCGATCGCCTGTTTCTTCATGTGGCTTTCCGGCCTCCTGTGGTCGTTTCGTGGAGTGTTTCGGCAGCCCGCCGAGGGTGGTTGAGGCTCAAGAAGGGGATGCGACGGGTCGAATCCGGGACATGAGGACGCCTCCCGCCTCGGCTCGACGCGCGCTGCCGGGTGCGATCGCCGTCGGCCCGCAGAAGACCGGAACGACCTGGATCCACGAGTATCTCGCCTCCCGCGGCGACGTCGCGCTTCCCCGGCGCGTGAAGGAAGTCAACTTCTTCAGCCGCTACTACGACCGCGGCCTCGAGTGGTATGCGGGACGGTTCCCCTCCGTGGGAGGCTTCGCGCTCACGGCGGAGGTGTCGCCGAGCTACTTCGATCCACCGGAGGTTCCAGACCGTGTCGCGGCTTCTCTGGGGCGGCCCAGGATCGTCGTGACGCTGCGGCATCCCGCGGAGCGGCTGCACTCCCTGTGGATCCACATGCGGCGCTATGGCATGACCACGCTCCCGTTCCGGCAGGCGCTCGAGCACCATCCGGAGATGCTGGACAGCAGCCGCTACGCGGATCATCTCGAGCGCTGGTACTCCGCGGTCGGGAAGGCGAACGTTTCGGTGCTCTTCCTGGAGGATCTGCGCGGCGACTCGGAGGCGTTCGCGAAGCGCCTCTGCAATTGCCTGGGCCTCGAGGCGGCGCCCGTGCCTGCCGACCTCGACCGCAAGGTGAACGAGGCTTCGCTCCCGAAGCACCCCGGCGTGGCGAAGTTCGGCTGGCGGACGGCCGACCACCTTCGCACGGCGGGCCTGCACGGGCTCGTCGAGACCGCCAAGGGCCTCGGTCTCAGGCGCTGGTTCTTCGGCCGGCCGGACGAGCGGCTGCCGTCGCTCGATCCTCGGGACCGGCGCTGGCTGGTTCAGCAGCTGGTTCCGCAGACGAACCGGGTGGAGAACCTTCTCGGGATCGAGCTTCCGGGGTGGCGCCGCTAGGATCCGCAGCGCGGCGGCGGACGAAGCGCCTCGGCACCGGCAGCACCGCCGCGTCCGCGGCATCCAGCCCGACGAGGGCGACGAAGGCGAGCGCGCCGGTAATGAGCCCCGCGCACGCGGCGAGCGCGATCACCGGGGCGGACGCCGACAGTGCGCCGGCGGCGAAGCCCGCTAGCGCCCCGCCCGCCGCCGCGACGAAGCTCATGCGGAGCGCCCCGCTCGTGGCACCGCTCCAGGGAACGGTCCCGAGCACTCTTCGCGCCTGCACGACGCGGATCACGCTGAGGAACGAGAGCGACGTGGCCGTCGCCGCCGCCGCGCCCATCGCGCCGTGAGCCGGGATGAGCACCAGGTTCATCGTCAGGTTGAGGCCGAGCGCCATCGCCCCGTTGCGCAGCTCGAGCCGCTCGCGGCCGGAGAGCTGCAGCACCATCGCCGCGCTTCCCGCCACGGCGATGACGAGCTGCCCGAGCGCGAGCACGATCAGGAGCGCACCGCCCTCGACGAACGAGGGACCGAAGAGCGCCAGGAACTGCGGGGCGAAGAGCACCAGAACGGCAAAGACGGGAAGGCCCGCGGCCAGCGTCCACTGCGTCGTGCGCCGGTAGAGATCGCGGAGCTCCTCCTCCCGGCCTTCGGCGAGCAGCGGCGCCACCCACGGCGCGATCGATCCGGTTAGCGCGGGCAGCAGCAAGTTGGCCTGGCGGGAGATCCGGAACGCGGCGTTGTAGCGCCCGACGTCCTCCTCCGGGCGGAACACGGCCAGCAGCACCTTGTCGAGCTCGTTCATGAGCAGCACGGCAGAGCTCGCCAGAGCGAGCGGCAACGCGACGCGCAGGACTTCGCCCAGCCGTTCAGCCTGGGGCGCGCTGGCGGGTGGTTCGCCCGGACCTCCACGCGCGAGCACCGCCCACCCCAGGGCGGCGGCGGCGAAGAGGCCGGCGACGAGTCCCCACGCGACACCCCACAGACCCCAGCCGAGCCCGATCAGCACGCAGGTGGCCGCGAGCGGGAGCCCGAGCCTCAGCCCCTCGCCGACGACGGCATCGGCCCGGAAGCGCTTCGCCGCGCGCGCCGCGAACTGCAGCACGGTCACAGCACCCCCCAGCGGAATCGCCAGGGCGAACACCGGAAGGAGCCACGGATCGACGTCGTCGCCGAAGAGCGCACGCGTCAGCGGCTCGCGGACGAGAATCGCCGCGGCCACGGCGACGAGTCCGCCGGCCAGCGGGACGACGAGCGCCCGCCGCGCCAGCGCTCTCGATCGGCCGGCCTCGCCGCGGGACTCCAGCACGGAGGAGAAGCGGAGCACGCCGCGGTGCACTCCGAGCTGGCAGACCTCCGTGAGGATTGAGACCAGGCTCGTCGAAGCGGCGACCACGCCGAACGCGGCCGGTCCGAGGAGTCGGCCCACCACCAGGTCGCCGGCCAGTCGCAGCGCCTTGCTGCCCAGCGTACCGAGCAGCAGCACGCGTCCCCCCCGCGCGACCGACTCCGCGGCGCTTCGCGCGCCACGGCTCACGCCGCCGTCTCCTCGGCCGTTCCCGTCTTCGCCCCGTGCGCGACCACGACGTTCCAGGCCGCGACCGCGAGTCCGAACACCGACCACAGGTGGCGCATGCGCAGGCCGAAGTTGCTCACGCCGTAGAGGAACAACGCGAGGATGGCGACGACGAGCGCGAGGCCGAGGTCCGCGGTCGCGCGGTCGCCGCGGGTGCGCACCTGCCAGGCGGCGCGCAGCACACCGAGGTAGAAGACGGCGAGCCCGGCGATCCCCAGGACGCCCGTCTCCGCCCAGACGCCGAGGTAGGTGTTGTGCACCTCGTGCGAGTGCCACGCCGCCGGTGCGAGGGACGTGGCGCGCGTCTTGAAATCGCCGGTGCCGATCCCGGTCCACGGGAACTCGGCGGCGGCCACGAGCCAGCCCTGGTACTGGTAGTAGCGCGTCGGACTCAGCGACTGCAGCGAGTCCGCTCCCTCGAGGATCGAGAGAGCCCGGTGGAACGAGAAGGGCAGCGCCTCGATGGCGCGCGCCGCCAGCGGGAACGCGGCCAGCACGCACAGCGCCGCGACCGACACGCGCAGCGCCACGCGCCCCTGCAGGAACGCGCGAGCCCACCCGGCCCCGAACAGCACCGTGACCAGGGCGGCGCCGAGGGCCAGGCCGGTGCGCGAACCCGTGGCCAGCAACGCGACGAACGACGCGACGATCAGGGCCGTGCGCGCCGAACGGGCGCGCCGCGAAGCGGACAGATGGCGCAGGTTGAACCACAGGATCGGGAGGCTCGGGAGCAGGTAGGCGGAGAGCTGACCCGACTTCTTGAACGTGGAAGCGAGCTTGGGTCCCTCGGTCAGCGGCGTGTCGAAGTTTCCGGTCACCAGCAGCGCGAGGCCGCCCACCGAGCCGGCCACCGCCAGGACGACGCCGGCCTCCCAGGCGCGGAAGCACGCGAAGAGGTCCTCGCGGGTGCGGACGTGGAACACGATGAGCCCGAGCAGAACCGCGTTCACGCCGTAGGACAGAGTCTCCACGAGAGACCGCGCGGGATCCTCCGTGGCGAGGAAGGAGAGAACCACACAGGGGAAGAAGGCGACGAGCCCGGCGAGCGCCTGCACGGGAACGCGGATGCTTCGCCACGCGGCGTCCCGTCGGCGGAGCAGGAGCACCATCGTTCCGGCGAAGGCGAGGAACGTGAACACGTCCGGCGCGGCAAAGCGAGCGAGCACGCCGTCGTGCGCGGCCGTCTTGAGCAGCGGCAGGAGCGCGAGCGTCGCGAGCACGCCGAAGGAGGGCACCGAGAAGGAGCGCCAGCCGAGCAGGACGACGAGCAGGGCGACCGCGGCCAGCAGCAGCTCCGGCGCGACGGTCAGGAACGGGGTCTCGACACCGTTCAAGCGCGCTGGCCCTTCAGGGCGCGGAGCATCGAGAGCGGGGGAGTCCCGCCCCAGGGCGCGGCGTCCCGCACCGTGGCGTAGAGCGATCCGACCACGATCCCGAGAAGGAGCCCGACGCCGAGCAGGATCGGGAGGCGGGGGCTCTCCGGGGCGTGGTGCAGCGTGGGCGGATCGAGGATCTCCAGGATCGGCGTGGCCTTCTCCGCCTCGATCTTGGCGATCTCGTGCTGTCGCGTCAGCTCCAGGAACACCTCCTCCTGCACTCGGATCTCGCGCAGCAGCCGGCCTTCCTCGAGCAGGAGATCGGGCGAGTTCATGATCTTGCGGTTCGCGTCCCGGAATTCCTTGAGCGCGTCCTCCGCGCGTCCCAGATCGGCCTGGGCCTCCGCCCGCCGGGACGCGACGAACTCGAGATTGCGCCGGGAGCGCGCGTTGCGCTCGTTGGACAGATATCCCTCGAGCTTTTGCAGCAGGACCTCGGCGGTGCGGTTCGCCACCTTGGGATCGCGCATGCGGACGGTGACGCGCACGATTCCGGTCTCCTCGTCGAGACCGACGCGAAGGATGCGGCCTCGAACGGTCTCGATGGCCTCCTCCATGCGCCGCTCCGAGGGATCCCGCCCACCGATGCGATCGACGATCGTGCCACCCTGCGGATCCGCGGGATCGAGCGCCGTGGTGAGTGCGTCCTCCAGCACGCGTTCGCTCTTGAGGATGGCCGGATAGAGATGGGACTCGGGGACCGCGGTCCCCGGCACGCTGATCCCCAGCGTTCCGGCGAGGCTCAGCAGACCTCCGGTGAGGCCGGCCGTCTCGTCGCCGGTGGAAGGAAGCAGCGTCGCTTCGGAGACGTAGGTGCGCGGCAGCGCGACCCACGCGAGCAGCGCGAGGACCAGACCCGTGGCCGCGAACGCCGGCAGCACGCGCCTCGAGGCGGAGACGCGACCGGCGATCTCCGCCAGACTGATGGAGGTCTTCTCGACGACGCTCGTGGACACGGCGGCCCCCGCATGGCGGTCCGGCTCCTCGGTTCCCTTATCGGAAGAACCGGAGCGGGGATGAGTGAAAACTTGCCGATACTTGGCGGGAACGACGGTGGCCTCAGTCAGCCGCGCAGGCGGACGAGCTTCCGGCTGCCGGAGTGACCGTCCGCGCGGAGCCGGACGAAGTAGATCCCGGCCGCGACCTCGTCGCCTTCGCTGTTTCGCCCGTCCCAGCGGGAGAAGTTCTCGCCGGCGGAGGCCGGTCCGTCGACCAGCGTCCGGACCACGCGGCCCTGCACGTCGACCACGTCGAGGCGCACCTGGGCTCGGCGCGGGACCACCCACTCGAGCAGCACGGGGCCCGCGCTGGGGTTGGGCCGCGGCGGGTGCAGGGCGAAAAAGCTCGCCTTGCCGAGGTCCTCGGAGAAGGAGGCGAAGGCCCGCGCCCCTTCCGCGCCGAGCCCGACGAAGCCGTACAGATGGCCATCGCTCGCGCCCACGAAGAGCATGTTCCCGGAGATCGCCGGCGACGACGCGATCGGCGTCCCCAGGTACGTCCGCGAGAGCTCCGCTCCCGAAGCGAGGTCCAGCGCGTAGAGGTTGCCGTCGGAGGATCCGAGGAACACCACGCTGTCGGCGATCGCCGGCGTGCCGATCGTGTCCTTGACGCGTACCCGGTTGGGCGACATGTCGTAGAGCGAGGCGCCGACGGGCCTCGTCCACAGGTTCGCGCCATCCGAAGCGCGGAAGCCCTCCATGGCGCCGTTCGCGCCGCCGACCACGAGGACCCCGTGCCCCAGCGCGGGCGCGCCCGATCCCTGGTCCAGGACTTTGGACGAAGACCAGATCACGTTGCCCACCACGTCCCGCGCGGTGATCACCTGGTTGATGACCGTCGATCCCCCGACGAGGTAGACCGTGCCGCCCGCGCAGATCGCGGACCGGAAGGCGCCGTTCTGCTGGAAGACCGTCGCCCCGGTGGCACGATTCAGCACGGCGAAGCCGTCGGGGAAGATGCCGGGCGTGCCGTAGAAGCCGCAGTAGACGTGGCTCGCGCTCACCGCCGGCGCCGTGTACATCGTGCTGTACCAGGCCGGCCCGAGGTTCGGCGACGTCCACACCTTCTGTCCGTTCGCGGGGTCGATCGTCATCAGCGCGGGCTCGGCGCCGACCCAGGCGCGGTTCCCCTCGAAGATCGGCGCGGTCATCTTGTAGTTGTTTCCGGGGGCCTTCGTCTTCCACACGGTCTGGCCGGACACCGCGTCCAGGCCGAACACGGAGTCGGTCATCGCCGTGGCCATCACGATCCCGCCGGCCACTGCCGGAGCCAGCGCGACCCCGCCGGAGATGGGAGTGAACCAGTGCGTCGCGCCGGTGGCGGCGTCGCAGCACAGCACGCCCGCATCGTTCATGTCACCGCTCTCCGACCGGCATCCGATGTAGACCCTGCCGGAGGCCACCACCGGCGAGTTCAGCTCGACCATGCCCGGGAGAGGCGTCGACCAGGCGAGCTCGAGCGGCGGCTCGAGCGGTGTCCCTGTGAAGCTGGATCCGGCGGCACACTTCCGGAACATGGGCCAGTCCGCTCCCGGCACGCGTGCCGCCGCGGGGACGCCGGTCAGCAGGAACGTGCTCTGCAGGCCGATGCCCGGGCCGTCCTCGAAGGACCCGATCACGTCCACGTCGTAGCATCCCGCCGTCAGCGAGCCGACGTCCAGCGTGCCGCGCCACAGCGAGACGCCTTCCTGGCGGAGCGAGATCGGGGGCAGCGCTCCCGTGAGTCCGGAGAGCACGGCGGTCAGGGACTGCACCGGGGAGGACGTGTCGTAGGCCTGCACCAGCACGTCCAGCGTGGAGCCGGAGTAGACGCCGTCCGGGCGCGGATGCGCCAGGTTGGAGCGATGGTCCACTCCGAGACGGCGCAGCTCGTACGAGACGGTGCCGTCGGCCGCGCAGGTCACGATACCGAAGGATCGCGGCGTGCGGTCGAGCGGACCGACCGACGTCCGACTGAGGTTGTAGTCCAGGATGCCGAACGGGTGCCGCGAGAACGAGTGGCTATGCCAGTGGCCGGAGAAACACACGTGCAGTCCGCGCTGCGCCCACGAGTACACTTTGTTCTGGTTGATCTCCGCCAGCATGCGGTGCTGGAAGAGCGCGAGAGGACGCCCGAGGGGGACCGTCGTGAAGATCTCGTCCAACCACATGTCCTGCGCGGGCGTCCCGACTGCCGCCGCCTCCGCGTTGTAGAAGATGAACCGCCAGCCGCCCACGTCCATGTCGTAGTAGGGCGGGCCGACGTACTTCTCGTAGTTCGCGAGCGGTATGGCCGTGCCGAGCGTGTCATGGTTGCCGGGCACGTGGAACACCGGTGCCGTCGACGTCGCGACCTGCGTCACGTAGTTGTTCCAGTGCGTCGTGTCGGAACCGACCTCGACGAGATCGCCGGTGTTCACGAGGAAGAGCGGCGGATCGGACAGTTCGTTGATGGCCTGGAGATCCGGACGGATGTCGATGTTCGTGCCCCAGGAGAGCACTTGCGTGTCGGAGATGTGCACCCAGCGGACCGGATCGGTCGCGGTGCGTGGCTCGGTCCTGAGTCCGAAGTCCGCGGAGACCGGCCCGAGCGAGCCGGCGGGGACCCAGCGGTACCAGGTCGTCGTCGGCCACCAGCCAGCCGGGATCCGCAGCGTGGCGAAGCGGTAGAGGTTCCTGTCCACGCGCACGTCCAGGTTGCCCTGCGGGTCGGTGAACCGGGTGGTGACGCCGTTCTGGATCCCCACGCCGGCGAGCCCCGGCTCGCCGGCCTGCCGCACGCCGTCGGCGTTCTGGTCGTGGAAGACCCGGCAGCGCACGAGGATCTCGTCGGGCCTCGGGGTGAGCAGGGGTGCCTCGGACTTCACGGGGGTGTGCGAAGCCGCGCCCGTCGCGGCCAGGGCGATCACGAGGGCGGACACGATGGCGGCCCGGACCGTACGTCGACGCATGACCCCTCCCGGGTTTCGCAGGAAGCAGGCAATCCGATATCGGATTCGCGAAGGTCTGCGTTGAGTGCGCCCCGGGGATCGGACGCTCCGCGGAGGAACCCCCCTTCCGGACGGGGTCTCCCCCTCCCGAGGCTTACTCGGGGTCGCGCAGGAGGTGGTCGGGGATGCGCTTCCTCGAGGCGAAGCCCTCGTCACGGCCGTGGTAGTGCGTGACCTGGTCCTCGTCGCTTCGCCAGCAGAGCCACACCGGCCTGCCGCCGATCTCGGCGGGGAAGTCGACGAGACCGGCCTCGAAGCTCGGGTCCTTGAACTCGCAGCCGAGGTTGCGGAGCTCGCTCACCAGCTCACCGATCTCGCGCTCGAGGGCCCGCAACTCGGGGTCGGCGCGGGGGTCGTCGGCGAGCGCGGCGCGCCCCCGAAGCTCGCGCGAGCGGTCGAGGATATCCGCGACGATCCGGCGCACCAGAGGAAGCGCACGGTTGGCGCGAGCCGGCGTGAAGAGCGGTTCACTCATGGGCCGACCCAAGGTACCGCTCCCGAGCGGCGCCGACGATGCGAATCTCCTCGGGTCCGGGCGTGAGGTTCCGGCATCCGTCCTCGGTGACGACGTAGGTGTTCTCCACGCCGACAGCACCCGCGCCGCCCAGGACGACCTTCGGCTCGACGGCGAGCACGTTCCCGACCTCGAGCGGCGCGTCGAAGCGCGGCGCAACGACCGGGAGCTCGTCGAGGTCGATTCCGATGCCGTGTCCGATGAACCCGACCTGGTTCTCGCCCCAACCCATGAACCGGTCCGCCCAGGGCGAACGCGCCACGAGGTTCATCGCCTCGGCGTAGACGGCGGAGGGTACGGCACCGGGGCGAAGCCCTGAAGTGACGACGGCCAGGACCTCTCGGCAGAAGTCGTGGGCGGCATTCGCCTCCGCCGGCGGACTGCCGACACAGAAGACCCGGGTCCGGTCGGCCAGGTACCCCCCGGCCGCACCCACGAAGTCGACGAGCACGGGCACGTTCCGCTCGATGCGACGTTCGCCTCCGCCCTGTTGCACGGCGGGGTAGAGCCCCTCGAGGCCGTCCGGCCCGTCGAAGTAGCAGGGGTACGCCGCAGACGCGCCGGCGCTGACCGTGCCGTAGTGCATCTCCAGGTTCCAGCGCCGCATGCGCACGATCCCCTGATGGCGGTCGGCACGCATCGTCCCTTCGAGGAAGGCCATCAGCTCGATCTCCGGGACGCCCGGGTGCACGCGCGCTGGCAGTGCTTCGTCCATCGCGCGACCGACGATGCGGCCTGCCCTCTCGATCCAGGAGACCTCGTAGGCGGACTTGACCGCGCGCGCCTCGCGCACGAGATCGGACACGTCCACGAGCTCCGCGTCCGGGAAGGCGCGCTTCAGGGATTCGAATGCCGCGACCGGCACCACGTCGAGCTCGACTCCGATCCGCTCGGCGGGCTGCGCACCCAGTTCGGCGAGCACGCCGGGCAGATCCGCGGTTCGGCGCACCGGCGCCTGCGGCAACGGCGATTCGTGGGCGGCCCGGCCCAGGCTCCCGCGGAGAGGAAGGAAGGCGGCTCCGCCGGCGTCCACGAACGGCCATCCCTGCGCCAGAGTCCCCGAGATCCAGAACGTGCTGGACGGGTGCAGCAGGAACGCCCCGTCGAAGCGATCGTGGCGGAGCTTGGCCGCGAACGCGGCGGCACGCCGGGCCAGCTCGTCCGGAGGAACGAGCGGCAGATGCGGAGGCGGCGGAGGGACGGGAAGAGCCACGGCGCAGCATAGGGGAGGGCCGGATCCTGCTCAAGGGGTGCTCGCCCAGTCCCGCCTTGTCCGGGGCACCTGCATCGCCGACCATCCGCGCCATGCGCTCACGGCTTCGCCCGGCGGTCGTCCTCTTGGTCCTCGCCGCCCTCGCCCGTGTGTTCGCCTGGCAGGGGCTCGCGTCGGGTCCCGCTTCGACCGCGCACCGGTGGGACCAGAGCGACATGCACTTCTTCCACGAGCTGGCGACACGCATCGTCGAGGGCGACGTGCTGCTGAACGGCACGTTCCATCCGATCGGACACCGCTGGCGCCTGCAGGTCGCGCGGGAGTACCTCGACCGGCATCCGGGCGAAAGCGAAGCGCTCGCTCGCGCGGCCGCCGAGCGCGGCGTCTTCGGCCCGGAGGTTCTCCTCTGGGAGCGTTGGCTCGGGGAGAAGCGCTACTACCAGGAGCCGCTCTACACGTACCTCGTGGCGGCCTCCATCCGGCTCCTCGGCGACGACATGCGCTGGGTGTTCGCCTGGCAGGTGCTGGTCGGGATCGGTACGGTCCTGCTGATCCATGCGGCCGCCGCGCGCTGCTTCGGCGAGCCGGCCGGCTTCGTGGCCGGCCTGCTGGCGGTCGGCTACGCGCCGCTCCTGTTCTACGAGTTCGTCCTCCTCCGGGAAGCGCTCCTCGCGTTCGCGGGGATCGGGCTCGTCGTGCTGCTCCTGCGCGCGGCGCGCCGCGACGACCTGCGCTCCTGGCTGATCGCCGGGCTGGGATGCGGAGCCGCGCTCCTGCTGAAGTCGGTCTTCGCTCCGATTGTGCTCGGCGCGCTCGCATACGTGGGCTGGACCCACCGGCGCCGGCCGGGTCAGGCCGTGCGGTTCGCCGCCGCCCTCGTGCTCGGCGTCGTCTGCTGCCTGGCGCCGGTCGTCGTCCGGAACGCGATGGTCGGCGCGGATCCGTTCTCGCTCGCCGGTCCCGGGCTGGCCAACCCGTTCACCAGTCTCGCACCCGCGGAAGTGCGCGTCGGGTCGGCCGTGCACGAGTTCGCCGACTACGGCGAAGCGATCGAGCAGTCCGGCGGAAGGCTCCTTCCCGCTCTCGCCGCGACGATCCGGTCCCACGGCTCCGCCGCCGACTTCGCCGAGTACCTCGGGCGGAAGTTCCTGCACGTCTGGCACTGGTACGAGATCCCGAGCAACGTCAACTTCCACGCCTACGAGGCCGGCGCCGCGGTGCTGCGCGCGCTCCCGGTGCGCTTCGTGTTCGCCGCGCCGTTGGCGCTGCTCGGACTCGTGATGGCCGGCCGCCGGCTCATCGCCCCGGCCTGGCCGCTCACCCTGGCGGTCGTCGGCTCCCTGGCGACGCTGGTCGCCTTCGAGCACAACTCGCGGCTGCGCATCGGTCTCGTCCCGCTGCTCCTTCCCTTCGCCGGCTTCGCCCTCGTGCGAACGGCGCACTGGATCCGCGAGGGTCGCTGGCTCTCCTCCGGCGCCGCGCTGGCCGGCACGGCGCTCGTCGCACTGTTCGTCGCGCGACCTCTGCCCGCCGGCCAGGAGAGGATCGGTCCGGTCGACTGCGCGGTTCCGCTCCAGACCTTCTACGAGCCCCGGTCGCAGGACGCGGCGGCGCGCGGGGAATGGGGCGAAGCCGCGCGCCTGCTGCAGGAGGGGATGCGCGTCGCGCCGAGCTGGCTGCGCGCACCTGCGGCGGGTCGGACGCTCACCGGGGAGGAGCGGCAGCTGGCCGCGCTCTGGGTGAATGTCCACGAGCGCTGCGCCGAGTACCTGCGGCGTGCGGGGCGAGACGGCGACGCCCACCGCCGGCTCGCCGGTGATCTGGCCGCCGTCTACCTCGGCGCGCCCGCGACCGGAGCGCCTCGGTGATCCGGCCCGCGCCGTGCCGGGGGTTTCCGCCGCGCGATCCGATACCGTAAGATCACCCTGCCCGACCCACGGACCCCCGGGGGCGGAACGGACCGGACCCGAGGATGCCCGTGCCCTGGACTCGCCCCTTGCGGTACCTCGCCCTGGCCGGGCAGCTCGCGCTCCTGCTCTTCGTCTTCGAGCGCCGCTTCCACCCCGAGAGCGTCGCCCTGCACCAGATCGTGAAGCTCGCTGCGGCGGGTTTCCTGGTGCACGCGCTCTTGCCGCGCCGCCTCCGGACGGCCTTCTTCGCCCTGCTGTCCATCGGCGGGATCGGCTGGGTGCTGGGGCCGAAGGAAGCGGTCTGGCTGGTGGGCACGGGGCTGGCGCTGCTCGGGCTCTGCCACCTGCCGGCACGCTTCGCCGTCCGGGTGGCGGCCGTCATCGCCGCCGGCGCTGTTCTCGTGGCGCTCCGCGCGGGTGCGGCCCCGGTGCCGTGGTCCGCGGCGGTCTGGCCGATCCTCGGCTCGATGTTCATGTTCCGGATGATCGTGTATCTGTACGACCTGCGACACGAGCGCGCTCCGGTCTCGTTCTGGAAGCGCGTCTCCTACTTCTTCCTGCTCCCCAACGTCTGCTTCCCGCTCTTCCCGGTCGTCGACTGGGCGACGTTCGCACGCTCGGACGGCGCCGCGGACCCGCTGCGCGTCGCCCAGAAGGGAATGCAGTGGATGTTTCGGGGCTTCCTGCACCTCGTGCTCTACCGGCTCGTGTACTACTGGTTCTCGATCTCGATGGACCAGGTGGCGAGCGGCGGCGACCTGGCACGCTTCCTCGTGGCCAACTACCTGCTCTACCTGCGCATCTCCGGCCAGTTCCACCTCGTCGTCGGAATGCTGTGTCTGTTCGGATTCGATCTGCCGGAGACGAACCGGCTGTACGTGCTCGCTTCGAGCCTCACCGACTACTGGCGGCGGATCAACATCTACTGGAAGGACTTCATGGTGAAGGTCTTCTACATGCCGGCGTTCTTCCGCATGAAGGCGCTCGGCCCCACGCCGGCCATGGTTCTCGCCACCGTCGCGGTCTTCGTCGTCACCTGGGCTCTCCACTCGTACCAGTGGTTCTGGCTCCGGGGGTCGTTCCCGGTGACAGCGCCCGACATACTGTTCTGGTCCCTGCTCGGGCTGCTCGTCGTCGTGAACTCGCTGCACGAGGCGGCTCACGGGCGGCGGCGAAGCCTCACCGCCGCGGCGTGGAGCCTCCGCGACTCCTTCCTCCTGGCGCTGCGGACACTGGGGATCTTCGCGCTCGTCTGCGTACTGTGGTCGGTGTGGACCGCGGGCTCTCTCGCGGCCTGGCTGGCCCTCTGGGGCTCGGCGTCCGAGGATCCGCTGGGAGGTACGGGCCCGGTGGCCGCCGTCGTCGTGCTGCTCCTCGCCGGAGGAACGCTCGCGCGGTGGTTGGCCGGCCGCGTGCCCGCTCCGCGCGTATCCGGCGACAAGCTGCTCTTCTGGCGCTCCGCGGCGGCGACGTCGTTCGCGCTCGTCCTCGTATCCGTCGTCGGCCACTACAGCGTCTACTCGAAGTTCGGCAAGACGGTCGCGGACGTCGTGCTTTCGCTGCGAGAGTCCCGCCTCAGCCAAGGGGACCTCGCGCTCCTGCAGCGCGGCTACTACGAGGAGCTGCTCGGCGTCGAGAGGATCAACTCGCAGTTGTGGGAGCTGTACATGAAGGAGCCGCCGGACTGGGCGGGAGATCCGGACGAGATGTATCGCCTCACCGGAGACTTCCTGTACCGCGAGCACGTTCCCGGGATCGAGCTGAAGGCGAAGGGCCTGATGACGCGCATGAACCAGTGGGGCATGCGGGATCGAGAGTACGCGCAGGTCAAGCCCGAGGGGTGCTTCCGGATCGCTCTGATCGGCGACTCCTACGGCGTAGGCCTGGGCGTCGAAGAGCAGGAGACGTGGCAGGCGCTCCTCGAGGGCAGTCTCGCCGAGGATCCGCCGGCGCCGGATTACGTGAGCTACGAGGTGCTGAACTTCTCGGTGGGGGGCTACCGGACCGTTCAGCGGCTGGCCGCGCTCGAGCAGCGCGCGCTCGGGTTCGACCCGGACGCGGTGATCTTCATGGCGCGGGAGATCGACGCGAAGTCGTTCCGGGACGTGTCCGACGCGCTGCGGCTCGGAGTACCGATCCCCTACGAGCCCGTGGCGGAAGCCGCGCGGGGCGCCGGCGTGGGGCCGGACACGCCGGAGGCCATCGCCGAACGCCGGCTGCACGGCGTCGCGCGGGAGATCCTGACGTGGACCTACGGCGAGTTCGTGCGCAAGTGCCGCGAGCGCGGCGTCGCACCGATCTGGATGTTCCTGCCCACCACCGGGGAGCGGGAGAAGGAACAGGCCCACGCGCTGCTTCTCGAGCTCGCGCAGCAGGCCGGATTCGTCATCGTGGACCTCGCCGACGTCTGGGACGGCCGCGATCTCTCTTCGCTCTGGCTCGGCGAGTGGGACGAGCATCCCAATGCGACCGGACACGAGCTGATCGCCGGCCGCGTGGAGCAGGTCCTGCGGGAGCAACCCGCGGTGTTCTCCGCTCCAAGTCCACGATGACGAGCTTCGTCGCCCGCACCTTGGATCCGAGCAGGAGCTTCGCGAAGTAGAAGCCGGGCCGCCTCGGCGGGTCAGCGCAGCAGCATCAGCTTCTTGGTGACCGTCCGGTTCTCGCCCTTCAACCGATAGAAGTACACTCCCGACGCGACGCGCTGCCCGTCGTCGTTACGACCCTGCCAGACGGCATCGTGCAGGCCGCCGGGTACCTTGCCGGAGACCAGCGTGTGCACGCGCCTTCCGGCCAGATCGAAGATCGCCAGCTCGACGTCGGCCTGCTCCCCGAAGACGCTGTAGCGGATGGTGGTGGCGTCCCGGAATGGGTTCGGGCGGTTCTGGTGCAGCGAAAGCGCACCGGAGCGCGCCACGTCGGGAGCCCCGGTGGGAGGCAGCTCGCCGAAGTAGGTCATCGCCGCGACGATCGCGGACTGCGCGTCGGCGGTGCTCAGGTGGTACAGCGGAAAGCCCCACCAGACGGCCCGATAGCTCCCCCCGTCGCGGTACAGGGCGCACGGCGCCAGGTGATACGCGGAGTCCGGATCGTCCGAATCGAATAGATAACCGACGTTCGCGTCGGGACGCGCGGCGGTCACGTACTCGACGCGGGTCAGCCGGCCGGTCCACGCGCCGGAGAGCCGCAGCGGCTCGAGCGCCACGTCGGCGAAGAACCCCTGCCCGACTCCGCCGTTGAACCTCTGCTGCGTCTTCGAGCTCACGTCGTCCACGCCGAATCGGTCGTAGAGGAAATCGCCGGCTCCCAGATCGAACGGGTAGCTGCCGATCGGAGCGAAGCCCTTCGCCGACTCCCATCCCGCGAGCATCACGTTGCCGCCCAGGTCCATGTACTGCTCGAGCGTCGTCTCGGCGTCCGGCAGGAACTGCGTGATGATCGGCGCGCCCTGGAAGGTGCTCGTGAAGTCGTCGGCGATCCACATCACCGACGAGTACGGACCGAGGTCGGAGAGCGAGGGCACCCCCAGCGCGTCCACGTCCCAGACGTCGTGCGCAATCGTCATCATCACGGCGTACACCGAGTCCGCCAGCGCGTCGTTCGGGAACCACGCGGTCGCGCCGACCTTCGTCTCGTCCACGAAGAGGATACCGGCGTCGAGGGACACGAGCTGCCCGAACACCTCCTGGGAGAAGCCGCTGGCGTTGAGCGACGCATCGACCGCGGTCACGACGTAGTAGTACTTCGTCTGTGCCAGCGCGGTCGCGTCGTCGAACGCAGCAGACGCAACGGGGCTCCCGGTGATCTGCACGTAGCCGGACCCCGGTGTCGTGGAGCGATGCACGTGATAGCCGAGCACGTCGGCCTCGGCGTTCGGTGTCCAGGTCAGGAGGATGGAGTCGCCGTCCGGGGAAGCGGCGACGTTCACCGGCGCGACCGGGATGGACGACAGCACGCCGAGCTTCTCCTCGAGCACGAGCGCCCGATGACCCTCGGAGTCGTACGCGGACAGCCCGAACCACACGCTGTCTGAGAGCGGCGCGACCACCTGCTGGTTGACCAGCCCGACGTCGGTCACCACGTCGTAATCCAGGCTGGCCGGCAGCCGCTGCGTGATGAGGTAACCGGCGGCACCGGCAGTGCTCGGCCACACGAGGCGGAAGCCGGTGGAGTCCCCCACGTCCGCGACGGTGAACCCGGACGGCGAGACCGGAGAGGCCGCCAGGTTCCCGAGCGTGGCCACGTCCACCTGTGCGTTGCGCCGGCAGTAGTTCATGTCGAGGTGCGCTCCGAGGGTGTCGCCGAGAGCGGTGTGCTGCCGCCAGGTCTCCTCCAGGTATTCCATGTAGCGGATGGCGGTGAAGCCATTCGCGTTGAACGACTGGTGATCGCCGCCGCGCCCCGGACGGTCCACCGCCGGGATGACGACGATGTTCTGGACCGGTACGTAAGCGTTGCCCATGGCGGTCAGGTACCGCTGGAACTGCCGGTGCGGACCCTCCGCCGGAATGTCGGCGAATACCCGAGCGAGGGTCGTGTCCGTCTGCACGACGGTGCTGTCCGGCGACGGCATCCCGATCGTGCTCGCCATGGTGTCGTTGTTGAGCATGGCGGCGATCGCCTCGCCGGCGAAGAAGGCGTCGCGGGCGTATGCCCCCGAGCCGAAAAGTCCCTGCTCCTCGCCGGTGAAGGCGATGAAGCGCAGCGTGTGCGGCCAGCTTCGGGTCGACATGACGCGGGCGGCCTCCAGTAGGCAGGCCACGCCGCTCGCATCGTCGTCGGCGCCGTACGCCGTACCCAGCGAGTCGTTGACGTTCTCGTTCCGGCTGTCCAGATGCCCGCCGATCACGTAGATGCGGCGCTCGGAGGCGGGCGCGGTCCCGGGAATCTCGCCGACGACGTTGCGGTGCGCCTTGGTGATGCCGCCGATCGTTCCGTTGAAGGTGTGGTAGCTCGCGGTGATGTTGCCGCCCTGGTTCGCGAACTCGGTGAACTTCGCGTGCACCCATCGACGCGCGGCCCCGATCCCCGCGGTCGACGACGTCGTGTCCGAGTTCGTGTGTCTCGTCGTGAAGTCCTGCATCGCCTGGATGTAGCTCTCCAGGCTGTCCGCGCTCACCTCGAGAAGACAGGCCTCGATGGTCGAGTCGAGCGAGGCGGGGGAGAAGGGTGTCGAGGCGGCGGTTCCGGCGAGCAGCAGCACGATGGCCGCGGCGAGCGAGGGGCGGAGCAGGATCATCACGACCTCCAGGTCGCGTGGAGGCTGAGGAGGGCGGGAGGTCCATCCTAGCGCAAGCGGCCGGCCGGGTGATAGCGGATCGGCTCAGCCGATCCGGAGCAGGGAGCCCGCGCTCACCGCGGCCTGCGGGACGGTCAGCGGCCCGCCGCGGCCGCCGAGGCTCCAGGACGCGTTGTGCGCCTTCGCATCCCCGTTGGGAACGTCCGTGGCCCACGGGATCCGCACCCGCGCGAGCCCGTCCGCGCCGCAACGTGCGGCCGTCTCCCACTGCGTCTCGTACCGCGCCGCCTCGAACCGGACGATCACGCGGACGCGAAGCTCTTCGCCGGGGAGACCCGCCGACTCGATCACGGCGCCCGGCACATGCTCCCAGATCCAGCCCGCCGGGCTCGGCTCGCCGCGCGGATTGGGCCGCGGATCGCGGCGTGGCGAGACGTGCACGAGCCGCAGGAAGTCGAGTGACCCGACCGGCCCCCGGTCCGGGGTGATCACTGCGCCGTCGACCATGAGGCGCGCGCCCATCGTGCGGAACCACTCGAAGCGGAGCTTCGCCTCGTCCTCGCGCGACGGCTCGAGGTAACGTGCCTCGCGCTCCGACGCCGCGGTCCGCACCATGTGGCGGACCGTTCCCGGAAGCCAGCTCGTCAGCATCACGTAGCGCGCGCCGCGCGCGCCGAGCAGCTTCTCCGCGGCATCCGCGTCCTCCTCCAGGAAGAATCGCGACGGATCGCGGAAGCTGTCCTCGCCGACGTAGGTGCCGAAGTTCGTCGCGACGGTCGGACGGTCCGCGGCCCACTCGATCACGTGCCCGTGGTTCCAGTCGGCGAGCACCGCGTCTCCGGGGCTCGAAGAGCGCCGCAGCCACTCGCACATTTCGCGCATGGCGACGTCGTTGGGGTGCGCGGGGTTGCCCCTGTCTCCCGACAGCGTGCGGCCGAGCGTCGCCGAGGCGGTCGTCCACTGCAGCAGGATGGTGGCGAGTGCCGCCGCGGCCCACGCGGCCGCTGGGCTCTTCGCCAGGGTGCGGGGAACACGGGTGCGCACGACTCGCGCGCGCGTCGCCGTCACGAGCCCCCATGCCACGACCACGGCCAGCGGCATGGCCAGCGCGTCGGCGAAGCGCACCTGCCGTGCGGCTTCCACGGCGAGCAGCGGCGCGACGACCGCCCAGGGAAGCAGCGCGAAGCGGTCGCGGCGGAACGCGAGCCACGCCATGGCGGCCCAGGCGAAGGGGAGGGCGATGATGCCGGCGCCGAGCACGCCAATGGGATCGAACGCCGCGCCTTCGCCGAGAAGCCCGCGCGACTCCCACACGCTCGCCATGAAGTCCTCCTCGCGGCTCATCCAGGCGAATCCCTCGCGGACTGCGGCGACCGGCGCGGTGTCGGCCGCCACGAGTACGCCGGCGAGAGCGGCCCCGGCGAGCGCCGCCACGGCGGGATACGAACGCAGCGCGCGGCCTTCGCCCAGGAAGAGCAACGGGGCGAAGGCGGCAGCCCCGGCCCCGAGCCACGCCGCGTGGAACCAGGAGAGGTTCACGACCATCCAGGGGTTCGCTTCGTTCCACGGACTCGACGTCGCGGCGGGGAGCAGCACGAGGAGCGCCGCGGCATGAAAGGCGAAGGCCAGCGCGGGCACCCCGGGCTCCGGCCGACGCGCGTGGCGAACCGCCCGCCACGCGAGCACCAGCTGCAGCGGCGCCACATAAAGGAGGGACGCGATCCACGACCCGAGCATCACGCCGGCGATGGCGCCGAGCGCCGCCCCGCGCGTCCACCCCTGGCGCGGAGAGAGCGCCCGCCGCGCGAGCGCGGACGAGAGACCCAGCAGCAGCGCTGCCTGCAGCATCGTGATCCAGGCGTGGTGATCGCCGTTCCCGCCCTTGCTGTAGGCGATCGATCCCTGGGAGAGCGCATGGATCCCGCCCGCGATGAGTCCCGCGACGTCGCCGGCCAGAGCCCGCGCGGCGAACGTGGCCAGCAGCGTGGTGACCACACCGAAGACGAGCGGCAGGGAGGCGACCGTCCGCTCGACGTGGGCGCGGCGCCCGCCGGGATCGTCCGGAGCGAAGGGCGCGGCGGCCGCGGCGGTGATCAGCGTGTAGTACGGCGGCCAGGGGACGGCCGAGCCCTGCGGATGGTTCAGGTACGAGTCCGTCTCCGCCACCGGCAGCCCCTCGCGGAGCACGCGCTCCGTTCGGCGCAGGTGGTAGAGAGTGTCGGCATCGGTCGTCACCCAGCTCTCGTGCCCGGAAAGCGCCACGCGCTGGTGCTGCACCTCCCGCGCGAGCCAGGACGTGCCCGCCACCGCGGCGAGCACCCACGCGAAGCGCCGCGTCAGCACGGGAGCCACGGATGGCGAGCGAACTCGAGCGAGGCCGTCATGATCCTTCCTTCTCGGGAGGGATTCCTAGGCTGCCGCGGCGCGCAGCTTCCGCACCGCCCGCACCATCTCCGCGGCGGCGAAGTCCACGTCGTCCTCCGTCGTGAAGCGGTGCAGACCGAAGCGGATGGACGACTGTGCGCGCGAGTCGGGGAAGCCGAGTGCCTGGATCACGTGGCTCGGCTCGGGGCTGGCCGAGGAGCACGCGGCACCCGTCGACACGGCGAGACTCGGGATCTCGTTCAGCAGCGCCTCGGCCTCGACCCCGTCGAAGGAGAGGTTCAGGTTGTTGGGCAGGCGGCGCTCCGGGTGTCCGTTGAGGCGAACGCCGTCGAGCTCCGCCTCGATGGCGCGGTGCAGTCGGTCGCGGAGGCGGCGAAGGCGTTCGCCATCAGCCCGCATGTCCTTCGCCGCGATCTCGAGTGCGGCGCCGAGCCCGACGATCCCCGGCACGTTCAGCGTGCCCGAGCGAAGCCCGCGCTCGTGCCCGCCGCCGAAAAGCACGGGCTCGAGGCGCACGCTCGGGCGCCGGCGCCGGACGTACAGCGCACCGACGCCCTTCGGCCCATGGATCTTGTGCGCGGCGAGGGAGAGCAGGTCGATCCCGTCGCGCTCGACGTCGATCGGGAGCTTCCCGGCCGCCTGCGCGGCGTCGGTGTGGAAGAGCGCGGGCGAGCTCTCGTGCACGACTTTCGCCGCTTCCGCGACCGGCTGGATCGTGCCGATCTCGTTGTTCGCCGTCATCACGGAGACGAGCAAGGTGCGCTCGTCGAGCGCTTCCCTGAGCGCGTCGAGATCGAGCAGGCCGGTCGCGTCGACCGGCAGCCGCGTCACGCGGAAGCCGCGGCGCTCGAGCTCGCGGGCCGGGTCGAGAACTGAGGGATGCTCGGTGACGCAGGTGATCAGGTGATCGCCGCGCTCCCGCAAGGCTCCCATCGCTCCGAGGAGCGCCAGGTTGTTGGACTCGGTGGCCCCCGACGTCCACACGATCTCCTTCGGCGATGCACCGAGCAGCGCCGCGGCCTGCTCGCGGGCGCGGTCGACGGCCTCCTCCGCGCGCCAGCCGTACGCGTGGGTGCGGCTCGCCGCATTGCCGAAGTCCTCGGTGAAGCAGGGCAGCATCGCCGCGAGCACACGCGGGTCGACGGGGGTCGTGGCGTGGGCATCGAGATAGACCGGGCGCTTCATCCGCACCTCCACGGCCCATTTTGCACGTTTTCGCGGGAGCAGGGTACAATGCGGTCATGATCCGTGACCGCAGACCCATGACGCTCACCCAGAAGATCCTCTGCCACCACGCCGTCGGTCTCCGTCGACCCTGGGTGGTGACCGGCGAGATCGTGCGCATCAAGGCGGACTGGACGATAGCGTCCGAGCTGGCCTGGAACGGCATGAACGCCACGTACGAGAAGCTCGGCCGGCCCGAGCTGGCCAGCCGCGAGCGGTTCTACCTGGCGCTCGACCACACGGTGGACCCCGGGACGCTGGCGAACGACGCGCGTACGCAGCGCCTCGTGAAGCTCAGCAGGGACTTCGCCGCCGAGAAGCGGCTCCCGCACTTCTACGACGCCAACGAGACGATCATGCACACCAAGTTCTACCGAGACCTCGTGCAGCCCGGGCAGACGGTGATCGGGGCGGACTCGCACACGTCGAGCCACGGCGGGCTCGGAGCCTTCGCCATCGGCCTCGGCGGCGCCGACGTCTGCATCGCCATGGTGCTCGGCGAAACGTGGATCCAGGTGCCCGAGGCCATCCAGGTCGTCTACAATGGCAAGCTGCCCTTCGGCATGACCGGCAAGGACGTCATCTTGAAGACGCTCGGCGATCTCGGCCGGAACACCGTGGCGATGGAGCGCAGCGTCGAGTACGTCGGGGACTCCCTGAAGGACTTCTCCACCGACTTCCGCTTCACCGTGGCGAACATGACCGCGGAGTTCGGCGGGCTGAACGGCATCTTCCCCGCCGACGAGCGCACCGCGGAGCTGCTGGCGCGCCGCCGGGGCTGCAACGACGCCGCGCTGTACTTCCGTGCCGACGACGATGCGGAGTACGTGCATCGCCACACGTTCGATCTGGCGAAGATGGTGCCGTACGTGGCGAAGCCGTTCTCTCCGGACAACGTGTTTCCTGTGGACGAGGTGGCCGGCAAGAAGATGGACGGCATGTTCATCGGGGCGTGCACCACGACCGAGGAGGAGCTCGTACTCGCCGCGCTCGTGCTGCGCGAGTCCATGCGGGGCGGTCGGAAGCCGGCGCCCTCCCCGAACCGGCTCGTCGTGCCCGGCTCCCTGGAAGTCCGCGCGAGCCTGGAGAGGAAGGGACTGCTCGCCGTGTACGACGAGGCCGGCTTCCGCATCGGGCCTCCGGGCTGCTCGATGTGTCTGGGCATCGCCTCCGACAAGGCCGGTCCCGGGGAGAACTGGCTCACCAGCCAGAACCGGAACTTCGAGAACCGCATGGGGCCGGGCTCGATCGCGTGGCTGGCGTCGGCCACGACCGTGGCGGCCAGCTCGCTGGACCTGGTCGTGACCGACCCGCGGCAGATCCTGGCGCGCATCTCCCGCGACGAGTTCGCGCGCTACCTGGAGCGGCCGGCGCCGGCGTCCGTCCACGTCACCGAACCGGAGCCCGTCGTCGAGGCGTCCTTCGCGGGCGCCGCCGGCGAGACTGCCGCGCGCGCGGCCGGCCCGGTGATCGCCGCGAAGGCGCAGCTATTCGGCGACCACGTCGACACCGACGCGATGATCCCGGGGGAGTTTTGCCACCTGACGGCGCCGGAGGAGATCGGCAAGGTCGCATTCCACCACGTTCGCCCCGACTTCGGCGAACGTCTCGCACGCGGGGAGCGCATCCTTGTCGCCGGCGAGGGCTGGGGCTCGGGCAGCTCCCGTGAGCACGCGGTGTGGGCCCTCAAGTATGCGGGCGTCGCGGCCGTCCTCGCCAAGTCGTTCGCTTTCATCCATCGCCGCAACCTCGTCAACGAGGCCGTGCCGCACTTCGTCGTCACCGATCCCGAGTTCCACGCGCGCGTCCGGGACGGGATGCCGGTGCGCATCCGCGCCGCCGAGGGAATCGTGGAGCTCGACGGCCGGGAGTACCGCACGGAGGCGTCGTCGGAGATCGCGCTCACGATCCAGTCGGCGGGCGGCATCGTGCCCGCGGTGCAGCGGCACGGCCGGGAGACCTTCGACGTGCTGACCGCCGGCGCCGGCGCGCGGTGATCACGGATGCTTTCGGAGCTCGAGACGCCGGCCGTGCTCGTCGATCTCGACGTGCTGGAGCGGAATCTCCGAGACATGGCCGATCTCGCCCGGAGCGCGGGCGTCGCGCTCCGCCCGCACTGGAAGACACACAAGTGCCCCGAGATCGCGAGGCGGCAGATCGCGGCAGGCGCCGTCGGCGGGACGGTGGCGAAGCCCACGGAAGCGGAGGCGTTCCTCGACGCTGGGTTCACCGACCTGCTCATCGCCACGCCGGTCGTCGATCCGGCGAAGATCGGGCGGATCATCGCCCGGGCGCGTGACGCGGCGGTCGCCGTGCTCATAGAATCGGCGGAAGGCGCTGCGCGCTGGGACGAGGGCGCCCGGCGCGCCGGAACGTGGGTCCCGGTCCTGCTCGAAGTGGACTCGGGAATGGGGCGAACGGGAGTGGCTCCCGGACCGGCTGCCGTGGAGCTGGCCCGGGGCATCGCGAGGCGACCGGGTCTCCGCCTTCTCGGCGTGATGACCCACGCGGGGCACGCGTACGAGGCCGCTTCGCCCGAGGCCGTCGCCGCCGCCGGCCGCACCGAGGGCGAGCGCCTGGTCGGGACCGCGGAGGAGATCCGGAGCGCCGGCATCGACTGCCCGGTCGTGAGCGTGGGCTCGACCCCGACGGTGCGGCACTCCGCGCGCGTGCCCGGCGTCACGGAGATCCGCCCCGGGAACTACGTGTTCCACGACCGTACCCAGGTGGGGCTCGGCGTCGTCCCCGAGGAACGCTGTGCGCTGACCGTGCTGGCGACGATCGTGGCGCGGCCGTCTCCGCGGCGGATCGTGGTCGACGCGGGCTCCAAGACGTTGAGCTCGGATCGGGCACGTGGTGGTGCCGAAGGCTTCGGGCAGGTAGCCGGCAGGCCGGAGCTTCGCGTCGAGCGCGTGTGGGAGGAGCACGGCGCCATCGAGGATGCCGCCGGCGCCGCCGATCTTCGCATCGGGAGCCGCGTGCGCATCGTCCCGAACCATGCCTGCGTCGCGGTGAACCTCCACGAGCGGCTGATCGCCGTCCGCGGCGAGAGGGTCGAGGACGTCTGGAGCATCGCGGCGCGCGGGCGCGTCGCCTGAGAGGAGAGACGATGGCGAACATCCGCATCGCGAGGGGCTGGGAGATTCGGGAGAGCCTGCTCACGCCCGAGTCGGTCTGGCTGAACCGCCGCGAGATCCTGAAGGCGCTCGGGTTGGCAGGTGTCGGCGCACTGGCCGGGGTGGCCGGCTGCAGCCCCGGCAACGCGGGTGCTCAGGGGGACGCCGAGTGGAAGCCCGTCGGTATCCCTACCGGCAACCCCAACCCGGCGCTCTATCCACCCGCGCGCAACCCGAGGTACGTGCTGGACCGCGCGCTCACCGAGGAACGCCCGACCGCCACGTACAACAACTACTACGAGTTCACCACGGACAAGGAGCGGGTGTGGCGGCTGGCCGAGCCCTTCCGCACGCGGCCCTGGCAGGTGAGGGTCGAGGGCCTCTGCGATCGGCCCGGCACGTACGACGTGGACGAGCTGATCCGGGAGCTCGGCATCGAGGAGCGCACCTATCGCCACCGCTGCGTCGAGCGCTGGGCGATGGCCGTGCCGTGGGCCGGCTTCCCCTTCGCGAAAGTTGCCGCGAAGGTCGGGGTGCAGAACGCGGCGACGCACGTCGCGTTCGTGAGCTTCCTCGATCCGGAGAACGCCGTCGGCCAGAAGACCCAGCACTGGTACCCGTGGCCCTACTACGAAGGGCTGACGATGGCGGAGGCGATGAACGAGCTGACCTTCGTCGCCACGGGGATCTACGGACACGAGCTTCCCAAGCAGAACGGCGCGCCGTGGCGCATGGTGGTGCCGTGGAAGTACGGCTACAAGAGCGCCAAGGCGATGGTGTCGATCCGCTTCACCGCGGTGCAGCCGGGCACCTTCTGGAGCGACCTCCAGCCGCAGGAGTACCCCTTCACGTCGAACGTCGATCCGGAGGTGCCGCATCCGCGTTGGTCGCAGAAGATGGAGCGGCTGATCGACACGGGCGAAATGGTGCCGACGAAGCTATACAACGGATACGGGGAGTTCGTCGCGCACCTGTACGGGTAGCGTGCCGCGCGCACGCGGTCTCCGTCAGCGCGCGGCCGTCGCGGGAATGAAGATGCCGGTGATGACCAGCGCGCCACCGGCTGCATGCAGCGGCGTGAGCTGCTCGCCGAGCAGGACCGCGGCGCCGATCACGCCGAAGAGCGGCACGAGTCCGAGCGCGGGCATCGTCCTGCCGAGTCCGCCGATGCGCACCGCCAGGTAGTAGGTGACGAAGGCGATGGCCGTGCCGAAGGAGCCCAGGTAGAGCACGTTGAGCCACGCCGTGCCCTACCAGCGCGCGAGGTCGGGCACTCCGTCCTTCGCCCAGGCAAACGGCGCGAGCAGCAGGCAGCCGAGGAGCGAGCACAGCAGGATGCTCGTGACCGCCGGGACCTTCGCCGCGAGACGCCTGCCCAGCACCGTGTAGATCGCCCAGGTGAGCGCGGACGTGGCGAAAATCGCGTCGCCGAGCACGCGCGCGGGTTCGGTGTCGGCGGCGTGGAAGAGCGAGGACGACCCGACCAGCGCGACGCCGGCGAGCGACGTGAGCGCGCCGGCCG